>JANMQX010000376.1:0-9307 GCA_031370745.1 Ilumatobacteraceae bacterium
GGACAGAACAACCCGAAGGCGGAGCTGATAGAGCGCGACCACCCGTACGTCGAACTGGTCAATGGCGACTTGCTCGATCTTGCCAGCCTGATCGCGGTGCTCGTGGCCACCAAGCCCGACGAGGTGTACAACCTCGCCGCCATCTCGTTCGTGCCGATGACGTTCAACCAGAGCGAACTGACAGCCAATGTGAACGGCAAAGGCGTCCTGCGAATGCTGGAGGCCATCCGTGTCGCTGGCGGGATGCGCAACAACCCGACGCGCTTCTATCAGGCGAGCTCGTCGGAGATGTATGGAAAAGTTCGCGAGACACCGCAGTCGGAAACCACTCCGTTCCACCCCCGGTCGCCGTACGGATGCGCCAAGGCGTTCGGCCACCACATCACGGTGAACTATCGCGAGAGCTACGGCTTGTTCGCCTGTTCCGGAATCTTGTTCAACCACGAGAGCGAGCGCAGGGGCCTCGAGTTCGTCACGCGCAAGATCACCAGCGCCGTCGCGAGGATCAAACTTGGGCTGCAGAGCGAGCTCGTGCTCGGAGACATCGAGCCGAGACGCGATTGGGGTTACGCGGGCGACTACGTGAAGGCGATGTGGTTGATGTTGCAACAAGACGAGCCCGACGACTACGTCGTCGCGACCGGCGAGACCCACCAGGTGAGCGAGTTCGTTCGCATGGCCTTCGAGGTTGCCGGTATCGACGACTGGCAGAGCCATGTGCGCCAGGATCCGAAGTTCCTACGGCCGGCGGAAGTCGACGTCCTGGTCGGCGATCCGTCAAAGGCGCGCACCAAACTTGGCTGGGAGCGCGAAGCGTCCTTCCCAGTGCTCGTCGAGAGGATGGTCGCCTACGATCTCGCGATCCAAAGCCGCGAGAAGAGCCAGGCCGTGGGACACTGGCCGGATGGTGCATCGCGTCGCTGAAGCAGCTCTTCGAACCGGCTCACGCCTGAAGCGAGCGATCCATCAGGCCACCGAGCCGAGAGCTGCTCGCGGCCGTCGCACCCAGGCGGAAGTAGACGAGTTGACAGGCCTCTTGTTCCCCCACGGCGTGACCCCGGAGTCCGCCGACGTTGTGCGCAATGCGTTGGAGGCATCGCAACTGACCCCATCCATGGTTCGCCGTGTTCTCGGAAGCGTCGATCAACAGCATTCGCCGACGCCGTTCTCGGTGCGATTGTCGAACGACGACGTCGCCTACGTCACTGTCGACGGCATCGAGGTCGCACTCGACAAGGCCGATAGCTCGGTGTCGGGCCCGATCATCAACAACGGGTTCTGGGAACCGCACGTCGAGCATGTGCTGCGAAGATTTCTCGAGCCTGGTTCGGTCTTCGTCGATATCGGAGCCAATGTCGGCTGGCACACGGCACTGGCCTCCGCGATGGTCGGCGTCGATGGTCACGTCTACGCGATCGAGCCGAATCCCGACAATGCCCGGCTGATTGCTCACACGATCGAACGCAACAGCCTGTCGAACGTGCACCTCGTGCCGATCGCCCTCGGCGAGTCGACCGGCTTCGCCTCGTTTCGCACGGCCATCGGTTCGAACGGCGGGTTCCTCGATCACGACGAGCGCGATTCACTCGATCCGAATGTGACGATCGTTCCCACCATGCGTTTCGATGATCTTGACATCCCGCGAGTCGACGTCGTCAAGATCGACGTCGAAGGTGCCGAGCCCCTCGTCTTTCGGGGAGCGACGGCAACGATCGAGCGCGACCGTCCCGTGATCGTGTTCGAGTTCTCCTGCGAGATGACCGAGCGTGTCAGCGGGGTCGCGCCGCGCGACCACCTGAAGATGTTCGCATCGTACGGCTACACGCTGTCGCTCATCGAACGACCAACCGGCACGCTCGTGTCAGTCGACGATGTTGACCGTCTTCTCGAGGAATGGGGCGATCGAACCCGCATCGAGGACTTCATTGCAGTTCGTTCCTGACTTGCATCACAGCTGACTCACGGCTCGTCAAAATGGTTCGTACAAGAATCCATACGGACCAAAGTTGTACGACATGTCCGTATGGGTCAGCGCGGCAGGGCCCAGTAGTCAACTGCGAGCGTCGAGCAGCATCGGCGAATGCCTGGGCCGTCGTCGCGTGCCGATACGAGCAGGCGGGCCTGCATATCTAGCGCTGCGAAGTACCGTCACGACGTAGAGAGGTCGGGATCGTCGTCAGCAGCCACGGCTGCGTAGTGGTCCTCCGACGGAAGGATCTGATCAAGAAGTCGTCGTGCGCCGCCGACAGGGACCGTGAGCACTCCAAAACCAAGGTCGATGACCTCAACCTGGCCGCCATGCTCCAAGCTCCATCGGCGTCGGACAGTCGCGGGCAGGCTCATCTGACCCGATGTCGACACACGAAACGTCTCAGTTGTCATTGTCCCTCACTTGGTACAAATCGATTTCTACCAAGTAAAAGCTCACTCGACATCGTGACCGCCCTCCCAGCGCAGCCCGCTACTGAGGCGCGACAACAGCCAGCCCAAGCGCACCAGCGCCGGCCGCCATTCGACCGTCGTACGTGCAGACACGCGCCAAATCCTCTCCGAGAGCTACAGCTGTCGCAAGGTGGATTGCGTCCAGGGAGCGCAGTTCGAGGGGAAGCATCGAGCCGGCCGCCCTCAGGATCTGGTCGTTGATGCGAACTATGTCGATGCGCCGGAGCACCTCCTCGCCGCGCACGACGGCATCGGGTCCAAGGGGGAGGAGAGCCCTCGCGACCTCGGTACGAGCGAGCGCACTGGTCACGAGTGGACGCTTGCGCCGCAGGTAGCGACGTAGTGCCGTCGACTCGGGTTCACGAACGGCGAGCTTCACGATTGCTGATGTGTCCATATACGTCGCTCGCTCGACGGTCATCGCTCCTCATCGCGCAGCCCGGCGAGCACCGACGACGCCGTCGGAGCGGTGGCCGGCAAGGCGATTGGTTCTGGCAGGTCGTCCGGATCTCCGGTGGCCGATGTGACGTCGCCGGTAGCTCTCAGCTGGTCGAGTATCCCACGATCCGGCAGCGGACCCAAGATCGCGACGGGTCGTCCACGGTCGGTGACCTGGATGGTCTCACCCAACTGCACGAGACGCAACAACTCACTTGCCCGCTGGCGCAGGTCTCTTACTCCGACGGTTGTCATGTGCTATTTGTAGCACATTGTTCTGGAAATGCCAACGCGCCCGTCTAGGTTCGCCGATGTGGAGCATTCGCGAAACTATCGCCGCTCGAAGCGACCTCACTCCATGCAATTCCTCGTGTGATACGTGGAATTGCATGGTAATCTGGTTTGCATGATCGACCGACCGCACGATGTTGCTGCGCTGACCGCGGCCTTGGCCCGAAGTCAAGTCGTGCTCCTCGTCGGGGCGCGCCAGACAGGAAAAACGACTCTTGCTCGCTCTGTTGTGGTCAGTGACGACGAGGCGTACTTCGACCTCGAAAATCCTCGCGATCTGGCCAGACTCGACGAACCGATGCTGGCACTCGAGAGCCTCCGCGGAATCGTGGTCATCGACGAGGTCCAGCGCCGGCCAGATCTGTTCCCCATCTTGCGCGTGCTTGCCGACCGATCTGATTCACCCGCCACGTTCCTCGTACTAGGAAGCGCTTCGCCATCTGCTCTGCGTCAAGCTGCCGAATCATTGGCAGGTCGCCTCGAGATCCTTGAGTTGAACGGACTCGGTATCGCCGACGTCGGGGTCGGGCGCTTCGACGAACTGTGGCTTCGAGGCGGGTTCCCGCGGTCCTTCCTCGCATCGGACAACACGGCCTCGATCCGCTGGCGGAGCAACTACATCCGTGCGCTGGCGACGCGTGACCTGCCGGACTTTGGAGTCGGTCTTCCGGCGGCGACGGTCGAGCGCTTCCTCGCGTTGGTCGCGCATTCCCACGGGCAGCTCTGGAACAGCGCGGAACCAGCACGAAATCTCGGAATCGCAGAGACGACAGTGCGTAAGTATCTCGATGTACTGGATGATGCAATGCTGGTGCGGGTACTGCGCCCGTGGCACGAGAACGTTGCCAAGCGTCAGGTGCGCTCGCCGAAGGTCTACTTTCGCGACTCGGGGCTGGCCCACACCTTGCTCGGTATCGACACTCGGGTCGATCTCCTGCGCAACCCCCGTGTCGGAGCGACGTGGGAGGGAGTTGTCATCGAGGAATGCATTCGACAAATGGGCGAGACGATGACGCCGTACTTCTGGCGCACCTCCAACGGTGCAGAGCTCGATCTTCTACTGGTCCGTGGCGACAATCGGATCGGTATCGAGGTCAAGCGGGCGGATGCGCCGCGGATGACACCGTCGATGCGGACCGCCCTGACGGAACTCCGCCTCGATCGCCTCACCGTGTACTACCCCGGTCAGGTTCGCTACGCATTGTCCGACGAAGTCGACGTTGTGCCAACTGCCGAGCTGGCCAATCGGTAGCCGGGGGTGGCCGGCCACGGCAGGGTCGGGTAGCGGATTCTCATCGCGGCGATGGCGTCGTCGGTGGCCAGGTTGGTGAGGGCGATCATCGAGCCATGCTGCACCCTGTATCGACCGAGGATCTGGGTGACGAGCATCGCCCGACCGCCTTCGGCAGCCAGCCGCAGCCACAGGTCCCAATCCTCCCAGCCGTACACCAAGTCGTCGTCGGCCCGGTAGCCGCCGAGTCGCTGCCACGCCGTCTTGCGCAGCATGGCTTGCGCGTCGATGTAGTTGGCCCGGCACAGCCGGCCGGCGTCCCATGCCAACGCGCTGCGGATGTTTCGCTGATCCCCGAAGTCTTCGAGGATCGCGTAGGCAGCATCCACTTCAGGGTTGTCGCCCAGCGCATCGGCAAGCTTGCGGAGGCACGTCGGATAGATCGTGTTGTCGGCGTCCATCACCATCACCAACGGTGCGCGGGCGTGCTCGAAGCCCGTGTTGCGTGCGGCAGCGAGACCGGCGTTGGCATCTCTGGCGATCAGTGTCATCGGAACAGTCGGGTGGTCGTCGATGAAACGCTGCACGACGGCCCGGCTGTCGTCGGTGGCGTGATCTTCGACGACGATGAGCTCGAAGTTGATGTCGTCGCTCGCAGCGACGCTGGTCAGGGTGTCGACGACGACAGCGGCGTAGTTGTACAGCGACACCACGACGCTCACCTCGGGTGCGGCAGCTTCGAACGACGGGGTAGCCGTATGGGTGGCGTGCTGACGGGCGCCGTGTTGCAACTCGCAGGCCGCAGCATCGAGTCGTTGGAGGGCAGCGTTCTCGGCCATCGCCAAACGCTTTGCGGTGACCAGGATCGGAAGGTACGGGCGGAACGCGCCGAGGCGCACCGGGTGAGGGCCTTGGCTGAAGCCAAGCCTCCAGGTGCCCTTGCGGGCCAGCGTCGAGTTCGAGTGAGCAGCGACGTCGAGCAGCACGTTCTGCTCGATCCGATCAAGAATCGGCGCAAGTGAGTTGACCAGCGCGAGCTCGCCGAACGTGATCCTCATGGCCTGTTGGCCGATCTCGGTGCGGCGTCGTGGATCGCTCAACAGGTCGACGATCGCTGCCGGCATGTCTTCGATCGCCGCTTCGGTGAAGTGCGTTCCAGCAACCAGGGGTTGGCAACCGTCGGAAGGTTCGGAGATCACCACGCAGCCGCGAGCCATCGCTTCGACTGCGCGGGCCCACTCGAAGTACGCCTCGTGAGGTTCACCCAGCGTCGTCGTGGCCGGCCGATCGCGGTGGATGTTGAGCAACAACTTTGCTGACGACAGCAGTTCGTATTTGTCGGCGCCGAAGACGGTGTGCGGAGTCGCAGCATCGATCGGCCGGTCGACTCCGACCACGCGGATGTCGGCGTTCAGATCCCACAGGTGGCGAGCCAAGTCGGCGAGCGCGGCGCCGCGTCGCTCATCGAGGCCGCCCATGAAGAGCACGTCGATCGGTCTGTCACGCTCCGCCGTCGCCTGCATCGAAGGCACGCCACCGAGGTGCAGTCGTTCGACCGGAATACCGGACTGGCGGAGCGCATCGGCACCTTGGTCGCTGATGTCCAACGTCAGCAACCCGCGGCTGCAGGCGTCGATCGCCAGGCGGAACCACGGCGTGCCCGGTTGCTCGGTGTTGACACAGATGCTGGCCGCTGCTGCGCGTTGCAAGGCCTTGCGAGATGCCGGGTACAGCTCGAAGAACTCGTGCGGAGCAACCACGAGATTGATCGAGCCATCTGCGGCTGGAAGCCGATTGTTGACAAACTCGACCTCGCGACCGGTCAATGCCGCAGCCTCGGTGATCCAGCCGGCGATGTCGTTCATGAACTGGTTGCCGCGCCTGGCGGCGAACACGTTGACCGCGGCCACGCCTCAGCGACCCCGTGTGATCAGCCGAAGCGCTTTGCGCGGGCCGCGACCGATCTTGCGCAACCCGCGTCCGATCACGCCGGACTTGTCGGGATGTTTGGCGCCCTCGCGCACCATCGCACGCACGACTGCGCGTCGACTGACGACCGTCGGGAGATCGGCGACCAACTGGCGAACTTCGCTGCGCCGCTGCAGCGCCTCGGCGCGGAGCTCGTCGATCTCGGCGCGCGTCATCTCGATTCTGCGACGCAGTTCGGCGTTCTCGGAACGAAGGTGGTCGAGCTCCTCGGAAGACACCGTGGTAAAGATACGCCTGAGATGTGCAATCGCTATCGATCTCCTGAGCAACGGCCGTGACCGGGCGAATCGCCGCGGTGCTCGTGGTGCCTCACGGGACGCATCGCCCCGACGCCTTGGCCGAGGCCCTCGCCGGCTTCCACCCGACGTGGGAGATCTGTGCTCTGTGGTGCGGCGATCCACACCTGCGGCCCTGCTCGGAGGGCGTCCCCTGGTTCGCAGCTGCCGCAGTCGATGAGTCGGCCATCATTGCGGGGGTGCCTTTGGTGGGCGAGTGGCGACGGGCGATTGCAGCGGTCGCCGACCTGCTTGCCGATGGTGTGGATCAAGTAGTGCTGCTGTGGGTCGGGGCCGCAGCCGTGCTGTCGACTCTCGATGCTCTCGTGTCAGCGGGCGCGGAGCCGATGACGTTTGTCTCGCGTTGCGCCGACGTCCTGCCTGCCGATGGACTTGCGCCGACCGAGGCCGACCTGATCACTGAAGGTCTCTACAGCACCAGTATCGCGGTCTTCAACGCTGGTGCTCGTCCGGCCACCGATTGGTTGACATCCAACCTCGGCGGAGGTTCGAAGGTCGGCGAGGTTCTTTCGCGGGCCGCACAGATCTTTGGAGCCGACGAGTGCTCCGACGACTCGATCGGCGTCGGCCGGTGGCGATGGAACTGCGCGCAGCCGGCCGTGCTGGATGTCGGGGAGCACCATGCAGATCGTCCGTGGACACTCGACGCCAACGCCCACAGCCCGATGCGAATCGAACTGTTGGGTCACCCCGAGCGGCAACAGGTGATGACCCGGGCCGCAGCACAACTGACCGGTGAGCGCACACCCGTCTGCCTGCCGGGCGGGCTCGTGGTGGATGCGGTCATCCGGCAGGTCGTCGCTGATTCCCAGGACGTGGCGCCCGCGCCGTGGACATCGGCGGCAGAGTTCCGTTCCTGGCTTGCGCCGCGATACTGGCGGGCGTTGCACGAGCAGCGTGGCGATCTGCGAACAGCCTTCCCTGATCCACAGGGCCGGTCGGCAGATGCGTTTCGGAGATGGTGTCGCGGCGCGTTCTCGTTCGATGATGCTCCGCTGCTGCTGACCGCACCTCGGCTCGAGCGCAATCCGGTGACCGTTGCCGACCCACTTCGCGACGATGGTCTCAATCTTGTCGGCTACCTCACTCGCCAGTCGGGTCTTGGCGATGTCGGCCGGCGTATCGGTGCAGCCATTGTCGAGGCGGGCGTCGCCCACAGCACCGTCGCCTCGCAACGAACAGCCAGTCCGTCCGACGACACGGCGTCTATCGACAATCGCATCGAGTTCACCAACTCGCTGTGCGTCGTCACGGCCGACCAGTTCCCGTTCCTGGCCGAGGATTTTCCACAGTTGTTCGCAGCGACCCAGCGGATGATCGGTTACTGGTTCTGGGAGCTCGAGCACGTTCCGCTGCACATGCGGCAGTCGATCGCCTTGGTCGACGAAATCTGGGCGGGATCGCGATTCGTAACCGACGCGTTCGCGGCCGTGTCACCAGTCCCCGTACGCCATGTACCGATTCCCGTCGCCGAACCACGACCCGCGAACCGCCAACGGTCCGACTTCGCTGTGCTTGCCGACGCGGGTGAGCGACCCGTGCTCCTCATGGTCTTCGATCATCTCAGCGTCACGGAACGCAAGAACCCCATCGGCACCATCGAGGCTTTTGGCCAGGCGTTCAAACCCGACGAGGGCCCGTTGCTCGTCATCAAGACGATGAACGGTCACCAGCGGTGGGGGAGTCACCAACGTGTGCTCGCTGCAGCAGATGGTCGTGACGACATCCGCGTCTGGGACGCGACGCTCGATCGCGCGGATCAGATGGCGTTGGCCGCAGCAGCGGACTGCATGGTGTCGTTGCACCGCAGCGAAGGATTGGGATTGCACCTGGCCGAGGCAATGTGGCTGGGCACGCCGACCATCGCCACTCGCTACAGCGGCAATCTCGATTTCATGAACGACGCCAACTCGCTGTTGATCGATGCCGAACTCGTGAACATCGAGCATGGGGAGGGCGTGTATCCAACCGTCGCCAAGTGGGCATCGCCGAACCTCGAACAAGCCGCCGATGCAATGCGCCGCGTGGCCAGCGATTCGTCGCTGTGCGGGCGCCTCGCAGCTGCCGGCCGGCGAACGATGCAGCAGCAACCCTCCCTCGCAGAGACCGGTAGGTTGATCAGGCAGCTACTGCTCGGGAGAGAATGACGCCATGGGAGTTCGAAGCCAACTGAGCTGGCTCGTGAAAGGGCGGGCAGCCACGCAATCGACGCTGCAATCGCTCACCACCGATTTGCAGGACCTGCAGCGCAAAGTGGCCGCCATCGAAGATCACGTCAACACGTTGAGCAAGGAACTGCCACTGCTGCGCGATCGTCAGTTCGACGAGTTCGACAAGGTCCGCTCGGCCGTTGCCGATGCCACCGATGATCTGCTGGCCAGAGTCGACGCCCTGCGTCAGCAGGTCGACAAATCGTGACGGATGCGGGCGAGACTCCGGCCGAGCGTCTGGCGCGCTGGACCGCGACCGACCTTGCAATCGGCATCGCCGCGCAGGGCGAGCAGCTGCGCTCGCAGCTCACCGAACGTCGCGCCGAGGTCGACGACTTGCGCGCCAGGCTCGCTCAGCTCACCACGCGGGTGGCCCAGCTCGAGGCCGAGAACGCCGAACTGCGCCGCCA
>JANMQX010000426.1:0-2497 GCA_031370745.1 Ilumatobacteraceae bacterium
CTCGGCGACTCGCTGCCTACCGTGCTCATCGCGGACGATCAGCGCATGGCCCTTTCGGCTGACACCTGTCGCCGTCTCGGCGCACGCATGATCGCAGTCCGTTCCGCGGCCGTGGCCGGTTCGGATATCGACCGCTGGGAAGACGTCGTGGTCGCCGGCACTCCCCTCCCGCAGGTCGACATCGCTCCCGACGACGACGCCACGATCCTCTACACGTCGGGCACCACCGGGGCCCCCAAAGGGGCGGTCTCGACCCATCGGGCGGTCATCTCGGCGATCATGGCCTTCGCCACCCGCCAGGCCATCGAGGCGGTGCGGACGGCCCCCAAGGATGGCGCCCCGGCGGCCCCGCCCTCGGAGCTGCAGCCCGCGTTCATCCTCATCGTGCCGCTGTTCCACGTCACCGGATGCGTGGCCGTGATGCTCAGCTGCCTGGTCGGCGGGGCGAAGCTCGTGATCATGTACAAGTGGGACGTCGACAAGGCGCTGGAGCTGATCCAGCGCGAACAGATCACCAACTTCGTCGGTGTGCCCACACAGAGCTGGGACCTTGTCCATTCCCCCCGGTTCGGCGACTACGACACGTCGACACTCAAGACGATCGGTGGCGGCGGCGCGCCTGCGCCACCCGCGCAGGTCGAGATGGTGGCCGCGAAGTTCCCGAAGGGCGGGCCGAACATCGGCTACGGCATGACGGAGACGAACGCCTACGGACCGCAGAACCTCGGCGCCGACTACATCGCCCATCCGACAAGCACCGGGCGCATCGTGGCGCCGATGCGCATCGAGGCGCGCGATTCGCACGGGGTTGCCGTCCCACAAGGCGAACAGGGTGAGCTCTGGTTCAGTGGACCGAACCTCATTCGCGGCTTCTGGAACCGTCCAGAGGCCACCGCCGACACGATCGTCGACGGCTGGCTGCGCTCGGGCGATCTCGGTTTCGTCGACGACGAAGGCTTCGTCTACATCGTCGACCGCGTGAAGGACATGATCCTGCGCGGTGGCGAGAACGTCTACTGCGCCGAGGTCGAGGCGGCGATCTACGAACATCCGGACATCCATGAGGCTGCGGTCTACGGCGTACCGCACGAGCGCCTCGGTGAGGAGGTCGCGGCCACGGTGCTCCTTCAGCCCGGCTCGGCGCTGACCGAGAATGATCTGCGTACCTACCTCTCGACGAAGCTCGCTTCCTACAAGATCCCCACGCACATCGTGCTGAGCAACGAACCGCTCCCGCGCAACGCGGCAGGGAAGTTCCTCAAGCGGGAGCTGCGCGACCGCACGGCGAACGCGTAGCGCAACCACTATCGGACCCTGCACCACGACGATCGCCATGTCGTCGTGGGTCAGGTCCTCGGTCATTCGTGCATCCGCGTCGCGTGTGCTGAGCGCGAAAACTATTCGGACGCCGCCGCGAGCTCCGAGTCGGGAAGCACGAACCGATCGCGTCGCGCCTCCTGCCAGATTTCTCGGATCGCCACCTGAACGGAGCCGGCGACGGGGATGGCGAAGAGAGCGCCCGCCAAGCCGAACAGCTCCACACCGACGAGCACGCTGAGCAGCACCACGAGCGGGTTGACCTTGACCGTGCGCGACATCACGGTGGTCTGCAGGACGCTGTTCTCGAACTGCTGATAAAGGATGAAGAACACGAGAGCAACAACACCTGCCGTCGACGAATGGAGGAACGCGGCGAGTACTGCCACTGCTGCGCCGAGTGTGGCGCCGACCAGGGGGATCAGGTCGGCGAACGCGACCCAGAGCGCAAATACGGCGGGGTTTGGTACACCCAAGGCCAACAAGCAGATGAAGGCCGTGGAACCCGCTACCAGGCTGATCAAGAAATTGCCGATCATGTAGCCGCTCATCGCCGAGGCGGAGTCGACGGACACCCGCTTCGCCGCGGGACGTCGACGATGCGGGATCAAGGGCAGGAGTGTGGCGCCGAGTGCCGACGACTGCGTGAGGAGGAGAAAGGCGGTGACGAAGATGGTGACGAACGCCAGAATCCCTTCGAGCATGCTGCGAGCGATGCTGACCCTCGAGTTGCTGACGTCCTGCGCCCACCGCTTCAGTTCGTCCTGGTGGTCCAGAACGGTCTCGGCGAGGTTGAGCCTCGTGACGATGTTGCCAATCGGACCGGTCCCATTGGCCGCTTCATCGACTGTGCCCGGTAGATCGCTCGCTACTTGCACGATCTGGCTCCGGATCGGCAGCACGAACACGGCGATCATGCCCACGACCAAGAACGCAGACACGAACATCACGAGCGTCGTGGCCACCGCGCGATGCCCGCCGACGTGCGATTCGACACGTCGGACGGTCGGCGCCAGCACAATGGCGACGAAGCCGGCGATCAGCACCCAGACGAGTATGCGGCGGGTCGCCACGATCGCCAGCACTGCACCGTAGAGGGTTCCGACCACGAGTACCGAAGCGATGATCGTCCGCCACGGGACAGCGCTCCAGGGGGAGGAATGAACCTCACCGGTCCCAT
>JANMQX010000009.1:0-3454 GCA_031370745.1 Ilumatobacteraceae bacterium
GGTGACCTCGCACACGCCGTGAATGACACGCGGGCACCGCGGGTGGAACACGCAGCCTGACGGCGGGTTGGCCGGCGAAGGAATCTCACCCTCGAGGCGGATGCGCGACGTGGGTTCGCCGTCGACACTAGGGATGGCCGACAACAGTGCTTCGGTGTACGGGTGGTTGGGCCCGTTGAACACGTCGTCGGTGGGCCCGACCTCCTGAATGCGACCGAGGTACATCACCGCGATGCGGTCGGCCAGATAGCGCACGACACCCATGTCGTGAGTGATGAAGACGTAGCTGGTCTTCTCCTCGGCCTGAAGGTCGGCGAGCAGGTTGAGAATTGCCGCCTGCACGGAGACATCGAGCGCGCTCGTGGGTTCGTCACACACCACGATGCGCGGATCGCCGGCAAAAGCGCGGGCAATCGCGACACGCTGTTTGAGTCCACCGGAGAGTTGGCGCGGCTTGAGATCGAGGTGACGAGGTGTCAACCGCAGATGAGCGGCAAGAGCCTCAACACGCTTGTTGGCCGCGTCGCCCTTGATGCCGGTGAGCTTTTCGACACTGCGCATCAGGATGCGGCGCACTGACCAACTGCGGTTGAGTGCCGAGTCGGGGTTTTGAAACACCATCTGCATGGCGCGCTTGTCGTCGGTGCTGCGCGCTGACGTGTTCGGCGCGACCGTGTTGCCATCGAGCGACACCGTGCCACCGTCGTCGGCCGACTCGATGCCGAGGATCGTCTTCGCCAAGGTGGACTTGCCCGAACCCGACTCGCCGACAATACCGAGCGTTTCGCCTTCCGCCAGCTGGAGATCGACCTCCACCAGCGCCGGCACGTCGACGCTGCGTTGGCGGAACGTCTTGGAGACGTTGGTCAGCTCGAGCACCTCGGGGTTGGCCTCCGAGGGGGCCAAGATCGCGATCGGCGCGTCGGGCAGGGCTTCGATCAGCTCTGGGATGCGGTCGGGGTGATGACAACGTGTCCAACGCAAGCCGGTTCCCACTGGAACGATCGGGGGCACCACGGTGCGGCAGGTATCGTCAGCGAGCGGGCACCGGTCGACGAACACGCAGGTCGGCAGGTCGCTTCCGATCAGCGGGAGGATGCCGGGGATGGTGGCGAGTGCCCGCTCGGTCTTGCGCACGCCGTGGCGAGGCAGCGATCGCAGCAGGCCCACCGTATACGGGTGCTGCGGGTTGTCGAACACCTCATGGCTGGGACCCTCTTCCACAATCCGACCGGCGTACATCACACCGACGCGGTCGCACAGCGAGCGGATGATGCCGAGGTTGTGGGCGATCAACAGCACGGCGGCGTTGCTCTCCTTGCGCAGCGCACGGACCAGGTCGAGCACCTCCGCCTCCACGGTGGCGTCGAGGCCAGTGGTGGGCTCGTCGAGCACGAGGAGCTTGGGATCGCACGCCAGCGCCATCGCGATGACCACGCGCTGCTGCATACCACCGGATAGCTGGAAGGGATAGCGGTCCATCACACGAACCGGATCCGCGATCCGCACCCGCCGCAGCGCCTCCAGAGCGGACTTCTCGGCATCGGACTTGGATTGACCGAGCAACGTGTAGCTCTCGACGAGCTGGCGGCCGATCTTGACCGACGGATTCATCGCCTGCGCCGGGTCCTGGTACACCATCGATGCCTCGGTGGCCCGGAAAAGCTGCAACTCCGACGTGGTCATGCTCGTGACGTCGTCACCGGCTACCCGCACGCTGCCGCCCACGATCTTGCCGTTGCGTGGCAGGTAGCGAACAGCCGCGTATGCGGTGGTCGACTTTCCGCAGCCGCTCTCACCGACGAGGCCGTACGCCTCTCCCGGTGCGATGCTGAACGACACGCCGCGCAGCACGGCGCGGTCGATTCCGCGCACTGTGTAGATGACCTCGAGGTCTTCCACCGCGAGTGCGGCCGTCGCAGCGGGAGCCTCGAATGTGATGCTCATGATGCCTCCAACACCGACTGCACAGAGTCGGCGATCAGATTGACTGCGATGACAAGGCTGGCGATCGCCGCCGCCGGGAAGAAGGTGGTCCACCAGATGCCTGCGCTGATCGCCCGAAATCCCTCGCTCACCTGTGCTCCCCAGTCCGGCGACGGTGGCTGAGGACCGGCGCCGAGGAAGGAAAGTGTGGCGACGGTGAACACGGCGTAGCCGACACGCACGGTGAGCTCGACGATGATCGGTCCGCTGACATTCGGGAGGATCTCCTTGAACATCACGAATCCGGACGATTCACCGCGCAGCTTGGCCGATGTGACGTAGTCGAGATCTCGTTCTGCGAGCACTGCCGATCGCACAGTGCGGGCCACGACCGGGGTGAACAGGGCCGCCACCACGCCGATCACCACCACCGTGGAGCTCCCGAGGGTGGTGACCGCCAGCAGCGCGACGAGCAGCACCGGCAGAGCCAGGAACGCCTCGACGATCCGGCTCAGCACGTTGTCGAGCCAGCGGCCGAAGTAGCCCATGACCATGCCGACGATCACGCCGAAGAGCACGCCGAGCACGGCGGCCACCGGCGCCACCTTGATGACGTCGCGAGAGCCGGCCATCACACGGGACAGGACGTCGCGACCCTGTTCATCGGTGCCGAACGGGAACTTGGCACGCGGCGACAGATGCGTGCCGGCTCGATAGTCGAGCGGGCTGTGCGGCGTGATCCGATCGCCGAGGATCGCACAGACCGTCCAGATCAGAACGATGAACACCCCGATGATGAACGCCGGCCGGCGACGGATCAACCGCCAGTTCTCGCGGCGGGCTTGCTTGCGCTCGCTGACTTGCACGACACCACTCAATTCGATCTCCGCCGGCGTGGTTGGTGGGGTGGCCTGCGTGGTGATCGTACTGTGTGGCGCGAACGCGTCGGCGCCCGGCGTCGAGATGATTTCTTCGGGTCTCGGGGCGGATTTCTCGAAGTCGCTCATCGTGCGGTCTCGAGTCGAACTCGGGGGTTGAGAAATGCAATCAGCACGTCGGCGAGCAGCGTCGAGGCCATGTACACGATGCCGACCAGGAGCACCGCTCCCTGCAGCACCGGGATGTCTTTGCTGATGACGGCGCTGAGCATGGTCGAGCCCAGACCGTGGTAGTTGAACACCTTTTCGACGCCGATGATGCCGCCGAACAGATAGCCGATCTGCACGCTGATGACGGTGATCGTCGGCGCAAGGGCATTGCGCAGGATGTGCCTGCGCATCACCCCGCCCTTCGACAGGCCCTTCATCGTTGCAGTGCGGGCGTAGTCGGACTGCAAACCGAGGATCACGCCTGCTCTCGACATTCGGGCGATGTAACCGAAGTAGGCGACCACCATCGCCAGCGCGGGTAACAGGAGAAATCTGAGCTGACCGATCACCGACGTGCCGCTCGGTGGGTCGGCGAACACCTTGCCGAGCTTCCAGTGCACGGCGAAGATCGACATCAGCACGGCTGCCGTCACGAACTC
>JANMQX010000014.1:0-12849 GCA_031370745.1 Ilumatobacteraceae bacterium
GTGACCGACATCTTGTTGGTCGCCACCGACACGCCGTGGAACCCGCAGTTGGGTATGTCGTAGACGCCCGGTGCCATGCGTTGGGTCATCATCGGAAGATACGCGCCCATCAACGGATACGCCCCGGCATCTTGAACTACCTCGAGCTGATACGCGGTGACGCGACCCCGGCGCGTGCCCCCGATCTTCACGTCGATTCTTTGGCCGCGACCCTGGGGCATCGCCTGCATGGCCTCGGTGCGCGTCTCGGTGTAACGAACCGGCCTACCTACGTGCTTCGACAGCCAGCCGAGGGTCAACTCCTCGCCGATCGTGCGCGACTTCACACCGAATCCTCCGCCAACGTCAGGCACGACGGCGCGGACACGGTCGGTCGGGAGGTCGTAGATCTTGGCGAGGATGTCGCGGGTCGGGTGAGCGCCCTGGCATGCCGAGTAGTGCACGAGGCGATCACCGCCGGAATCGGGCTCCCAGTAGGCCAGGCCGCTGCGCGGCTCGATCGGGGATCCGTTGATCCTCTGGTTGAAGACCCGCAGGTCGAGAACGACCTCGCATTCGCTGAAATCGGCCTGATGCTCCGATGTGAACGTTGCATAGGTGTTCGTGCCGAGATCGGGATGAACGAGCGTTTCGTCGAGCAACGCGTCATCGAACTCGACCACCGCCGGCAGCGGCTCGATGTCGATGTACACCATCGCGCCGGCGTCGACGGCAGTGTGGCGGTCGACCGCGACAACTGCCACGACGGGCTCGCCGACGAACCGGACAGTGCCCTTCGCGATCAGTGGGCGTTCGCTGCCGGTCTTGAGGATCGGCTGAACGTGCGGGAATGGAGGCAGATCGAGATCCTCGCCGGTGAACACGCCCAGAACGCCGGGCAGCTTCTTCGCATCGTCGACGTCGTACGACAGGATCCGACCGTGGGCGTATTCGCTGCGCACGAAGTGCACCCAGGCGGCTTCGATCGGAACGTCTTCGACGTAGGTGCCGCCGACGGTCAACATGCGTGGGTCTTCGACGCGCTGCACGCGGTTGCCGAGAATGCTCCCCACAGCTACCGACGCCCGTCAGCCACGCTGGTCATAGTGGCGGAAACTAGCTGCTACCGCGCTGGACATGAGTATCCGTCGTCCCGGCAGATGGAACTCGGGCTGAGAACGGCGATTTCGTTTATGGTGCGCCCGTGCGCACGAAGGTAGCGATCGTGGGGGGCGGCCCAGCAGGCATGCTTCTGTCGCATCTGCTGTGGCGGGCAGAGATCGACAACGTCGTGATCGAACAACGATCGCGCGAGTACGTCGAGGCCAGGGTCCGCGCCGGGGTGATCGAGCAGGGCACCAGCGATCTGTTGCGTTCGTTGGGTCTTGGGTCGAGGATGGATCGTGAGGGCTTCGTTCACGAAGGGGTCACGATCTCCAACAGTCGCTCGCCGTTCCGGATCGACTTCAAGGTTCTGGTCGATCGAGTTGTGATGGTCTACGGGCAGACCGAGATCCAAAAGGATCTCTACGACTCCGGTGTCGCTGCGGGTCGGCCGATCGTTTTCGAGGCCGAACGCGTGCAACTCGATTCCCTTACCGATGGACATCCTTCTGTGAGCTACAACCTTGCCGGTGAGGCGGCAACGATCGAGGCCGACTACATCGCCGGGTGCGACGGGTTCCACGGGGTCAGCCGGCATGCGATTCCGTCGGACTTGCGCCGCGAATACGAGCGTCTCTATCCGTTCGGCTGGATGGGTGTGTTGGCAGAGACCCCGCCGGTCAGCCACGAACTGATCTACGCCCGACATCCGCGCGGCTTCGCATTGTGCTCGATGCGCAACCCGATGCTCTCGCGGTACTACATCCAGTGCACCGCCGATACAGACGCCGCGTCGTGGAGTGACGAACAGTTCTGGGACGAGCTGCGACTGCGGATTCCGGAAGAAGCCGCCGACTCGATGGTGACTGGGCCGTCGATCGAGAAGTCCGTCACGCCGTTGCGCAGCTACGTCGCCGAGCCGATGCAATGGGGAAACCTGTTCTTGGCCGGCGATGCCGCGCACATCGTGCCGCCTACGGGTGCAAAGGGATTGAACCTCGCCTTCTCCGACGTGTACTACCTCGCCGAAGCGCTGACGCAGCGCTACACGGACGGCTCGACGACCGCGCTCGACGGCTATGGCGCCAGAGCTCTGCGCCGGGTCTGGAAGGCAGTGCGGTTCTCGTGGTGGATGACAACGATGCTGCACACGTTCCACGATGCCGGTGAGTTCGAACATCGCATGCAAGAGACCGAGTTGGACTACCTTGCCGGATCCGTCGCCGCCCAAACGGCGATGGCCGAGAACTACACCGGCCTGCCTTTCTGATCGCTGGTGCTCACATGTCGACCGCTGAGGCCGGTGCGTCGAACCCCTCATGAGGCCGACGGCGTCAGAGGCCAGGAACCCCGGCTACCGTGCACCTCGATGGGCGACCACGAACAGGGCATGCGGATCCGCGTCGAGGTGCTCGGTAGCGAGCACGTCGAACGCTCCACTGCCAACGCCACCGAACTCGACAAGGGATTCCTCGATTGGATCACCACGAACGTGTGGGGCGACCTGTGGGCCGACACAACGCTCGATCGCAAGACGCGCAGCATGATCACCATCGCAATACTCGCGGCACTCGGACGCGACGAGTTGGCCCTGCATCTTCGGGCGTCGGTGGGCACCGGGGTCAGCGATGCAGAGTTGGCACAGGTGCTCCAGCACGTGGCTGTCTACGCCGGGGTTCCGGCGGCCAATCATGCGTTCCAAACTGCCCGAACGGCGCGCCACCCATGACCGAGACCTATACCCCGCGATCGCACGAAGACCATCCACCGTTCATGTACGCCGACTACCGATCGACGGTCAAGCGGGCACCGTCGCACGACTTGATCGCGATCGTCCAAACCCTGACGGAGACGACGGGCCCTGGTCCGGCATGGACGCAACTGAGTGTCGACGATGCCGACCTCACCACCAACGCCGGCACCGGCGGCGAGGCCATCGGGCAGCGCAGCATCATCACCGGTCGGGTGCTCGACGAGAACGGCGCTGCGGTTCCACACACCCTGCTCGAGGTGTGGCAAGCCAACGCCTGTGGACGCTACGTCCATTGGCGCGAAACCGCATTCCCGGCTCCGCTCGATCCGAACTTCCTCGGCGTCGGCCAGTTCCGCACGGATGCCGATGGCGCCTACCGGTTTCTGACGATCAAGCCCGGTCCGTACCCATGGGGCAATCACCCCAACGCCTGGCGACCAGCGCACATCCACTTCTCCGTGATGGGGCCGTCGGTGGCCACACGGCTGGTCACCCAGATGTACTTCCCGGACGATCCCTTGTTCGAGCTCGACCCGATCTTCCAATCCGTGCCAGAGCACAGCCGTCACCGGTTGATCGCCAGCTATGACCACACCGTGACGGTCGAGAACTGGGCGCTCGGATATCGATGGGACATCGTCCTGCGTGGCTCCGGAGCCACTCCATGACGCCGCCGGAGACACAGCTCGACGATGGCCAAACACCGTCGCAAACCGTAGGGCCGTACTTCACCATGCGGCTCTCCGGCGAGGGCGAGAACGTGTTGACGACACCAGAGACAGTGGGCGAGCGCATCCGCATCGAAGGTCGGGTGCTCGACGGTGACCGTAAGCACATCGAAGACGCGCTGATCGAGCTGTGGCAGGCCGACGGCGGCGGGCGATATCACCACCCCGGCGATGATCGTGCCGACGTGCCCCTCGATCCAGCGTTCAGCGGATTCGGGCGGTCGGCCAGCGACTTCAAGACGGGGGAATATTCGTTCCTGACGATCAAGCCGGGTCCGGTCCCCCATCCCAACGGTGGCGTGCAAGCCCCGCACGTCAGCCTGACCATCCAGGCCCGCGGCATGCTCAACCCGACGTTCACCCGGGTGTACTTCGATGATGAGTCAGCCGCAAACGCGCAGGACCCTGTGCTGGAGTCGGTACCGGCTCATCGACGCCCGACGTTGATCGCCCGGCGGACCGACGGCAACGACACGTCAGTGCCCACATACGAGTTCGACATTCGCTACCAAGGCGACGACGAGACCGTCTTCTTCGATGTCTGACCGATGACCCTGTATCCCGGATTCTCGACAGGCCGGATGGACGATATTTTCGCACTCACGTCGCGGGTGTCGGCGATGGCCGCAGTCGAAGCGGCGGTCGCGACCGCGCAAGGCGATGCGGGATTGATTCCGGTCGACGCCGCGACCGCGATTGCCAATGCGTGCGCCGAGCCGATCGGTGTGGAGATCCTCGCCGACGGCTGGCAGATCGGTACCCCGATCCTCGGCTTGCTCGACGCACTGAAGTCGCGGCTGCCGGACAGCGCGCGGCCTTTTCTGCATCTGAACCTCACGACCCAAGATGTCACCGACACCGCGACCATGCTCCTGGTTCGCGATGCCTTGCGGCATCTCGACGACCTGGCTGGCGACGCGGTGAATGCGCTGCGGGCCATCATCGAGAAGTCGGGAGACGTTGCAACGCAGGCCCGTTCGTTCCTGCAGCCGGCCGGCGTCACAACTGTCGGCTTCCGCACCGCCCGATGGCTGGATCAACTCGACCACGTCCGCCGACAGGGGGCTGCGACCGAGACCCCCCTGCAACTCGGCGGCCTGATTGGTGACCGGTTGGGATTCACCGACGACCTTGTGGCCGCGGCTGCCCGAGGCCTTGGCTTGACCGCTCGCCGCCCGTGGCACACTGACCGATCGCCGATCATCGCCGTTGTGGACGTTGCGACCGGTCTGGCTCGCTGGGCCAGCAAGGTCGCCAGCGATATCGCCCAGCTCGTGCAACTCGGTGAGATCACCACTCGCGCCGGCGCCTCGTCTGCTGCCCCGGGCAAGCACAATCCAATCGACGCGATGCGGGCATCGGCCGCAGCGGAGGCGTGCCTCGGAGTTGCCACCGTCATCACCTACGCCAAACCGCACCAGCTGGAACGCGGTCTCGGCAGCTGGCACGCCGAATGGTTCGTCATCCCGCTGGTGTTCCAAACGGCGGCCGCAGCGATCGAGGCGATCGACGCGGCGTTGTCTTCATTGCAAGTCGAACCATCCGAATTGGTCGTTGCCGACGATCGTCGTGCTGCGGCTCACTCCTATGTCACCTCGGTCCTGGAACAATCGTCGTGACATCGTTTGCGGGCTAGTAACTGCCTTCGGCGACGCGATCGATGCCCTGCGTCAGCAGCAGGTCCTCGTGTAGCTCCATCCACACATCGTGATACGACCCGCACATCACTCCGGTGAACATTCGCTGGTCGCCGGCTTCCAGCGCCCTGCGGCTGCCGGTCAAGCGCGCTGCATAGCCCTCGAACCGCATGGCGACCTCCGCAAATGAATGGCAGATCGGCTGGGCCTCGTCGTCGAGGTCACCCAGTCGCGCGATACAACCATCGTCGTAGGACTTGTCGGAGTGATCGTTGGTCTCGCCATTGCGAAGTTGCCAATCGGCACACAATCCTTTGAAGATCTCGTTCATCTCCAAGAAGCGGTGGTACTTGACCGACAGTCCTTCGCGAAAACCCGGACGGCTGACGTCTTCCTCGAGGGCGATGACGTAGGCCTCGCGCCCATCGGGTGTCAGCTGCCACAGGCCACGAGCCTCGCGATAGTTGGTCTTTCCTTCTTCCTGCATCGCCTGCAGATGACTGAGGACCTCGTCCTCCGGCAGGCCCGCGAGCTCGGCAAGATTTTCGACCTTGACAAATCCCTTGATTCGAAGTGCGTGATGGACCCTGAAGCGAGGTGGCGAGTCGTGTGCCATATGTCGCACAATACATCTACAGTCCGAATCATGAGTCCCATCGATCCGCCGTTCCGCGCCGACCACGTGGGCAGTCTTCTCCGCCCGAAGGCCCTACTCGACGCTCGTGAGCGGTTCGCGGCAGGCTCGATTTCTGCTGCGGACAAGCGTGCCGTCGAGGACGAGGCCATTGCCGAAGCGGTGCGTCACGTCGAATCGGTCGGCATGCGCAGCATCACCGACGGCGAGTTTCGGCGAACCTGGTTCCATCTCGACTTCCTCGAACAGCTCGCCGGTGTCGAAGTCAGTGGCGCGATCGCCGCCAGTTCCAATGCTGCCGAGACTGTGCACTTCACGCCTCCCCGACTCGCGGTCACGGGTCCATTGCGCCACGCTCGCGACATCCAGGTCAACGATTTCACGTACCTCGCCGGCGTCACGACGCAAACGCCGAAGGTCTCGATTCCGTCCCCGACGATGGTGCACTTCCGAGGCGGGCGGGCGGCAATCGACATCGAGTCGTATCCCGATCTCGACCTCTTCTTCGCCGATCTGGCCCAGTGCTACCGCGACGAGATCGCCGCGCTCTACAAAGCAGGATGTCGCTACATCCAGCTCGACGACACCAACCTTGCATATCTCTGTGATCCGAAGATGCGTGCCGGCGCTGTCGAGCGCGGCGACGATCCCAACGAGTTGCCGAGGACATACGCGGCCCTCATCAACGAGGCGTTGAAAGAACGTCCGGGCGATCTCACCGTCGGAATCCACCTGTGCCGCGGGAACTTCCGCAGCACGTGGTTCGCTGAGGGCGGCTACGAGCCGGTGGCCGAGGTGCTGTTCGGTGATCTCGATGTCGACGCATACTTCCTCGAATACGACGACGAGAGATCCGGCGACTTTGCTCCGCTTCGTTTCGTGCCCGCCAACAAGACCGTCGTGCTCGGATTGATCAGCTCGAAGGTCGCCGATCTCGAAACGATCGACTCTCTTGCCGAACGTGTCGAGGAAGCCGCGAAATACGTGCCGATCGACCAGCTGTGCCTCAGCCCGCAGTGCGGCTTCAGCAGCACGGTACATGGCAACGACATCACCGAAGATGTGCAATGGGCAAAGTTACGACTGACTGTCGACGCCGCGGCGCAGATCTGGGCCTAGCCGGCGATCGGCTCTCAGATCCGTTCGAGTTCGTTCCCGTCGAACAACGTGGTGATACCGAAGCTGTCGATATCTGCCTGTAGGTCTTCGGCCGAAGGCGAAACGAGGTCACCGGCAGCCACCGCGGCCAGGATCGTCGGCAGCAGCGTGGCGTCGCTCGAGGTGTTGAGGAACAGTTGCTCGTTGCCGAGTACGTACCGAACCGCCCGGCCGATCGCCGCAGGATCGGTCAACGGCTCGTACCAACTGAACTTGCCTTCCCGGCTGCCCGACCAACGACCGCGGGCGATCGACTTGATCGTTTGTGCGGCAACCGAACGCTGAGCGCACAGATCGAGCAGCGCTTCGACGTCGGCTCTGTAGTCGGGCCGCTCGAGCAGCACGAAGTTGTATGGGAACAACACCGAATCGAAGTCGAATGCGTACAGGCTGCGGAGGTGCATCGATGGGATCCTGAGACCATGACCCGTGACGCCGATGTACTTGCAGAGTCCCTCGTCTCGTGCCTTGGCCAGAGCCTCGACAGCGCCGTCGGGGGCGAACGCGACTTCCCATTCGTCGGGTTCGACCAGGTTGTGCAACTGAATCAGATCGAGGTGATCGACCCCCAACCTGGTCAGTGACTCTTCCAATTCGGCTCGCGCCGCAGGGCCGGTGCGCTCGCCGGTCTTCGATGCCAGGAACACGTTGTTTCGATTGGTTTCCAACCATGGCGCCAGACGCAGTTCGGAGTCGCCGTAGCTACGCGCCGTGTCGATGTGGTTGACGCCATACGACTCGACCACTTCCATCGTCGCGTCGGCTCGGTCTTGGCCCATCGACCCCAACGCCGCAGCACCGAAGATCACCCGAGTCGACTCGTGGCCGGTGCGGCCGAATGGTTGTGTGGGGAGCATTCTCGAAGCGTAGCTACTCGGCAAGGTGGCGGTCACGTAGAACACGCTGCAACATCTTGCCGGGACCCGACTTCGGCAATGGATCGTCGGAGATCTGAATCACCTTCCGCACCTTGTACCCAGCGATCGCGTGGCAGCAATGCGCCCTCAACTCCTCCCCGCTCACCACCGCGCCCGGATGTGTGACCACGATCGCATGAACCGCCTCGCCCCATCTGCAGGCAAGCCGAAAAGCGCCTCGAAGTAGCGGTGTCCATTGGCCGAGACGATCACTGCGATCCGGTCACCAAAACAGCGGCGGGCGTGAGCAATCGGATCGGCGAGCGTGATCATTTGACGAACCTGAAGTCGTCTGGGAGTTGCGGCAGCGATGTCAGCCACTCCCAGAGCTTGTCGATCTGTGGATCGAGATCGTCGACGGAACCGGAGTTGTCGATCACGAAGTCGGCGTCGCGCACCCGATCCTGACGACTCACTTGGCGGGCGATGCGCGCTCGTGCGTCGGCCTCGCTGAATCCCCGGTGGCGAACCAACCGCTCGATCTGCACCCCGACAGGAGCGTCGACCACGACGGTTCCCTGCAACGACCCGCGAGTCCGTTCGGTCAGAAGCGGAATGTCGAGCACGGCGATCGCCCCGGTCGGCGCCAGTTCGTCGACCCGCCGAGCGATCGCAGCGGCTACTGCGGGATGGACGATCGCATTGAGATCGGCCAGCGCGTCGGGGTCGGGGAACACGATCTCGGCCAATTTTGTCCGCAGCAGGCCGCGCTGCTCGTCGAGGACCTCATCGCCGAATCGTTGAGCGATCGCCTCGACGACGTCGGAACCAGGCTGCTGGACCTGGCGGGTGATCGCGTCCGCGTCCACTATTTCGGCGCCCCGCGATGCCAACCTCGAGCTGACGGTCGACTTTCCGGAACCGATTCCTCCAGTGAGCCCCACCAGGATCATCCGCGCAATGTACTGGTCGACGGCTCATGCTCCGCGCTCTCGGTATCATCCGTGCGGTGGGAGAAGAAGTTGACCAGCGTGTTCGCGGCAACGATCCTCCCCCACGCGATCAGATGTCACTCAGTTGGCCGTTGGTCGAACGCCGCAGACTGCATGCTGCGCCGCCAGATGGTGTCGAGCGACGGGCGACGACGCGACCCGCTGCGCCAGTACCGATCCCCAGCCTGACGGCGGCACCTCTGTGGCCATTCCGGCTCGCAGCGTTGGCGGGTGCGCTTGCTCGCTCGCGGGCCGATTACAGCTGGGACAACTGGAAGCTCATCGTTGCCTCCGTGGTCGTCAGCGTGTACGCAATCGTCACCTGCATCAGGCCGGTGCCGTATCGCAACGACACCAAGGTCCGCATCCGCATCATCGGCGAGCAGGCCATGCACCTGATCGTCGTGCTGGCGACAGGTGCTTGGGCATCACCGTTCGCGTTGTGCCTCATCCCCAGCGGAATGCTGGCCGGGTTCGCCGCTGGCGGCTTCTTCAGCGCTGAACTAGGTGTCGCTGCGATCGCTGCAGTCACGGCGAAGCACATCAACGAACTCGGGGCGCGCGACGGTCTGACCGCTGGCCTGCTGTGGACCGGCCTTCTCGGCCTGGTCGCGTTCACCAGCGGCCTCACTCATCGCGCCGGCCTCGAAGCTGCCCGCCAGCAGCAGCTTGCGCTCGACCGGGTCAGCCGGCTTGCAGAAGCCAACTCACTCCTCTTTTCGCTGCAGCGTGTTGCCCAGACTTTGCCGGCGTCGCTCGATCTCGACGACGTGCTCGACTCGACGGTGCAACGAATGCAGGCGATGGTCCGCCACGACGCGCTGTCGGTGTTTCTCGTCAATGCAACCGATCGCGCGGTCGAACCCATCCGCGCCTTGGGATTCACTCCGCCATCGTCGTTCCAACTCGACCGCCTTCCCGAAGGTCTGCGCGCCGCGATGGATTCGCCGCGCACCGTCCGCATCGACGATCTCAGCTTTCGGGGAGGAGTGTCGGCGTCGGCGCGCAGTGGTCTGTATGCGGCGTTGCGGGCGCGCGGCGCGCTGGTGGGTTTGATTGCTGTCGAGGCCGATCAGCCCGACAGCTTCGGTCAACAGCAGGCCGAGATCGTGCACGGGCTGACGGAGCCCTTCGGCATCGCCATCGACAATGCCCGCATGTTCGGCCGCATCCGCACGCTCGCCGCCGACGAGGAGCGATCACGTATTGCCCGCGACCTGCATGATCACATCGGCTCGTCACTTGCGATGATCGGGTACGAAGTCGACCGAGCCCGTTCGATTGCCGCAGATGGTGGCGAGATCATTCCTGTGCTCGAGGATTTGCGCACACAGATCACCGCAGTGGTCTCCGATGTCCGCGACACGTTGTTCGATCTGCGCACTGAAGTGACCGATACCTACGATCTCGCCAGTATCGTTCGCGACTTCTTGACACGTGTACAGCAACGAACAGGCATCGTCACCGATCACGAGGTGCGAATCGCCGGCCGGCTTCCCTTGATGCAAGAACGCGAATTGTGGCAGATCGCGCGCGAGGCCATCACCAATGTCGAACGTCACTCCCAGGCCAAGAAGCTGACCGTGACCGTCAACGAGACCACCACCAGCGCATCGATCTCTGTTCGCGACGACGGCGTGGGCCTCGGAGTGCTCACCAGCCGCGCCGACAGCTATGGCATCATTGGCATGCGTGAGCGTGCGGCCCGAATTGGGGCCGAGCTTTCTATCCGACCCTCGGTGCGTGGTGGCACGGAGATCCAAGTGCATCTGCGCTCTGACGACAGGAGACAACGTTGGGACTCTCGGTAATCCTTGTTGATGACCACACGATGCTGCGCCAAGGGATCCGGCGCGCACTCGAGAGCGAAGGCATCAAGGTCGTGGCAGAGGCCAGCGACGGAGCCGAGGCCATTCGCCTCGCCCTCGAACACAAGCCGGACGTGGTGCTGATGGATGTCTCGATGCCCGGCATGGACGGCGTCGAGGCAGCCCGTCGACTCGTGGAAGCCGATGGTCGACAACGTGTCGTGATGCTGACCATGCACATCGATCGCGATGTGATCGATCGTGCAATTCGTGCCGGCGCGGTTGGTTACCTCACCAAGGACTCGTCGATCAGCGAAGTCATCCTCGCCATACAGTTGGCCGCAAACGGCGACCGTCCGATGTCACCGAGGCTTGCGGCCGCGATGCTCGACGAAGCCCGCCGTGAAGATGCCCTCATCTCAGTGCGCGAGGAAGAGGTCTTGCAATTGGTTGCGGATGGATTCGGCACCAACGAGATCGCCGAACGTCTGTACATCAGCGGCAAGACGGTCAAGAACCACCTCGCCTCGATCTATGAGAAGTTGAACGCTCGCGACCGCACCCAAGCCGTGCTGATGGCCGTCAAGATGGGCATCGTCAAGCTGACATAGCCGCCATGCACGGTCGGGACCCGGCTGTCAATCGGTGACACACTCCGTCAGGTGCTGGTGTCGATGACACAGAATCGGTTGCCCTCCGGATCAGCCATGACGACAAAATCGGCGTGCTCCGGGTAGCGATCCCAATCCACCCGCGTGGCTCCGAGGGACACGAGTCGAGCGATCTCGGCTGTTTGGTCGGCAGCGTCGCCAGCGTAGAGGTCGAGATGGATACGCGGATGTGGCACCACCGGCGACTCGCTGACATCCAGCGCCAGATGCGCACCATCGCCCTCGACCGGGACGAGAATCATGAAGTCGTCGTCGTCGGTGAGCGCCCGCTTCGGAACATAGGACAAAGCCTGTGTCCAGAAGGCAACCGCACGATGCAGATCTGCGACGCCAACGACAACAGTTCCGATGCTCAGCATTCGGAGATTCTTGCAGCGTCATCAAGCGACTGGTGATGATTCTGTGCGAGCGATCAGAAGCGCGGATCGTCTCTGTGGTCACGCAGACAACTGCGCGGTGGTGATCAGGCGTCGGCAGGTTCGGCCGGCACGTCGTCGGCTGTAGGCGCAGGCGCGTCGTCGGCGGAGGCCGCAACGTCTGCGGGAGCCTCGGCAGGTGCTCCGGCAGCGGCAGCGGCCGCCGCAGTCGCGGCAGAGGCAGCTTCGACTGCAGCTTCGGCTTCGCCTGGCGTCGCGTCGGGGTTGTTCTCGTAGTACTCGGCCCATGCGGCTTCGCGCTCGGCGTCGTCGCCGCCGGCGGTCCAGTTGCCGTGCTCGTCGATCTCGAAGTGCTGGCGATATTCCTCGGCCAGTTCGCCACCTTCGGCAGCCTGCTTGATCGACAGGCTGATACGACGGCGGGCGAGATCGAGATCGATGATCTTGACCCACAACTCTTCGCCCGGGGTGACGACTTGCTCGGGAGCCTCGACGTGGTGGGTGCTCATCTCAGAGATGTGCACGAGACCCTCGATGCCATCGCCGACCTGCACGAACCCGCCGAACGGGACGAGCTTGGTGACACGGCCGTAGACCAGCTGGCCCACCTCGTGGGTGCTGGCGAACTCTTGCCATGGATCCTGTTGGGTGGCCTTCAACGACAAGCTGATGCGCTCGCGCTCGAAGTCGACATCGAGCACCTGCACCGTGACCGCATCGCCAACGGCGACAACAGCACCCGGATGATCGACGTGCTTCCACGAGAGCTCGCTGACGTGGATGAGCCCGTCCATGCCACCGAGGTCGACGAACGCACCGAAGCTGACGACGCTGGAGACGACACCCTCGCGGATCTCGCCGGGCTTCAGGTTGGTCAAGAAGCTGTCGCGCGATTCCTTCTGCGTCTCTTCGAGGAACGCTCGGCGGCTGAGCACGACGTTGTTGCGGTTCTTGTCGAGCTCGATGATCTTGGCCTGCACGGTCTTGCCGATGTAGGGAGCGAGATCACGCACACGGCGCAACTCGACCAGCGATGCGGGAAGGAATCCACGCAGACCGATGTCGACGATGAGACCGCCCTTGACGACCTCGATCACCGGACCCTCGACCATGCCGTCGGCTTCCTTGATCTTTTCGATCGTGCCCCACGC
>JANMQX010000105.1:0-4687 GCA_031370745.1 Ilumatobacteraceae bacterium
CGTTCGATCCCAAGAAGTGGACCCTGAAAACCAACGAGGCCTTCGCTGCGGCGATCGATCAGGCCAAGGCGCTCAGCAATCCCGAGCTGACCCCTGATCACTTGATGGCGGCGATGATGCGTCAGGACGACACCATCGTCCCGGCGGTGCTGGCCAAGCTCGGCCTCGCCCCCCTGATGGTGCGCAACAAGGCAGACGAGGCCGTTCAGAGGTTGCCGAAGGCGTATGGCGGCGACGAGCCGCGCATGGACCGCGAGCTCAACAGCGTCGTTCAGAACGCAGAGACCTACCAGAAGGATCTGAAGGACGACTTCTTGTCGGTCGAGCACCTGCTGCTGGCCATGAATCAGCGCCTCGGCGTCGGCAGTGAGGAGTTGCTGCAGGCCTTGAAAGAAGTTCGTGGCAGCCACCGGGTCACCAGCCAGAACCCGGAAGAGAGCTTCGCCGCCCTGGAGAAGTACGGCCAAGACCTCACGCAGCGCGCCCGCGACGGCAAGATCGATCCCGTCATCGGCCGCGACGACGAGATCCGCCGGGTCATCCAAGTGTTGAGCCGGCGTACCAAGAACAATCCGGTACTGATCGGCGAGCCCGGCGTGGGCAAGACCGCAATCGTCGAGGGTCTTGCTCGACGAATTGCCGACGGCGACGTGCCAGAAGGTCTGAAGAGCAAGCGGCTGATCTCACTCGACATCGGTTCGATGCTCGCAGGTGCCAAGTACCGCGGCGAGTTCGAGGAGCGGTTGAAGGCTGTGTTGAAGGAGATCACCGACGCTGCCGGTGAGGTCATCACGTTCGTCGACGAGTTGCACACCATCGTCGGTGCCGGCGCAGCAGAAGGTGCGATGGATGCCGGCAACATGATCAAGCCGATGTTGGCACGCGGTGAGTTGCGAATGATCGGTGCGACGACGCTCGACGAGTTCCGCAAGCACATCGAAAAGGACGCCGCACTCGAGCGCCGCTTCCAGCAGGTCTACGTCGGCGAGCCCAGTGTCGAAGACACCATTGGGATCCTGCGCGGCTTGAAGGAGCGCTACGAGGTGCACCACGGGGTGCGCATCCAGGACACTGCTCTGGTCAGCGCGGCGGTGTTGTCGAATCGCTACCTCACCAACCGATTCCTGCCCGACAAGGCAATCGATCTCATCGACGAGGCTGCCAGCAAACTACGTATTGAGATCGACTCACTGCCCACGGAGATCGACGTCGTGCAGCGTCGCATCCTGCAGCTCGAGATCGAGCAGGTCGCGTTGGAGAAGGAATCCGACTCGGCCTCGAAGGAGCGACTCGATTCGCTCGTCGACGAGCTCGCCACCCTCAACGCCCAAGTGCACGAGATGAAGCAGCACTGGGAGGGTGAGAAGCAGGCGATCGATGCCATCCGTTTGCTGAAGGAGGAGCTGGGTCAGCTCGGCCAGCAGCTCGAGCGCGAGACCGATCTCGCGGTTGCGGCAGAGATCCGCTACGGGCGTATGCCAGAGCTCGAACGCCGCATCGCCGAGGCCACCGAGCATCTCGATCAGCTGCAATCGGTTCACCGCATGTTGAAGGAAGAGGTCGATGCCGAAGACATCGCCGAGGTCGTCAGCAAATGGACGGGCGTTCCCGTCACGCGGTTGATGGAAGGCGAGATGGCCAAACTCGTCCAGCTCGAAGAGCTCCTCCATCAACGGGTGATCGGTCAAGACGACGCCGTCACAGCTGTTGCAAATGCAATTAGACGGTCACGTGCAGGGCTCAGCGATCCCAATCGTCCCATCGGCTCGTTCATGTTCTTGGGGCCAACGGGTGTCGGCAAGACCGAACTCGCGAGAGCTGTCGGCGAGTATCTGTTCGACGACGAGCACGCCATGGTTCGCATCGACATGGGCGAGTACATGGAGAAGTTCTCGGTCAGCCGGTTGATCGGCGCGCCTCCCGGGTACGTCGGATATGACGAGGGCGGACAGCTGACAGAGGCGGTGCGACGCCGGCCCTACAGCGTGGTCCTCCTCGACGAGATCGAGAAGGCACATCCCGACGTCTACAACGTCTTGCTGCAGGTTCTCGACGACGGGCGCTTGACCGACGGTCAAGGTCGCACCGTAGATTTCACCAACGTTGTGTTGGTGATGACCAGCAACCTGCAGGGCGATCCGTCGTCGTTCTTCAAGCCGGAGTTCATCAACCGCGTCGACGACATCATCCGCTTCCGTTCGCTGACGGAAGGCGATCTGGCCCGCATCGTCACCATTCAACTTGGCCATCTGCGCAAGCGAATGGCTGATCGCCGGTTGAACCTCGAGGTCACCGACTCGGCGATGGCACAGCTTGCCCACGACGGCTACGACCCCTCGTTCGGTGCCCGGCCGCTGAAGCGCGTGATTCAGCGCGAGATCAGCGATCCCGCGGCCATCCTGATCCTCGAAGGCAAGGCCGTCGAAGGGGACACGATCACCGTCGATTCCGTCGATGGTCGCATCACCGTCAGCGTCTAACTCCTTCACGGTCGCTCGCTGATCCCCTCACGATCGGCTAATGAGGGGGCGATGATCTCTCGCGACGGCCGGCGCCTCATTTCCACGCGCGGCCTACGCGGGTACGCCGATGGGCTTGTGGCCGCCTCCCTTGCCGGGTACCTGGGAGATCAACTCGGGTACAGCGCGACGCGCATCGGCGTGATCGTGACCGGCATGTTGCTTGGCTCGGCGGTGCTGACGATGTTCACGGGCACGTGGGGTTGGCGCTTCGAACGGCGCCTGCTGCTGCGCGCCGGCGCTGTCCTGATGGTGATCACCGGGATGGTCTTCTTCACGTCGACCGCGTTTGCCTTGCTACTGGCCTTCGGCGTGATCGGCACCATGAACCCCAGCGGCAGTGACGTCAGCGTCGTGCAACCCATCGAGCAGTCGCTGTTGCCTTTGACCACCAGCACAGAACACCGCTCGCACACGTTCGCTCGCTATTCGTTCGCCGGCGGGTCGCTCGCCTCGCTTGGGGCGCTGTCGGCGGGGTTGCCGGCCCGGTTTCATTGGCGACCAGAATCGGTCTTCCTCATCTACACCTTTGCGGGGTTGGCAATGCTCGGGGTGTACGCGACGATGTCGCCTCTGGTCGAGGCCGCAGCCCAGGCCGCGCCGCCCACACCGCTTGGTCCGTCGAAGCGCGTCGTGTACAAGCTCGCAGCGCTGTTCAGCCTCGACTCGTTCGGTGGTGGCTTTGCCGTGCAGTCATTGTTGGTCTTGTGGCTGCTGCGCCGGCATCACTTCTCAGTGGGCAAGGCCGGCGCGGTGCTGGCGGTCATGCAGATACTCGCGGCGGCGTCAGGTTTCATCGCTGTTCGGATCGAGCGCCGCATCGGGCCACTGCGAACGATGGCCTTCACACATCTTCCCGGTCAGGTTCTGCTGATCAGCGCGGCGTTGATGCCGAACGCACCCCTGGCAGTCGCCTGCCTGATCGCCCGCAGCCTGTTGTCGAGCATGGACGTGCCGGTGCGCAATGCATATGTGATGTCGGTCGTTACTCCGGCAGAACGGGCAGCCGCGGCAAGCGTTACAAACGTGCCGCGCAGTCTCGCCTCGGCACTGCCGCCGATCGCCGCCGGATGGATGCTCGATCGTTCGAACTTCGGCTGGCCGTTGATCATTGCCGGGTCGTTGAAGATCGTCTACGACCTGTTGCTGTTGCGAATGGCGCGCCAATCTCGCTGAGCTATCCGGCGAGCTCGACCTCGGCGCGGCTGTCAGTTCGGACGCGCCGCCAGGTGAGGGACTGCATCACGGCGAGGATGGCCGCAATGCCTGCGACCGCCGCCCATCCCGGTAGCGATGCACCCACAAGCAACCACGACGCCATCGCAGCGACGGCGATGAAGCGCTCGACAGCGAGTTGTCGGGAAACCCGCCACTCGATCTGCACGATTCCACCGATCAGCATTGCGAATGCCGAGATCAGCAGCCATCGATCGGCATACGGCAGAGTTCCTCTCGGATCAGCGACCATGTGCTTCACCACAACGGCGTAGGCCAGAATGCCGGTCACGATGGGGAAGTGGCCGAACGTGAACAGGTCGCGCGCCAGCTTGCCGCGTTTCGCGGTGCGTGACTTCTCCAGCGTGTGCTCGGCGGCTTCAGGGATGAATGCGAAGTAGGTCCACCACACCAGGCAGGCGACTGCGGTCGCGCTGACGAGCCCGACGAAGATTCGCAGCGACAAACCGATGTCGGAGGCCGTGGCACCGATCGCCACCAACGCCTCGCCGAGCGAGATGATGACGAATAGCGCGTGCCGTTCGGCGAAGTGCACCGGGCTGATCACCCACTCGCCAGACGCACCGCGCATTGCGCTGGCCACGTTGGCCAGCGCGGCCACTATCCACAACGTCACCCTTGCGCCGTCGTGGGCGAAACCGCCGGCCACGACAAATAGCGGAGCGATGGATGCGAACATGACGAAGTCGATGAACGCCTGTCGCGTCGCGATGTCGCGCCATGCCTCGGTGCCCTGCATGGCAAGCACCAACAACTGCACGGCCATGTAGGCAATGCCGAACCACCGACCTGACTGGTGAAACGAGTTGGGTATCGAGACCGCCATCGTCAGCGTTGCCGGAATCGTGCACAGCACCAGCACCCGTGTGTTCGGGCGCTCCTGAAGATCGATGGCCGACCCGGCCCAGGTGAACTGCGACCATTGCCACCAC
>JANMQX010000125.1:0-35352 GCA_031370745.1 Ilumatobacteraceae bacterium
GATAGAGCTTCTGACTTCGGATCAGAAGGTTGGGGGTTCGAGTCCCTCCGGGCGCACTGGAAAATCTGCGAGTTGACTAAATCGGCGTGAATTCCAATCGTGGCGACCGCGAGTGGTCGGCGATCGCAGCGCCAGAAATCGCCAGCGCCGCAACTGTGACCGACCCCGCTGCAGTGCACGCAATTCGGTGTTGCAGAGTTCGTGTGCTCATGACATCTCCCTCGTTCTTGGACAACCGGAAGGTACGCGCGCCACCTAACCTGCGGCGGACCTCCGACTGAACACCGAATGAATTGCACGCGAACACTCACGCCCGTTCGACGATTACGGACCAACCAGTGGAAAGAGCGACACCCGCGAACGTCGTCCGCTGACGAACCACGGTTTGTGATGCGGAAGGAAAAGGCGGCCGACCGCCGGGGCGGCGTCTCGACTCTGAAGTGCATCAAGTGCTAAAAGGTTCCCGTTTCCTGTACTCGGGTCCGCCGATGGTTCAGGGTGTTGTGCTCGTCATCCTGCAAACCGGAGAACTCTGACTGACATGTCGTTCCTTCAAGCCATCGTGATCGGGGTCCTGCAGGGGTTCACCGAGCTGTTCCCGGTGTCGAGCCTTGGGCATTCTGTCCTCGTCCCGGCCTGGCTTGGATGGGACTCGCTGGTGGCGGGCCAGGCGGCGAGTGAATCGTTCTACCTCGCGTTCCTCGTCGGGCTCCATGTCGCCACCGCTATCGCGTTGCTTGTGTTCTTCCGCAAGGACTGGGTACGGATCCTCACCGGTTTCTTCACCTCGATCCGCGATCGCCGGATCGACAACGCCGATCAGCGGATGGCGTGGCTACTTGTGCTGGGTACCCTCCCGGTCGGAATCGTCGGTCTCGTCTTCGAACACGGATTGCGAACCCTGTTCGCCAAGCCACTTGCGGCGGCCGTCTTCCTCACCATCAACGGCGTCATCCTCGCCGTTGGAGAACAGCTGCGTCGACGGGTTCCTCAGCGCATCCCCGCGCTCGACGCGACAATCACAGACGGCTCGGAAGGTTCACTCGGCGACGGGTCCAGCGTCACCACCGCCGACGCCCTCGTGGTCGGGAGCTCCCAGATCGCGGCGTTGTTCGCTGGCATCAGTCGAAGCGGAGCGACCATCGTCGCCGGTCTCCTCCGCGGACTGGACCATGACGACGCCGCCCGCTTCTCGTTCTTACTAGCGACACCGATCATCTTCGCCGCCGGTGTATACAAGCTGCCTGACCTGTTCGGGCACCTCGGTGACGGCATCCGCGGACAAGTCGTCGTCGGCAGCATCGTCGCGGGGCTTTGTGCCTACGTCGCCGTGCGCTTCCTCACCCGGTTCTTCCACACCCGCACGCTCAACCCCTTTGCTGCTTACTGCCTCATTGCTGGCATCGCATCGATTGTCAAGTTCGCATGACCCAGACAGGAGAATTCTGATGTCCCCATCGTCCAAAATAACGTTCAGAGCCACGACCGCCGCGTGCCTCGGTGTCGCCGTCGTATGCGTGGTCGTCGCTCTCGTCTACTTCGCCAAGACCGCTGACGCTCTCCCGACGTTCTTCCCAGGACACACGGCCGGCAGCACCCGTCATCACATCAAGCACGGCATCGCGTTCATCGGCCTCGCTGTGCTCGCTCTCGTCGGCGCATGGTTCACCACAGCGCCTGCCAAGACACCTACAACCTGAGCGCCTCCCACCACCGAGTGGGCGGCCAAACCTCGTCGGGGTCAGCGAATGATCGACTCCTGCGCGTTCAGAGGGCGGCCGTGCAGCTTCACCGCTACACGCGTCGAATGCTGCGGTCACCAGCACCGGAACCCGCGACGGGTGGAACCGGCCACCGAATGTCAACAGATCAACTTCTGTCAAGGCGGCTCATCAGCGGCGAGTTGTGCGCCGAAGACTGGTTCGGAAGCCAATTCCTTCGAGCGGCGCACTGAAAGCCAGAATGCGGAACCAGGCAATCAACAAAATGGAGACGGTGGAAGAATGGCAGTGGCGCAGCCGTAGTACGCGTCCGCCGCCTGCGGGGTTTGCCTCGGGAGAGATCACCGTCGAAGCGCCGTATACTCGGCCGGGCTCCACAACGCGTGGATTGGCGCACGATCTTCATCGATCACCTCCAACAGGCTCCACGTCTGCTTAGCAAGTAGGAGGAGCGCGATGTCAGCAAGCGTTGCCCTGAGTCCGTCTTACCTCGGGGTTCGTCGCGCGTGAGTCTCTCGCTCATGGTCAGCACCCTCGACCAGCGGGTGGTATGGGTCAGCGACAGTTTCGCCGACTGCGTGGGCTTGCCGACCAACGAGCTGACCGGTGGCTCGATCTTCGATCTGTTGGATTCGGCCGACGAACCGTGGGTCGAGTTGTTTACCGGAACCGACAGGGTCGACGAACAGTTCCACGGGTTCGGTGTGCACCTGGTTGATTCCGAGTCGCACGTGCAGTTCGAGTTGAACGGTGTTCGCTACGTAGACCGGGGCCGCACCGTGATGGTCTCGTTGCGATGGGCGGCTTCGAAGGCGGAGTGGGAGAGCGAGGACGCGTTTGTCACCGACATGCGCGCCGCGATGGTCTCGGGTGCCATCTACGTGGCATATCAGCCAATCGTCGACATCAACGACGGAGAGCTGAAGAAGTTGGAGGCCCTCGCGCGGTGGATGCATCCCGATCGAGGGGCCATCGGCCCCGACGTATTCATTGCCTGGGCTGAGAGGACCGGAGTCATCGACGAGCTCGGCGAATGGATCCTCGACCGCGCCTGCCGCGACGTGGTGAAGATGGAGGCCGAAGGCATCGATGTCGATCTGAGTGTGAACGTCTCCGTCTTGCAGCTCGGACATGCCGATGTCTCGCAACGCTTCGCTGACGTGCTCGCTTTGGCCGGTATGGCACCCGAGCGGGTGTGGATCGAGGTGACCGAGAGCGTGATGCTGGATTCGGCCGCACTGGCACCACTGACGGCGATTCGGTCCCTGGGCATACGTCTGGTGATCGACGATTTCGGCACCGGCCATGCAAACTTTGAATACCTCACGCTGCTCTCTGTCGATTCGTTGAAGATCGACACGAGCTTCATCGCCGGGTTGGGCGCGCAACCGCTGGCCACCGCGATCGTGCGGTCCGTCCTGAATCTCGGTCGCGAGTTGGGGCTCGAGATCGTTGCCGAAGGCATCGAGAACGAGTCGCAGAGGGCGCAGCTCCTCGACCTGAATTGTCGGATGGGCCAGGGATGGTTGTTCAGCCATGCGTTGCGCTACGACGATCTGTTGGCGACATACGCCCCCGGCAAGATCACATCGACATCGACATCGGTTGCGGACAGGCGCCTTTCGCTCACTGACGAATCGTTGCGGCACAGCGCGCTGCGAGCATGCCGAATCCTCGATACCGATCCCGAGCCGGCGTTCGATTCCCTCGTCGATCTGGCATCGCAGCTCCTCTCTGCACCCATCGCGATGATCTCGCTGATCGACGCCGAGAGACAGTGGTTCAAGGCTAGGCGCGGCACCGATCTCACCGAGATACCACGCGCCGTCTCCTTCTGTGCTGTGGCGTTGAATCACCCTGGCGATCCGTTGGTCATTGGCGACACGCTCCACGACGAGCGCTTCGTGCGCAATCCGCTGGTGATGGCACAGCCACACGCACGTTCGTACGCGGGTATGCCCATCCGCAGCCGCGAGGGTTTGCCGTTGGGCACGTTGAGCGTGGTCGACACCCGCCCACGCACCTTCACGCCCGCCGAGTTACGCCAATTGACGGTGCTTGCCGAACAGGTGTCCGAGCTTCTCGACCTCCGTCGGCGCACCGTCGAACTGGACGAGCTGTACATCGGCGCGCGTCGCAGTGGTCGATCGGACAGTCTCGGCAACGACGACACTCGACCTGGCGTCGCCGCAGCGCCCGGACACAGCGCCCTGGCGCACTTGACTCGAATGGCCGGCCGCCGCGTCGCTGTACCACTCGACGGTGCCAACTGTCTGCGGTTCGATGCGTTGTTGCTCGATCTCGACGCCCGAACGTTGAGCGTCAACGGGCAATTGCTGGAGACGCCGGCGAAGGAATTCGACCTGCTCGCGTTTCTCGCTGCCAGACCGGGCGAGTTCTTCACGCGCGCGGAGCTGTTGCACCACGTCTGGAACTCGAAGCCTGAATGGCAGAATCCCGGCACGGTGACTGAACACATCCATAGATTGCGCGCCAAGATAGAGACGGAACCCAACCGACCGAGATTTCTCCAAACAGTGCGCGGCAAGGGCTACAGCTTCCGCCCGGCGGGCCCCGAGAACGCCAACCCCGATGCAGCACGTTCCCGGTGGGGAACTTGGGTGCATGTCGACAACCGATTGGTCGCTGCCGACGAAGGTATGGTCGCGCTGCTCGCGGCGCGCCGGCCCGCCGACCTCGTAGGACGCGAAGTGACCGATTTCGTCGCGTCTGTCTCACAGCCCGCCGTTCGGGCCAGCCGTGAGATGCGCGCCGCGGGCTTCGTGCCTGGCCCACAGGTGGTCACACTGCGCGCCGTCGACGGCACAGAACGGCTGACTCTGGTGAGCACCGACGCGGGCGAGTTCGATGGTGGACCCGCCGTTGTCGGGATCGCCCGCGAGATCGTGGACGCGCCGCGGCTGATGCGCCAGATGGTCAGCGGTGTTGTCGCCGAGGTCTCCGATGCCGTGATCGTGACGGATCCCGATCTGCGGGTACTCAGCTGGAATCCTGCTGCCGTTCGCTTGTACGGCTGGTCGGAACAGGAGGTCCTCGGCCACACTCTCGAGTCCGTGGTGCGCGCCGATCCAGCGTTCCACGGCGGTCCTGCGTGGGGCGAGTTGCAACTCAACGGTAGTTGGACGGGCGCGCTGCGACAGAGGGCCCGCGACGGCTCGGTGGTGACGGTGGCCTCGTCCGTCAACCTCCTGCGGGACCACGGCGAGATCACCGGTATCGCGGTTGTGAATCGACTGGCTCCTCCCAGGTTGGCGCCCGGGGATGCGGCTTGCCCGCTGACCTCGGCCGACCGGCCATTTCGAAAGGGCACCGAGCAAGCCCGACTCGATGCACTCGGCTCATGTCGTGTGCTCGACATGTCACCAGATGTGGCCTTCGACTCGCTCACCCGTCTGGCAGCACGCCTCATGGAGACGCCAATCGCCGCGGTGTCGCTGATCGGCCGGGATCGACAATGGTTCAAGTCGGCCGTCGGCATCGACATGGCGAGCACTCGGCGAGACGTTGCGTTCTCCTCGTTGGCGATCGCGAAACCCGAGGAGGTGTTCGTCGTCAACGACACGGCGTTGGACGGGCGTTTCAGCGCCGATCCACTCGTCACCGGCCCGCCTTTTGCCCGCTCCTACGCGGCGATGCCCATCTGCAGTCGTGAGGGGCTGCCGCTCGGCACGCTCAACGTCATCGACATCAAACCTCGCACGTTCACCGAACAACAGATCAGCTTCCTGAAGGTTCTGGCCCTTCAGGCCGCAGCATTGTTTGACCTCCGCCGTCGAGCGGGTGAACTCGACGATCTGATCGGTGAGCAAGCCACCGAAGCGCCCGTCGACAAACAGGTGAGCGCTGCGCTCGGCGAGTTGTCGGTTCAGATTTCTGGGGCCACGACTGTGACGACGACGCTTGTCCGTCAGCGGTCGTTGGCGGCGATCGAAGATCAAACTGTCGTCGATCCGCAAGCCTCTATCCTGCGCCTCGCTGCAGCCCGGTCGTTACTGCGTGCCGAAGCAGTCGAGGAAGCGGTGGGCGTGGTCATCGGCCTGGTGCGCGACCTCGGCGGTTCGACGGTTCCTGCCCGTCTCGACGACGGTCGAGCTCTGCCGATCGACTGCTCGTTCGGCCACGGTGAGCCGTTGCTCGCCCGAGCCGACTCCGTCCTGGCCAGACTACGAATTGAACGGATACTTCCGGAAGTACTGGATGATGCCCGCGAAGCGATCGGCCGCCTGCGCCAACGCGACGACTTCGCCGAACTGTCCAACACCGATTCCCTCACCGGGCTGCTCAACCGGCGAGCGGTCGACCAGCTTCTCACTCGGGTCCGTCCCGACGACGCGTTGGTCGTCATCGACATCGACAATTTCAAAGGCGTCAATGATCGCTGGGGTCATGCCGTCGGCGACGAACTGCTCATTGCGTTCGCACGCGCGCTGCGCAGTCGTAGCAGACCGGGCGATCAATTCGGTCGTCTGGGCGGCGACGAACTGCTCGCAGTGTTGTTTGGTGCATGTCATGTCGGGCTGGCTTCTTTTTTGGATCGGCTGCACGAGACTTGGCTGATCGTCCGTCCTCGCGAGGTGACGTACTCCGCAGGCGCCGCGCTGGTCGGTCGCCGAACCGGGGCCGAAACGCTGACAGCCGGCGACGCTGCGCTGTACAGCGCGAAGGCAAGGGGGCGTGACCAGGTATCCGTGGAGACGAAACCGTCCGCGCCCGTCGTGATCATCACCGGAGGAGAGAAACTCGAATGATCGTTGGCCAAGCCGCTGTGCCTGAGCAGATGCCAGTGCCCATCTTCGCCGGTGCTCACGTCGTCGTCAGCGAACTGGCTGTCGAGCCCGACCTGTGCGCGTCGATCGGTTCTCTTTAGTCGCGACATGATTGACATCACTGGAGATGAGGCCCGGGCGCTCGAGGTCTACCTCTCCGTCTTGGACCCTCCCGACATCCGCGCCGCCCGTCTCGGTGCGACCGCAGCACTCGATTCAGGCATGACGCCAGCCCACTTGATCGACACCGTCCTGCGCCCGGCACAAGAAGAGGTCGGGCGTCGTTGGCAGAACAATGAGTGGACGGTCGCCCAAGAGCACGCCGCCACGGCGATCACCGACGCGGTCCTGGCGCTGATCTCGTTGCGAACCCCCAGTGGCGAGTGGCCTCGGGCGAAGATCGTCAGCGGCTGCGTCGAGGGCGAATGGCACACGTTGCCGCTGCGGATGTTGGACGCCACGCTCGTCACCATCGGTCACCACGTTACGTTCCTCGGTCCATCGCTCCCGGGGACGCAGTTCGCCCGTTCACTCGACGACATCAAACCCACAGCGGCATTGCTCAGCTGCACAACCCCGATCAATCTTGTCGGCGCCCGGCGAACCATCGAGGTAGCTCATCGAGCCAGCGTGCCGGTGATCATCGGTGGCCGAGCACTGGATGCCGGCGGCGTTCGGGCTGCGGCGCTCGGCGCTGATGCACACGCAGCGAACGCTGCTGGCGTCGCGTCGATCCTGGCCTCCTGGGACATCCGTCAACCCGCTCGAGCACGTGCCGCAGACCTCTGCCCAGAAGGCGCGGAGATCGAGATACCGCAGCCCGGCCTCGTGGCGGATTGTCTGGAGGAACTCCTCCAGCGCCAACCGCGGCTGCGCGAAATGACTGCAGCCCAACTCGATCGGACACGCGGGGACATTGTCGACATCTTGCAGTTCTGCTCAGCCGCGCTCGTGACGCTGGATCACACGGTGCTCGACGACTTCACGATGTGGTTGCGAGACATGCGTGCCGTTCGCGGCGTGCCCTCCGGCACCATCCGGATGTCGTACCAATGCATCGCGGCTGTGCTCGGTGGCGGCTTCCCGAAGACCTGCACCATGCTTGCCGCCGCTGCAACGTTGATCTGATCGAACCCACGGCCCGTATGACTCGGCGGGCGGCACGCGGTGAAAGCGAAAGTGACGCTGGCTTCGCACTTCGCCGAAACTTCGTGCTGCTAATTGGTTGACGAGCCAACTCTGGCGGCGACCGGGGTGCCCACTTCGGCTCGAGCGCCCACAGTGCGCAGGAAGACTTCGCTGCCCGGGGAGAGGTCGAGTCGATCGGCTTCTCCTCTCGAGATCTGAACCCACACGTCTTGCCCGTTCGCGATTGCGTCGACGCGGACTTCGAAGCCGAGCCGGACCATGCGTGCAACAGTTGCCGGCACTGCAGCTGGCTCGCCGAACCGAAGGATCTCGATGTCGTGTGGTCTGACCGCCACACCACCCAGCCGCGTCACGGGACCGAGAAAGTTCATCACGAAGTCGTTCACTGGCTCGTCGTACAGCTGGTCTGGGCTGCCGATCTGCTCGACAGCGCCGTGGTTGATGACGACGATCTCGTCGGCCACTTCCATTGCCTCCTCCTGATCGTGGGTGACGAACACGGTGGTGACGTGAACCTCGTCGTGCAATCGCCGCAGCCAGTCACGCAGCTCTTTGCGAACCTTGGCGTCGAGCGCTCCGAACGGCTCGTCGAGCAGCAGGACCTGTGGTTCGACAGCGAGGGCACGGGCAAGAGCCATGCGTTGGCGTTGCCCACCGGAGAGTTGCGAGGGGTACCGGTCGGCAAACTGCGAGAGATGAACGAGGGCGAGCAGTTCGTTGACCCGGTCCTCTACTTCGCGCCTTGGCCGCTTGCGGATCTCGAGGCCAAAGGCCACGTTGCCGCGCACGGTCATGTGCTTGAACGCCGCATAGTGCTGGAACACGAATCCGACGTTGCGTTGCTGCGGCGGCAGTGATGTCGAGTCGGCTCCGGCGATCTCGATCGATCCGAAGTCCGGCTGTTCGAGACCGGCGATGATGCGAAGCAACGTCGATTTGCCACCTCCGCTTGGACCGAGCAGGGCGGTCAACGAGCCGCTCGGGATGTCGACCGAGACGTTGTCCAACGCGACGAAGTCACCGAAACGCTTCGTGACGTTCTGAGCGCGGATGCCCATCAGCTGTGCTCCTTTGGTCGAAGAACATTGATCACGATCAAGATCAAGATGGCAATGATCGCGAGGGTGACCGAAACGGCGTACGCCGTTGTTTGGTCGAAGTTCTGGAAGCGTTCCTCGACCACGAGCGTTGCGGTTTGCGTTTTGCCGATCAACCGACCCGACACGACGGCCACTGCGCCGTACTCGCCGAGTGAACGTGCCAGCGTCAGCACGACGCCATACGCCAGCGCCCAGCGAATGGCCGGAAGCGTCACTCTGCGAAATGTCTGCGCGCGCTTGGCGCCCAGTGTCCACGCCGCTTGCTCCTGCTCGATTCCGATCTCTTCGAGCACGGGTGCCACTTCTCGCACGACGAGCGGCAACGACACGAACATCGTTGCCAGCACCATGCCCGGATAGGCGAAGATCACCTTGATCCCGTGGTCGTCGAGCCATCCACCGGCCGGAGCGAAGCGTCCGTACACGAGGATCAGGGCAAGGCCGACGACGACCGGGGAGACGGCGACGGGCAGGTCGATCAGCACGCTCAGCAGACGGCGGCCGGGAAACCGATGACGAACCAGCAGGATCGCCACACCGACCCCGAAGATGGTGTTCAACAGCACGGCCCAGAAGGCCACGATCGCGGAGACACGAAACGCATGCAGCACCGAAGGCTCGGTGAGCGAGTCGATGACCGGCTTGATTCCGTTCTCGAACGTTCGCCAGAAGATGACGCCAACGGGAACGCCAACGAGCACAGCCAGATAGCCGAGTGCAACGATACGGATGACGTACTTCGAAGAGGATTTCGATTGGGACGTCGACGCGACGGCTCGGCTATGCATGGCGCGAGGCCCACCGTTGCAACAGATCGAGTGCGACGAGAACGAGTAGCGCAATGATCAAGAGAATGGTGGCCACGGCCGCAGCCCCCACAGTGTTGTCGTTCTCGATCTGGTTGAAGATGTGGACCGATGCCACCTGCGTCTTGAATGGAAGGTTGCCGGAGATCAGCACCGTTGATCCGAACTCGCTGATTGCGCGGGCGAACGCCAATGCTGTGCCGGCGGAGATCGCTGGAAGCAGGTTGGGCAGCACGATGCGCCGGAACGTCGTGAACTTGCCGGCACCCAAGGACGCAGCAGCCTGCTCCATCTCCACATCGAGCTCGATGAGCACGGGCTGCACCGTGCGCACGACGAATGGCAAGGTCACGAAGAGCAGAGCGACCACGACGCCGGCGCGGGTGTACGCCAACTCGAGCCCGACCGGGCTCTTGACCCCGTAGAGCGTCAGCAGTACGAGACCGGCGACGATCGTCGGGAGGGCGAATGGCAGATCGATCAGCGCGTCGACGACCCGCTTGCCACGGAAGTCGTCACGAACAAGGACCCAGGCGATCAACGTTCCAAGGACCGCGTTGAGCAGTGCAACCAGGAACGCGCTGCCTACTGTCAGTCGAATTGCGGCAGACGCTTCCGGCGTGGTCGCTGCGTGCCAGAACGATCCGAACCCGTTCTTCTGCGACCGCCACACAACGGCGCCGAGCGGGATGAACACCAGCAAGCTGAGCCACAACGTGGCGAGCCCGACCCCGAACATCGTGCCTGTGTTGAGCGCGCCAAGGCCGCTGCGTCGCCCGAACATCGCAGGACGCAGCGCCGCTGTCGCGTCAGCCAACGGAGACCCCGATGCCAGTCTCGACGTCGGCCATGACGCTTCCAGCCGGGTCGAAGAACTTCTTGGTCACGGCAGTCCACCCGCCGAGATCGGCGATGGTGAACAGACCGGTCGGTGTCGGGAAGTCGTACGGGCTGTTGACTCCGTCGACGACGGGGCGGTATCCGTTTTTGGCGAAGATGGCCTGCGCGTCGGGCGTGCGGAGGAAGTCGTAGAACGCCTTGGCTTGCCGAGGGTGCTTGGTCGTCGAGGTCACAGCGGCCGGGTTTTCGATCAGGATCGTCGAATCGGGCACGACGTAGTCGATGTCCTGGCCCTTCTGGTGAGCGAAGATCGCTTCGTTCTCATATGCCAACAACACATCGCCCTTGCCCGACGTGAACGTTGCCAGCGACTTGCGGGCGCTGTCGTCTTGAACCGGCACGTTCTCGAACAAGGCCGTGAGGTAGGCAACTCCATCCGCTTCGGTTCCACCGTTCTTGATGATCTGTCCGTAGGCAGCCATCACGTTCCATCTCGCCCCACCTGACGTGAAGGGATTCGCTGTGATGACCTCGATGCCGGATTTGGTGAGGTCGCCCCAACCGGTGATGTGCTTCGGGTTGCCCTTGCGCACGACGAGCACGACGACCGAGTCGGTCACGTTGCGGGCGTATTGATCCTTGTTCCAGTCGGCAGCGACGAAACCTGCCGTGACGAGGCGCGTCACGTCGGGCTCCAAGGAAAACGCGACGTAGTCCGCCCCGAGCCCGGCGACCACCGCTCGGCTCTGATCGCCCGAGGCCCCGTATGACTGCGTGAACGTGATGTTCTTGCCCTGCGGCGTGGCATTGAAGGCCTTGATGATCTGCTCATATGCGGCTTGCGGGGTCGAGTAGGCCACCAATGACAGTTCGGCCGCCTGCAACTCGGCGGCGGCGCCGCCAGCGGCTGTGGTGGTTGCGGCTGCTGATGGCTTGCTGTCGTCACCGCATGCGGCGACGACAGTGACGGCGACCAAAACGAGGCCGAGCAGGCGTGCGAAGGGGGATCGGGACAGTCGCATTGGGGGCCTCCGGGGACAAACAAGCGTGGCTGAGATCAACTTGATAAAGTTGATCTACTTAGTCAGGTATTATTGCTAGCAGTATGGTGGGAAAGAGAGTGCTCCGTCAAGAACATCCGTCACGTCATCCGTCACGTCATCCGTCACAATGAAGTCGTGAGAGTCAGCGCCAGCCTCGATTACGCCGTGAGGGCGATGGTCGAGCTCGCCGCGGCCAGCCCGACGGGGCGCCCGGTGAAGGCCGATGAGATCGCTGACCGCCAGGCAATACCTTCCCGATTTCTGGCGCAGCTTCTCGCCGAACTTCGCCGAGCCAGCTTGGTCAACAGCGGCAGGGGCTATTCCGGCGGCTATTGGCTCGCGGTGCCGTCCGAGTCGATCACCGTCGCCGACATTGCCCGCGTCATCGACGGGCCGTTGGCCGACGTGCACGGGATGTCGCCGGAGGTGTTCGGGCCACCAGGAGTCGCGGCGCCGACGAAGGAGTTGTGGATCGCCGTGCGCGCAGCCCTGCGATCGGTGATGGAACAGGTCACCATCGCCGACTTGGCCGCCGGCGTCCTGCCTGCGGCGGTGTCCGCGTTGCTCGACGATCCCGACGCCTGGACTCGCCGCCCGGCTCCGTTGCTACACCGGCCTGGCAGCGACTGAGTGGCGGTAAGCGCCGGGTGTCTGACCGACGCTGCGCTTGAACGTCGTAGCCAAATGGCTTTGGCTGGCGAAGCCGGTGTCATAGGCGATACGCGAGATCGGCAGATCGGTGTGGCGCAGCAGCGTTTTGGCCCGTTCGATCCGACGTAGGATCACGTAGCGATAAGGCGGTATGCCAACGGCCTTCGTGAACGCGGTGGCAAAAGCATGAGGCGCGACTCCCGCCTCCGCGGCGAGTCGCTCGAGCGCCAGATCCTCGCCGAGGGCGGTCTCGATGAGGTCGCGCACGTGGCTCATTCGGGCGTGCGCAGCGTCGCCCGCCACGGCGACACTCGCTTTCGACGTGGCGTGCGTCGAGTGATATCGCAAGAGATGCATGGTGATGAGCCGTACGAGATGATCGGCATAGATGCCATCGGATGGGCTGGTCGCGTCATTGCGCGCCGTGTCGAGCAGCGCGAGCGCCAACTGTTCGAGGAGACCGTCGCTGAAACCGAGCTTTGGGAGCAGTTCGACGCGTGACGCATCGAGGCCGAGGTATTCTTCGGCGACCCGATCGACCATGCTGCGGCGCAGGTAGATCAGTTGGATGTCGGGCGCCCCCGTCAGCTGCCACGATGACGACCGATCCGCTGGTACGACACCGAAGTGCCGCGGCAGGAGTTCGACCGAATCGGTGCGCGCCTCTTGGTCGATCACCCGAGTGACCGCTGCGGCACGGTTGCTGCAGTAGGCGATGCAGTAGTGGGGAACAGCATGCAGGGTGCGCCGCCAAGGAGCCTCCGTGGCCAGCGACGTGTATGCGTCGTGCCATCCGAGGCCACGGGAGTCGGCGAGCAGACGATGCCGCGGCCACAAGGCGATGCCGTGCGTCTCGTCCATCGGAAACTCGGCGTACTTCACAGCCGACGTGGTCGGGCGGATGTGATCAACGACGTCCGTTTCTTGAAAGACACGCACGGAGTCGTTCGTCACAATCACCAAAAGTAACCCACATCATCACACCTAGGGGGCCTGAACCATGTCAGTACCTGATCCCACGCCAGCCATCGACGTGCCGGTGCTCGTCATCGGTGGAAGCCTCGTCGGGTTGGCAACCTCGATGTTCCTCGCCCAGCATGGTGTCGAAGTGCTGTCGGTGGAGAAGCACTACGGAACGGCGATCCACCCGCGTGCGGGATATTTCCAGTTGCGTACCATCGAATTGATGCGTGCCGCAGGCATCGAGGATCGTGTGCGCGCCGCCGCGTTGGAGCTCTACGAGCCCGATGGGGGACTCAATGCAGTCGAGACGCTCACCGGTCGAGAGATCGCCAACTACATCCCCAACATCAACGCGGGTGTGGCCGACGTCAGCCCGGCGCGCCGTCTGTTCATGCCTCAACAAGTACTCGAGCCGTTGCTGTTGCAGCGGGCACGCGAGTTCGGCGCTCGCTTTCAATACGCAACCGAGCTCATCGGTCACGTTCAGGATGACGATGGCGTGACTGCGAAGGTCCGCAACGTCGACGACGGAAGTGAACAGTTGATTCGGGCGCGATACATGGTCGCCTGTGACGGCAATCGCAGCCCGATTCGCGAAAGCCTTGGGATCAAGATGATCGGTCACGGGTTGATGTCTCGCAGCGTCACCATCTATTTCCGCGCCGACTGCTCGGTGGCATTGCGCGGTCGCAACCTCGGTGTGATCTACGTCAGCAATCCGAACGTGCGCGGGTTCTTTCGACTGGAGAAGACAGGGCACGGGGGATTCCTCGTGGTGTTCACCGTTGGTGACATCAACGAGCCGGGGGCGCGGTTTGTCGCCGACACGATCACCGACGACATGGCAGCGCAACTGGTTCGCGATGCAGTCGGTGATCCAGATCTCGAGGTCAACGTTCTCGACGTCGACAAGTGGCGTGCTGTCGCCGAGGCTGCCGAGACGTTCCAGCGCGGAAGGATTTTCTTGGCCGGCGATGCCGCCCACACCATGCCCCCAACCGGTGGCTTCGGCGGCAACACTGGGATCCAGGATGCCCACAACATCGCCTGGAAGTTGGCGTTGGTGCTCGAAGGAAAGGCGGGACCTGCATTGGTCGACACCTACGACAAGGAGCGCCAGCCAGCCGGCGCCCAGGCGATCGAGCAGGCCTACAACCGCTACGTGCTCCGTTCGGATCCTGACCTCGGCACGGAGGGCATGCACGAGGCGATTCCCGACATGCACGTCGAATTCAATCGTTACCGTTCAAGCGCTGTGATCTCGGACCCCGGGTATGTCGACGACGGCGTCGCCGACATCGACCCGCGGCAATCATTCGGACTGCCGGGCACCCGGGCGCCACACGTCGAGTTGAAGGGACAGGGCAAGACGCTTTCGACCCTCGACCTGTACGTTGGCGATTTCGTGTTGATCGCAGGGCCGGATGGGGCGGCGTGGGCCGATGCGGCGAAGGCAGCCAGTGCCGATCTCGGTGTCGATGTGGTCTCGTACAGGGTCGGCGGTGCTGGTGACGGTGGCCGACAAGTCATCGAGGAGGCCGACGAATCGGCGCCATCGTTCTCGACCACCTACGGAATCACATTGTCGGGGGCGTCGTTGGTGCGACCCGACGGATACGTCGCCTGGCGGGCGGCCAGCTATACGTCCGACGCTGCCGACCGACTGTCGACGGCGCTGCGCCAGGTGCTCGCCCGATAGCTACTCGGCGGCGACCGTCGCGTCGCGATGTGAGCCGGGGCTGGCATACTCCGGGGATGCCGTCCGAACCAAGCGCTACTCGCTCGGTGTTGGCGACCGTCGTCGGCTATGTGCTGGTCGCTGTCGTCGTTGTGGTGGTGTTCAACTTCGTCATCGGCACCATCTTTTGGCTGGTGCGCACCGTGTTGATCATCGTGGCCTTGCTCGGGTTGTTGACGATCTATCTCAAGTTGAAATCGCCAGACTGACCGCTGCAACCTCGTCCAACTACTACTTCTGGTACAGCTCCGTGACGTCGGCAATCGGTGGCTGCGTGTCTGATTTCGAGCACACGGTCTGGATGGGTCCACCCGGAACCGTCGTAGCGCATGGCAGATCGGCCGTGCATGCAATCCAGCGAGCGATGTAATCGGCCACACCGAGCGCTCCGTCCAAGGTCAGGTGGATCCGGTCGCGCGTGAACCAGCCGCTCTCCGCACGGCAGCGATGGGGGTCGGAGCGCTCACGAAACCCGAAACCCCTTGAACCGCTCCGGTCAGCGCGCGCCCCACACGAAGCGGTGCGTGTGGATACCGAAATACGTGAAGCTCTCGACACTGCGAACACCGTCGATTGCCCTGATCTCGTCGTCGATCACCGTCAGCAGGCGCGCCGAGTCCTCGCACAGAACCTCGACCAACAGATCGAACGAGCCGGATGTGAACACGACGTAGATCACTCCGGAGATGTCGGCGATGCGGTCGGCAACGTCGCGCACGTTTCGTTCGACCCGTACGCCGAGCGCGGCCATGACCGGATAGCCAAGTGCCAGTGGATCGGTGACGCCGACGACCTTGACCACACCGGCGTCGAGCAATCGCTGCACGCGCAGGCGGGTTGCCGCAGGGGAGAGGTTGACGAGATCGGCGAGGTCGGCATAGCTGGCCCGTCCGTCGCGTTGCAACGCCTCGATCAGTTGCCGATCGGTGCCGTCGAGTAACCCGGTCATGAGCTCATGTGATACCGGCCGACAGACCGAAGTCGATGGAGATGTTGGCACCCGTGATCGCCGCGCTCGATGGCTGGGCCAGGAACCAGATGAGCTCTGCGATCTCCGGCGGCTCGATGAATCGCGCCGAAGCAGCCTGCGGATAGCCGCGCAACAACTTGTCGAGGTACGCGGCCGGATCGGCGCTGGCCGCGGCCTGCCCGCGAAGCATTGGCGAGTCGACGTCGCCCGGACACACAGCATTGACACGAATCCCGCGTGGCGCCAGTTCGAGGGCGAGTGCTCGCGTCAGGTTGCTCACGCCGCCCTTCGACGCGCAGTACACCGCGGCGCCAGCGTTGCCTTGCACGCCGGCATCGGATGACATGTTGACGATGCAGCCACCGGTTGCTTCAAGGTGCGCAATGGCGGCTGAGCACACGAAGTAGAGGCCCTTGAGGTTGAGGTCGACGACTTCATCCCATTCCCGCTCGGTGGTGTCGTCGCTGCGCCCTTCGGTCCAGACCCCTGCGGCGTTGACGACTGCGTCGAGCCGCTCGCCCCACTCCACGGTCTCGGCAACGGCTCGACGGCAGTCAGCGACTGTGCGCAGGTCAGCGGTGATCGACACCAGTGAGTCGGCCGAACGACCCGCAGGTTCGACCGGGTTGATGTCGACAGCGGCGACCTTCCATCCGCCGGCGATGAAGCGGTGGGCTGTTGCACCGCCGATGCCGCCCGCCGCCCCGGTGATCAAAGCGACCGGGATCACTGCACGGGGCGCCACGAGCGATCCTCCGGTAGCGAGTTGCCGCCGTCGACCACGATCTGCTGAGCGGTGATGAAGCTTGCCGTCGGATCGGCGAGGAATCGAACTGCTGCGGCGACCTCGTCGGGTGTGCCGCTGCGGCCGAGCGGTGTAAAGGTGCCGGCGTTGTGTTCGATCGTCAGTTGCGCTCCAGTGGCGATCCATCCCGGTGAGACGGCGTTGACGGTGATGCCGGAGCTGGCGACCTCGAGGGCGACTGCCCTGGTGAGGCCGATGATCCCGGCCTTCGCAGCGTGATATCCGGGATCGCCGAGGAATGCCTGCACCGGGCCCGATGTCGAAGCAACGTTGACGATGCGCCCGTACTTCCGCTCGAGCATCGGCGCCAGACAGGCACGCGTCACGCTGAAGCAGGTCGTGAGGTTGCGATGCAAGCTGTCGGCCCAATCATCGGCGCTGACCTCGGTGGTAGTGCGGCTGCGCGGCTCGATGCCGACGGCATCATGCCGGCGTTGTTGATGCAGATGTCGATGCGCCCTGCCACCGCTCGTGCTGTGGCGACCAACGCTTCAGCCACGCCGGCGACCATCAAGTCCCCGACAAAGCCAGTCGCCGAAAATCCATCTGCCTCGAGCTCGGCGACACGACCGTGGATGCGATCGGTTGTCGAGGCGACCACAACGTGTGCGCCGTCTGCCGCGAGTGCCCGCGCGCACGCAAACCCGATTCCGTGTGGGTTGCCGGCCCCGGTGACGATGGCAACTTGGTTGTCAATTCTCATTGCGTACATGTTCTGAGAGGCTCACGTGCACAATGCTTCCACGGCAGTCGCGAACACTTCGGTATGAGCGTCGACGTCGTCGGCGGAGTGATGCGGTGACATCAGCGCCATGTTGTGGAACGGCGTCAGCAAGATGCCTCGATTGACGGCCCACAGGTGCATGAACGCGTCGAGTTGGTCGTCGACCGCGGCGGCCGCGGCGGCGCCATCGCGTGGTGGCGGACAGAACCAATATTCCGCGCGGCCACCGAGTTGCTGCACGTGCCAGGGCAAGTCGTGGCGATCGATCGTTGCCTGCACACCGTCTGTCCACGCTGTTGCCAACGGAATCATGTGGGCGAAGTCTTCGTCGCGCAGCGCCGAGCTCAACGTGGCGCGAACAGCGGCAACCGCCAACGCGTTGCCGGTGAGCGTTCCACCGATGCCACTGACGTCGACCGCGCTGGAAGAGATCATCGGCCCCAACCGGTCGGCGATCTCGGCGGTCATGCCGTACGCAGCGGCCGGCATGCCACCACCGATCGTCTTGCCGATCACGAAGAAGTCGGGTTGCAGGTTCCAAGCTGCAGTTGCGCCACCGGGACCTACGCAGATCGTGTGCGTCTCGTCGATCACCAGCAGCGTGTCGTAAGCGCGGGTGAGGGCGCGGAGCGCGTCGTGAAAGCCGGGATCAGGCATGACGATGCCGATGTTGGTCAGCGCCGGTTCGGCCAGAACACAGGCGATCTCACCCGTAGCAAGTGCTGCCTCGAGAGCGCGAAGATCGTTGAACGGCACGACAACCGTCGTCGTCGATGGATCGATCGCCGCGCCAAGGTTGCCAGGTCGGGAGATGGTGCGGCCGTCGATGTCGAGCGTCGCCAGGGCCTCGTCGACCGAACCGTGGTAGCACCAGTCGAAGACCACGACCTTCGTGCGACCGGTCAAACTGCGCGCGAAACGCAAGACGAATCTGTTGGCGTCGGTGGCGGTCATTGCCATCTGCCACACCGGGAGCCCGAACCGTCTGGCCAGTTCGGCCCCGACCCACGCCGCGTCGACCGAGGGCAGCATCGTCGTGATACCACGCATCGCCTGGGCGTAGAGCGCCCGGGCGACCTGCGGCAGGCCGTGCCCCGTCATTGCCCCGGTATCGCCGAGGCAAAAATCGATGTAGCTGAGACCGTCGACATCGGTGAAGTGGGCACCGTGGGCAGTGTCGAAGAAGATCGGGAACGATCCTGGCCATCGCGTCATCCAAGCCATCGGAACCCCACCGAGCAGGTTGGCTTGGGCCTCTTTGGCAAGCACCGACGAGCGCGGATGGGTGGCGATGAAGCGTTCTTCCTCGATGGCATGCAGTCGGCCGAGGACTTGTCGATCAATCATGAACAACAGTATTCACGATGGAATCGCTCGTTGCCTCGTTCAGAATCGATATTTCAGCTCATTCGGGCGCAACTTAGTTCGCCAGCTTGGCCAGTCCTCGGTAGGCGAAGGTCAGCGTCAGCGCACTGAGACCGACGATCGCCACGAGCCCACCCCAGCTCGACTGCCACGTGACGTGGCCGAGCCAGCCCTCGCGAGCCAAGCGCAAGATGTTGGTGAACGGGTTGATGCGGGCCACCGAGTGCAGCCACCCTGTCATCACGTTCAGCGGTGATTGGGCGTTGGTCAGGAACAGCGCGTTGAAGAGCGTGAGTTGCATCAGCGCCGCGGCACGCATGTCGCCGAAGCGATACGCCAGGCCGAGACCCCAGCCGGCGGCAACGGTCGCCACGCCCAGCCCGGCGGCGTACAACGTGACCAAGCCGAGCACGCCGCCGGTCAGACGGGCGCCGAATGCGAAGCCGACGATCAACGCTGTTGTGATGACGATCATCACCCGGACCCAGGCGGTGAACAACGGCCCGACGATCAGCGAGATGCGCGGCGACGGTGCCATACGCAGTCGATCGAAGAACCCGCTCTCGATGTCGCGGACCGTGCTGAAGCCCAGACCGACGCCGGCGAACCCGGATCCCATGCAGCAGGCCAGCGGCAGGTACCAGTTGACCGAACGATCCGTCGGGAATCCGGGAACCTTGGTGATCGCGAAGAAGGTGCCACTGAACGCGACAGTCTGAAAGATCGGCATTGCCAGCGCGGGGAAGAAGGCGGACGGAAGCCGGCGAATGCTGCGCAGACCACGCAGCGCCAGCCCCCGAGAAGAGCGCAATATGGCGCCGCCGCCGGCCTCGCCGGCGGGAGTGTGAGCCGACGTCGAGGGTGAAGGTGAGAGCGCCGCGGTCATCGCGCTGCCAATCGTGAGTAGAGGGTTCGCATCGCCAAGGCGATGGAGAACGCGCCGATCGCAACGGGAACCAACAGCGCGGCCGCCACATGCCGTGCAGTGAAACCGTCGATGACCAAACCTCGAACACCTTCGACCAGGTGTGACACCGGGTTGATGTTGGCGATCACCCTGTAAGCGCCTTGCATCGTCTGGCGGGGGAAGAACGCGCTGGAGAAGAACAGGCCGATGAACAACAGCGGAAAGCTGCCCTGCACAGCCTCAGAGGACCCGGTCTTCAGGGCAATCGCAGCAGTGAAACCACCGATCGCGATTCCGGTCAGTGCGCCACACAGGACGATCACGACAAACCCAGCAACGCCGGCCTTGATGCTGATACCGAACGGCAGCAGCAACACCACGAACACGATCGCTTGAAACGCACCGAACAGAGCCGCTCCGGCCAAGCGGCCGATGAGGATGCTGACTCGTGATGTCGGCGTGGCCAGCAGGCGATCGAAGAAGCCCATTTCGATATCGGTAGCCAGAGCGGCGCCACCGGTCACGCTGCCGAACAGCACACCCTGGATGATGGTGCCTGCCAACGAGAAGTCGAGGAAGTTGTCGACCTTTGGGAAGTTCGGAAGCCGCACCGCGCGCCCGAACGACGAACTGCCGAGGGCGGCGAAGAAGAGGGGGAAGATCAACGATGGGATGACGAGCGCCGGTTGGCGGACGATGGCGATCACGGATCGCTTCGACATTGCGACGGTCTGCGACAGCCACAGACCACGTGCCTGAACGGGCGACGGGGACAACAGCGTGGCGGTCATTTGCGACGGCCGCGTGTGGCTTCGGGTGCCGGTCCACCGGCGTCGGTCATGGAGGTCGACGCGCCTTCGAGTCGATAGCCGGTTGCTGCAGCGAACACGTCGTCGAGACTCGGCTCGTTGAGTTCGAGGTGTTGTACCTTGATGCCGGCTTCGTCGAGGGCGCGGACAACATCGGTGACGGCCCCTGCGCCACCCTCGAGCCCGACAGCGAGGCTGCCCTCGGCCGTCGTGCGCATCTCGCCAAATCGGGTCAGCGTGTCGCGCGCGGTCAATGCTTGCGCGGCGGGGACGGAGATCAACAACGTCGGTGCGCCGACGGCGGCCTTCAAGGCGGTCGGCGTGCCTTCCTTGACGATCTTGCCGTGGTCGATGATGGCCACTCGATCAGCGAGTTGATCGGCCTCTTCGAGATATTGCGTGGTCAACAAAACGGTGGTTCCTTCGCTGTTCAACCGGCGAACTTCTTCCCACAATGTGATTCGGCTCATCGGATCGAGCCCCGTTGTCGGCTCGTCGAGAAACAACACGGTCGGCCGATGGATGAGGCTGAGCGCGAGATCAAGGCGACGGCGCATGCCGCCCGAATAGGTGCCCACCCGGCGATCTGCAGCCCCCGTCAAGCCAACCCGTTCGAGCAGTTCGGTTGCCCGTGGTTTGACCTGGGCGACCGGCAAGCCGTACAGCACTGCTTGCAAATGCAACAACTCGTTGCCGGTCATCAGCGGATCGATCGCAGCATCCTGCAGAGCAACCCCGATGTTGCGGCGCACATCGTTGGCCTGGGTGACGACATCGAATCCGGCTACCTGGGCGCTACCGGAGGTCGGCTTCAGCAAGGTCGTCAACATCCGGATCACCGTGCTCTTGCCGGCACCGTTGGGCCCGAGAAATCCGAAGATCTCTCCGTGCTGCACTTCCAGGTCGGCTCCATCGACCGCCTTCACCGAGCCGAAGTGGCGAACGAGACCCCTGGCAACGATGGGGGGTTGCTTGGTGTTCATAGATGTTTAGCTTGTACTAAATATCGTTGTGTGTCAAACTGTTTGCATCGCCGATCTCGATGACGCACTGGCTCTGGTCATTGCGCGGCTGCGCGACATCTGGCATCGGCGTATGCGCGCCGTCGACCTCACCCCGCCTCAGTCGATAGCGCTGCGCAAGTTGCTGGATGGGCCGCTACCGATGGGGTCTGTCGCCGAGGTCTTGTCGTGCGATGCGTCAACCCTTACTGGCATTGCCGATCGCCTCGAGGAGCGCCACCTGATTCGACGCCAGATCGATCCAACCGATCGACGCGTCAAATTGCTCGCACTGACCGACACCGGTCGAACACTTGTGGAATCGATTGACGGCCCGTTCACCACCGAGATCCCGGGCTTCGCCAACCTGTCAGAGCACGAACGAACCGATCTGACGCAACTGCTGTTGCGTCTCTTCGCCTGAGCGTCCGGCGCTAGTTGCGTGCCGCCCGGATCGCGTTCCAGACGCGCTCGGAAGTGCACGGCATGTCGATGTGTCGCACGCCGAGGTGGCTGACTGCGTCGATGACCGCCGACTGCACGGCCGGCGTTGAGCCGATCGTGCCACTTTCTCCGATGCCCTTTGCCCCGAGCGGGTTGACGAACGTGGGCGTCTCCATGTGAACGATCTCGAAGCTCGGCAACTCCGCCGCGGAGATGAAGGCGTAGTCGGCGAGGTTCGACGTGATGGGGTTGCCGTCGCTGTCGTAGCGCACTTCTTCGAGCAACGCCTGGGCGGTGCCTTGAGCGACCCCTCCGTGGATCTGACCTTCCAGCAGCAGCGGGTTCAGCACCGTGCCGGCATCGTCGCAGGCGACATGCCGCAGGTGCCGCACCTGGCCGGTCTCGGTGTCGACTTCGACGACAGCGATATGGGAGCCGAATGGGAACGTCGGGCTGGACGCCTGGAAATAGGTTGCTGCTACGAGACCGTCCTCGAAGTCACCGTCGTTCTTTGCGGCTACCGACAACTCGGCCCACGACTTGGAGACGGCGGGTGTACCGGCGACATGGAATGCGCCAGTGTCTTTGTCGAGCACGACGTCGGCGTCGTTCGCTTCCAGCAACTTGGCGGCAAGCTTGCGGGCGTGGTCGACGAGTTCGCCCGACGCTGTCCACACCGCCGCGCCACCCTGTTGCAGCGAACGCGAACCCATCGTGCCGTAGCCAGTTGGCACGAGGTCGGTGTCGCCCCATACGAGGTCGATCTTGTCCATCGGGATACCAGTCTGCTCGCTGGCGAGCATGCTCCACGCGGTGACGTGACCTTGGCCGTGTGGCGACGTACCCGTGTAGACAACAGCCCGGCCATCGTCGAGCACTTCGATCTTGGCGTGTTCGCCGAACGGGTCGACGCCGCCGGTGATCTCGACGTAGATGCTGACGCCGATCCCCAACTGCTTGCTGGAACCGCTCTCGCGCCGGGCAGCCTGCTCGGCTCGCAATGCCGGATAGTCGGCAGCGGCGAGTGCCTTGTCGAGCGAGCCTTCGTAGTCGCCGACGTCGTACGTCTGGCCGATCACAGTCGTGTGTGGCTCGTCGAACTTGGCGATGAGGTTCTTGCGGCGCAACTCGACCGGGTCCATCCCGATTTCGGCGGCGAAAAGGTCCATTGCCCGTTCCGCGGCAGCGGTTGCTTCGGGCCTCCCTGCGCCGCGATAGGCCGTGATCGGTGTCGTGTTGGTGACCACGCTCGTCGTGCGGCATTCGATGTTGGGGATGTCGTAGACCGCCGACGACATCGGCCGGGTCATGAACGGGGCGAGGATCGTGCCGATCTCGACCCAGCCACCGCAGTCCTGGATCGCGTGCAGCCGGTAGTGAGTGATCTTGCCGTCGCGGTTGCCGCCGATCGTGACGTACTGGATCTGGCCTCGGCCGTGACCGAGCGCCATCATCGATTCGGAGCGATTCTCGCGCCAGCACAACGGGCGCCCGATCAACTTGGACAGCTGACCCAGCAAGATCTCTTCCGGATAGCACGTGATCTTGGCACCGAACCCACCGCCGACATCGGGAGTGATCACCCGAAGCTGTTCGGCGGTCAGCCCGTTGCCGGCCATCAGCGTGTCGCGGGCACCCTGGGCGCCCTGTGTGCTGAGCCATTGGTACAACCGGGTCGTTCCGTCCTCGGATGGCACCCACGCGACAGACGAACCGCGAACTTCGAGCGGGCAGGGCGCGACCCGTTGGTTGACGAACCGTCCGGTCACCACCACGGCACAGTCCGCGAAATATTCGTCGCCTGTGTTGTCGGGCATGCCCAGCGCAATGGTGTCGAACACGACGTTGCTGCCGGCTCCCTCGTAGATCAAGGTGGTCGAGGTCATCGCCGCCTCGGGGTCGACCAGCGCTTCGAGCACCTCGTAGTCGACCACAACATGCTCGATCGCATCCTCGCCCTGCTGGCGGTCTTCGGTGATGATCACGGCGAGCGGCTCGCCGACGAATCGCACCTTGTCGATGGCCAGCCTGCCGCGTGTCGCAGCCGGGTTGAAGGCGGCCGGTTCTTCCACCAGATCGAGATCAGCGGCGGTGTACACGCCGATGACGCCCGGCAGCTTCAACGCCGCCGATGTGTCGATCCCCAGAATTCGACCATGGGCGACAGATGAACGCACATAGGTGACATGCGCAGCACCAGCGAGCAGCGGCTCGTCGAGGAGATCGTCGACATACTTCCCGCCCGTTGTGAGGAACTTCGGGTCTTCCTTGCGAAGAACCCTGTTGCCGAGAATGCTGCCTGCCACGTGTCGAACCCCCTGTGTATGCCGTTGCGTCGTCGTCTACGTCGGTGGCCGACACTAGACGGATCTGGCCAGAAGCGCCGAAGTACGCAGAGTGCTAGGGGTTCGCAGCAGCCGAACGCACGGCAACGATTTGGGCGATGGCGTCGTACGGCCACCCGATCGGCAGGGTCACGGGCGCGTTGGGGGTGGGCAGCACCGAGATCCGTTGCTCGCCCATCACGACGAACCCGACGTCTTGACGTGCCGCTTCCTTGATCCCGTCGGGGGTTTGCAGGCGGTTGACGTCGGCAGCCAGTTGGGCATTGGCGTTGTTCAGCACGGCAAGCTCGTTGCGCTTGCGGGCCAGGTCGTCGCGCTGTTGGCGCCAACTCTTCACCGGCAGCACGAACAATGAGGCCATCAATGCCGCTGCGATCACCACCGCGACGAGCGCGAACGCCAACCTCTTGCCGCGTCCTTTGACAAGCCGCTTCTCTTTGGCAATGGGTCGGGTGAACTCGGCGAATCGCGATGCGTCGAGGCCGCGGTCGAGGCGCGCCCGCGTCGCTTCGCGGGGACGCTGAATGCAAGTGGTTCGATGCCCGTCGCTCACGGCCCACATTCTCGCAGTTTCCACGTCGGAAACTGCGTCAATGGCCGTCAGAGTCAGCTAGCGCGGCGCGAGGGCGGCTCGACCACGATAGGAGGCAGCTTCGCCGAGGGCGTCTTCGATCCGCAGCAGTTGGTTGTACTTGGCGACTCGATCGCTGCGTGCCGGGGCGCCGGTCTTGATCTGACCACAATTCGTCGCGACCGCGAGATCGGCGATCGAGACGTCTTCGGTCTCGCCGCTGCGGTGGCTCATGACGCTGGTGTAGGCATGACGGCTGGCGAGCTCGACCGTGTCGAGGGTCTCGGTCAACGACCCGATCTGGTTGACCTTGATCAAGACGCTGTTGGCTACCTTGCGGTCGATCCCCATCTGCAGGCGGGTGGTGTTGGTGACGAAAAGATCGTCGCCAACGAGCTGGATCTTGGTGCCGAGCGCCTCGGTCAACGCCGACCAACCATCCCAATCGTCTTCGGCCATGCCGTCTTCGAGGCTGACGATGGGATACAGCCCGGCGAGCCGCTGCCAGTAGCCGGCGAGGTCCCCTGACGACAGCACTTTGCCCTCGCCGGGCAGGTGGTAGTTGCCGTCGCGATAGAGCTCACTGACGGCCGGATCGAGCGCGATTGCGATCTCGTCGCCGGGGGTGTAGCCAGCTTTCTCGATGGCTTCGACGAGGATCTTGATGGCGTCTTCGTTGGTTGCCAGGTTCGGAGCGAAACCACCCTCGTCGCCGACGGCCGTCGAAAGCCCGCGGTCGTGCAACAGCTTCTTCAACGTGTGATACGTCTCGGTGCCCCATCGCAGCGCTTCGGCGAAACTCGGCGCGCCTACCGGCATGACCATGAACTCCTGGAAGTCGATCGAGTTGTCGGCGTGGACGCCGCCGTTGACCACGTTCATCATCGGCACCGGCAGCACATGGGCGTTGGGTCCTCCGACATAGCGATACAGCGGAAGTTCGAGCTCGTTGGCCGAGGCTTTGGCGACAGCCAGGCTGGTGCCGAGGATTGCGTTGGCACCGAGGCGTGCCTTGTTGTCGGTGCCGTCGAGGTTGCCGAGCTCGGTGTCGATCAGCCGCTGTTCAATCGCATCGATACCGTTCAACGCCCTGGCGATCTCACCGTTGACGTAACCGACAGCGGTGCGTACGCCTTTGCCCATGTAACGGGCTCCGCCATCGCGAAGTTCGACGGCTTCGTGCTCGCCGGTCGAGGCGCCTGACGGCACAGCAGCGCGCCCGATTGCGCCGCTTTCGAGCTCGACCTCGACCTCGACCGTAGGGTTGCCGCGCGAGTCGAGGATCTCGCGGCCGACGATGCTGATGATCTCACTCATATCGCTCAGAGGGTAGCGGGTGGGGCTGGCCGACGATCCTGAGGTCCCGGGCCTGTCGCCGGTCCGCGTTTCAGTCCAGTGGCGTCAATTTTGTTCTCAAGATCCCTCTCATGATGCCGATGAAGTGGACGTGGATGCCCCGCAGTCACAAACGTCCTGGCCCTCACCAGTCCTGAATCCGCTCCCTCCGCCAATGCCTGCATTCATCGCGTCGCCTACCCCGGACCTCTACATCATCGGCGCCCCCAGCCTGCCCCCGGCCGCAGAAGGACGCGAAAACTCGGACTCGTGGATGCCGGTCCTCACGAGGGCTCACGAGCATTCGATACACCGTGGCCCGGAGCTGTTCGGAACGGGCGCAACGCGAGTGCTCGCCGCCGCCGGGTGGTTGGGTAGCGCTGTCGGGTATTCGGTCGCTGCTGTTGCGCTGTCGAAGTCGTATCGCCACATCACGTCCGACAACTGGCGTGCCGCACTCACCGAGATTCACTGGCTGCTTCCGTTGATGATCTCGTCGTTTGGGATGGCCTACCTGGGCTGGGTTGTGTGGGCGACGCTCGCAGCGGTCAACGGTCATCGAGTCGCTCCCTTGGCATCGTCACCCTTTCTGCCCCCGCTCGCCTATCTGTTGGGGCCGATCGCGGCCGCGGCTGCTTCGGTCTACAAACCAGAGTTCAACGGTGTATGGGTCGTGGGCGCTGTCTCGTGGGTCTGCCTGGGGCACGGTCTCGTGCTGTTGTCGTTGCGCAGCTCGGCTCGACGGATCGGGGCCGATGCCGCAGAGTTCACCAAGTTGATCATTTTTCCGCTTTCGTCGGTTGGCTACCGGGTGATCGCAGTTGTTGTGCTGCCCGGCACGAGTTTCAACAACGCGATCCTGTTCACAGTGTTGGTTGTCATCGACGTGACCTTGATGCTGGCGACCGCGTTCGCCGTGTGGCGGGCGATGCGCTCGTTCGACCAAGCCTGCCTTCGCGACCGTTATCTTTCGGTCGACAACGAGCTTCCAGCTTTCATGGCGTCCGCTCACCGCTAGGCCCGGCAGCTACTTCAAGTCCTGGCCCCTCGGACTGCTCCAACTTCTTGACCTGATCCCACAGGTCGTCGAGAACGGCGAGATCGGCATCGTTCATCGCGATGTGCCGCTCGGCCGCGAGATGCTCCACACGTTCGAACCGACGGCGGAACTTGTGCGTCGCAACGCGCAGCGCGGCCTCCGGCTCGACGTCGAGATGACGAGCGACGTTGACCACCGCGAACAGCAGGTCGCCCAGTTCTTCGTCGACGTGTCCGCGGTCGCCGGTTGCGATCGCATCGGTCAGCTCCGTGGTCTCCTCGACGATCTTCGGCAGCGCTCCACTGACGTCGGGCCAATCGAACCCAACCTTTGCCGCGTTGCGCTGTACGTGGTAGGCGTAGCTGAGCGACGGCTGCGACATGGCCACGCCGTCGAACACGCTGCTGCGACCCTTCTCCGCATGTTTGATGGCGTCCCAGTTGGCGACCACCATGTCAGCATCGTCGGCCTTGACCGAACCGAAGACATGCGGATGACGTCTCACGAGTTTGTCGTGAATCCCATCGACGACATCGACCATGCTGAAGCGACCGGCTTGTTCGGCAATCGTGGCGTGGAACTCGATTTGATACAGAAGGTCGCCCAGCTCCTCGATCAGCGCTGAATCGCTCGAGGGCTGCTCAGGGTCGAGTGACTGCAACGCGTCGACGACCTCGTAGGTCTCCTCGATGAGATATTTGATCAACGACTGATGGGTCTGCTCCTTGTCCCAAGGGCATTGCTCGCGCAGTGTGCGCGCCAGTTGATGGAACCTCATCAATGATTCGCCGACAGGCGAGCCGAGCCGTGGGATGTAGACGCAGGTGAGGTGATCGGCCTCGACCGTGCGGTCGAGCTCCGCCCACGTTGTGTGCACGATCTGTTCGTCGGGGGTGCCGAGCCGTTGCAGGATCACCACAGGCTCGTCGCCCGTCGCCCCGTCGACCGCTAGCTTGATGTCACTGAGCACCCAGTTGGCGTGGGTGTGAGCGACGAACATCGGACCGTGATCGCCGGCGGCGGCAGTGGCGAACTCGTGCCCGTCGATCAGGCGCACACCTGCTTCGATTGGGTCGATTCCGAGCCTGGCGAACGCCACGTCGAGGAACGACATCGCCGGCAGTACGTTGCATTCGACGCGGATGTCGTTGCACAGATGACGCACGCTGCGCTCCAGCACGAGCGGTGATCCCGGCACGGCGTAGAGGATCTGGCCGTGCTCCGCGGCCGCCGCGACGAGTCGTTCGGTGATCTCGGCGTACACGTCGGCAAACGTGCCAGCCGCTTCATAGACGTCGTCGAAGCAAGTAGCAACCCCAACGACCGATGCTGATGGGTGCCGGGTGGTGCGGATGAACCGGTGCGGATGAGTGGAGATGGCGTCGAGAGTCTGTTGGGTGATGTACTGCGGCCCGCCCGGCCCGAGACCGATGATCGTGATTCGGCCGAGCGCACCGTGGTCGGGCTGTGTCACGACGTCAGCGTGACGACCGCACCGGTGTGAGGATCCCACCTGCCGTATCGAGGATCGACGTAGATCTTGGCATCGGACACGAGTGCGTCGAGTTGGTCTTGAGACACGACTGCGCCGGCAATCTTGGACTTTGATTCTGGCAACAGATCATCGAACGGACGCAGCATCAGGACGGCGGAGAAGGTCCCGATTGTGGCAGCGATCGGCTGACCGACCGGCGTGCCTTTCAGGGCTGTGATCACGCTTGGATTGACGGCACCGGGGTCGATGCATTCGCCGCCGTCCTGTCCGCGCACGATCCCACCGTCTTTGGCGATGACAGCGTCGGTGGAGAACTGATGAGCGGCGTCGGCGAACTTCGTACCCGAGTTCAGTTTGGCGAGCACGCTGTTGGCGTCGTCGATGGTGGCAACGGTGATTGCTGCGAGGCAGATGACAGGGCTGCCACCGACGCCGGTTTCGTATGTCGTCCGTAGCTTGTCGCCGGCGATGGTGACCAACGCCTGCGAGAGCCGAGCGTCGAGATCGGCAGCGGTTGGCGTGGCCGTGACAGGGGGCGCGCCCGTCGTCGCCTCGAGCACCGTCACACGGATCCATTTCGTCAACTCCGCGCGCAATTGGTCACCCGTCGCCGTTTTTCCCGCGGCGGCCAGGGTTTCGGCGGCCTTGGCGGAAAGGCTGCGATCGCCGACCTTGGCAGCAACGTCGTTGCGGTTGAACGTGGCACACGACGCCAGCGTGATCACAATGCTGAGGCATATGAGTGCACAGGCGGTGGTCCGAGAGGCCGAACGACATCGATTCACGGCACGACTCTATGTTGTCTACGAGTCGCGGTCACGCCGTGCCGCCCTCTGCTTGGTTGTTGGTTCCGTCCGTGTCACGGACCTCGGCACGGTCCTCGGCACGGTCCTCGGGATCGTCGTTGGCGACCGCCCACCCCTCGGCAGCCCAGTCGTCGAGGGTCCACTCCTCCTCGTCGGCCGCTTTGGCGACCGTCCGGTGCTCGTCGGTGAGTTGAGTCAACACGTCGCGTACGTACGACGTCACGGCTTCGCCCAGGCCGACATCACCGCCGGCAATCTCCGACAAGAACCACAGGTGCTCCAGGACCTGGTGATACAGCTCCGCTGGTTCGAGCTTGCCGACCAGATCGGGTGGCACGCCATCGATCGTCGGCTCGAATCGTTCGTCGAGCCATCGCGCTGCTGCGACGGTTTCGGGCACTTTCCTGAGGGTCTCCTTTTCGATGACGGCTCGGTACCTGGCGATGTCATTGAGCAACCGTCGGGCCTGGTTCTCGCCAGTGTCCAGACCGGTCAGAGTCTTCAGGCGCTGGCCGTGAAAGCCGTGTTCGACGACCCTTGGGATCAGCCGAAGCTTTGAGCCGTCGGCGGTCGTGTACAACTCGAGCTCGGCGGCGTCGAAGCCGAGCTGGTGCAATCGCTGCAACCTGTTGTCGATTCGAAAGGTCTCGTTGACATCGAACTCATCGGTGCCCGTCAGCTCCTTCCACAGCCGGTCGTACGTCTTCTCGATGGCGAGAGCCGTGGAGATGGGATCGATCCCGTCAGCCAGCCGGCCTCCGGCCTGCAGATCCTCGAGGTCGCCGGCAACATTCTCCGTTGCGATCGTCAGATCGTGTCGTCGTTGGCCGTCCGACAGCGACGGGTGGCGTTCGCCTGTCTCGACATCGATGATGTAGGCACTGAGCTCGCCGGCGTCGCGGCGGAACAGCGTGTTCGACAGCGAGCAGTCACCCCAGTAGAAACCGACAAGATGCAGCCGTACCAGCAGGCCGGCGAGAGCGTCGAGCAAACGCTCGCCGAGGTACGGCACTCGCAGGCCGCGGCCAGAGAGCAGGACGCGGTACGGCAGCGAGTAGTCGATGTTGCGGGTGATCAAGAGTCCGTCGATTTCGTCGCCCTGATCCCGTTCGGTGACCACCCCGACAACTTCGGCCGTGGGCAACCCCGCATCGCCGAGCTCGCGTAGCAGCCGCCACTCGCGCTGGGCGAGGTTGTCGGGCAGCTCCTTGACGACATAGGTGATGTCGCCCGATTCGACGAGGCGCACGACGTGCCGATGCAAGCCGGCAACCTCTTGCAGACCCGGGATCGTCCAGTCGTCGAGTCGTTCGAGGAATGGCCAATCCACCATCGTCACGTGCTCGCCCGGCTTGGCGATCTGCAGTCTCATGGCTCACTTCTCATGCCGGTACCAACTCGCGGAGAAACGCGACGAGGAACTCAGCCGGTTCGGTATCGCGCGGGATGGGCACGACGAGTTGGTTCGAATCGGGCTTGAAGATTGCACTGCGCGCCAAGCGTTGGAGGCGCATCTCGGCACTCGTCTTCAAATTCATCGGCGCCAATCGCGCCTGGCCGGCGGCGATCGAGACGTCGCGCAGACCCAGCCGATGACACTCGGCGCGTAGATAGCCGACGTTCAGCAACGAGTCGGCCGGCTGGGGCACCGGCCCGTAGCGGTCCTCCCATTCACTGCGAATGTCATCGACCTCAGCCGGCGTCGTGACCGCTGCCAATCGCCGGTACGCCTCGAGTCGAGACTCTTCCTTGGTGACGTAGTCGGTGGGCAGATATGCGTCGGTGGGCACGTCGAGCTTGAGCTCGCTCGGCTCCTTCTTGGGTTCGCCCTTCATCTCTCCCACGGCTTCGGTGACCATCTGGCAGTACAGGTCGTAGCCCACGGCAGCGATGTGGCCGCTCTGCGATTCTCCGAGCAGGTTGCCGGCCCCACGGATCTCGAGATCGCGCATCGCGATCTTGAAACCGCTGCCGAGATCGGTGGCCTCGCCGATGGTACGCAAACGTTCGTACGCCTCCTCGGTGAGGCGGGCGTCACGGGGGTGGAACAGGTATGCGTAGGCCCTCGATCCACTGCGTCCGACGCGGCCGCGCAGCTGGTGCATCTGTCCCAATCCCAACAGGTCTGCTCGCTCGACCACCAACGTGTTGACCGTCGGCATGTCGATGCCGCTTTCGATGATGGTCGTGCATACCAGCACGTCATAGCGACCCTCCCAGAAGTCGACCACGATCTGTTCGAGCGACCCCTCGTCCATCTGTCCGTGCGCCACCGCGATGCGTGCTTCCGGCACCAGCTCACGCAGTCGCTCTGCTGCCTGGGAGATCGTCTTGACGCGGTTGTGCACCCAGAAGACCTGGCCCTCCCGCAACAACTCGCGACGCAACGCCTCGACTGCGACGCGCTCGTCGTACTCGCCGACGAAGGTGAGGATTGGCTGGCGATCGGCGGGCGGTGTCTGCAGAAGCGACAGGTCGCGGATGCCGACAAGGCTCATCTCCAACGTGCGCGGGATAGGTGTGGCGCTGAGCGTCAGCACGTCGACGTTGACTTTCAGCTTCTTCATCGCCTCCTTGGCCTGCACGCCGAAGCGCTGCTCTTCGTCGACGATCAGCAGCCCGAGATCCTTGAACGTCACTCCATCCTGCAGCAGCCGATGGGTCCCGATGACGCAGTCAACCTCGCCGCTGGCAAGTCCGTCGACCACCCGCTTGGCCTCCTTGTTCGTCAGGAACCGGCTGAGTGTCTCGACGCGGATCGGGTAGCCGGCAAAGCGGTCGGCGAACGTGTTGCCGTGCTGGGTGACGAGCAACGTCGTGGGGGCGAGCACGGCCACTTGCTTGCTGTCCTGGATCGCCTTGAACGCGGCGCGTATCGCCACCTCCGTCTTGCCGAAGCCGACGTCGCCGCACAGCAGACGATCCATCGGATACGGACGCTCCATGTCGACCTTGACGTCGTCGATGGCAATGCGCTGATCGGGCGTCTCGACGAACGGGAAGCCATCTTCCATCTCCGCTTGCCACGGCGTGTCGTTGCCGAAGGCGTGACCGGCCGCGTTGATCCGTTTCTGGTACAGCACAACCAGCTCTTGGGCGATCTCGCGCACCGCGCTGCGCACACGTGACTTGGCCTTGGCAAAGTCTGCGCCGCCAAGGCGATGCAACGTGGGAGCCTCGCCGCCTACGTACTGGCGCAGCGAGTCGATCTGATCGCTCGGGACGTACAGTTTGTCGCCGCCTTTGTATCCCAGCAGCAGGTAGTCGCGTTCGATCCCGCCGATCGTTCGCTTGACCATGCCCTCGTAGTGGCCCACACCGTGCTGGTAGTGCACCACGTAGTTGCCGGGCTTGAGGTCCTCGAAGAAACCGGTTCCCTGTCGCTTGCGGGCCCGTGGTTGACGGTGGGTACGCCGCCGGCCGGTGAGGTCGCCTTCGGCAATGATCGCCAACTTTGCTTCCGGCAACGAGCAGCCGCGGTGCAGAGGAGCGGTGACGACGTATCCGCCGGGCTTGGTGAGATCGGTCGACGACGTGGCGATGGTGAAGTCGAGCCCGCGATCGCGAAGAAGTTCGGCCAGGCGCATCGCGCTGCCGGTGCCGTCGGCGGCGACCACCACCCGGTACTTGTCAGCGATCATTTCCGTCAGGCGCTTTGCCAAGCCCTCGCCATCACCGACGACGGGCCCCCATCCGCTGGCTTGCACCATCGGGGCGTCGGGGTGTTCGGGTGTCGAGCTCAGCGTCCACATCGACTGCTTGCTGCCGAGCAGTTGATCGGTGTCTGCATGCAGGCGCGGGAACTTGCGCTCGGCATCGCGTGCCCACGTCGATGCCAGCGAGCGAGCGAGGTCATCCTCCTCGGCGAGCAGGTCGTTGGCGCGATCGCGCATTCGCCGCGGTTCGACCAGTGCGACCTTGCCCGACACTGGCAACAGGTCGGTGATCAAGGTGTTGCCGTCGACGAGCCACGGCAGCCAGCTCTCCATCCCGTCGAACACGGTGCCCTCGGCCAGACGCTCCCATTGCTCGCGTCCCCACGGTTCCTCGGCGATCAGCCGGGCGGCGCGGGCGCGCACGGCTTGGCTCGGCAGCAGCTCTCGGGCGGGGAAGATGCGGACCTCGGCGAGATCGTCGGTGCTGCGCTGGTCGTTGACCGTGAACTCGGTCAGGCGGTCGACCTCGTCGCCCCACAGGTCGATGCGGATCGGTGCATCTGCCGTCGACGGGAACACATCGATGATCGCGCCACGTCGGGCAACCTCGCCGCGGTGTTCGACCAAGTCCTCCCGGCGGTATCCGAATCCGATCAGCGTGTCGAGCAACACGTCGGGATCGACCACGTCGTTCGGGCGGATGTGGATCGGCTCGACGTTGATCGCCTCCGGGCCGAGCCGCTGCAGCAGCGCCCGCACCCCGGCGACGATGATCGTCGGTTGCCCATTCGCGTGCCCATTCGATTGCCCATTCGCTTGGTCGTTGCGGAGGCGCCACAGCACATCCATTCGTCGCCCCATGGTCTCGACGCTGGGGCTGATCCGCTCGAATGGCAGCGTCTCCCAAGCCGGGAACAGTACGACGGAATCGGCGGGCATGAACTGGCACAGATCGTCGTACAGCTGCCCCGCGTCGGTTCCCGTCGGCGTTGCGACCAAGAGCGGGTGACGGTCGCCGAGCTGGGCGAGTGCCGCGATGGTGACTGCTCGTGCCGATTCCGGCACGGCGACCAGCGCGGCTGGGTTGCCGAAGGCCTGTGTGAGGCCAGAGTCGTCACGAAGCAGACGAGGAAGCGAGGCAAGCGAGATCGTGCTGGTCATCTTGCTGGTCGTCGTGCCGTTCATCTGGAATTGGAGGGTAGCGGTGCCCGACCACGGCTCTCGGCCGACCACCGGGGGTCATCTGGCACGCTCAATGATCGCCGCGGGGCGGTCAGGCGTTGATGCCGTTGAACTTGGTCATCGCGGCCTCGGGACCATCGGCGAGCAGCGCCTCGATCGCATCGGCGGCAACGACGATTGCGATGTCGAGCAGCTCGCGTTCTGCCTTCGGCAAGCGCGAGAGGACATGGTCGGCGCCGCGCTCCTTCGACGGGGGCTTGCCGATGCCGATGCGCACCCGCAGGTAGTCCTGGGTCTTGAGATGTTGGGTGATGCTGCGCAGGCCGTTGTTGCCGGCCAGGCCGCCACCAACCTTGACCCGGACCACACCGGGTGGGAGATCCAATTCGTCGTGGACCACGATCAACTGGGCCGGATCCGCCACGTTGTGGCGGCGCATCAATGCTCCAACTGCCATGCCACTGTCGTTCATGTATGTCGTTGGCAGGGCGAGAACCACCCGTCGACCAGCGATCATGGCGTCGGCGACCAGGGCTTTGTCGCGGCCGGCCTTGAACTTCTCGGCGGCACGTGCGCCGAGCAACGCCACGGACTCGGCGCCGACGTTGTGGCGCGTGCGTGAGTATTCCTTGCCCGGATTTCCCAATCCGACGACCAGCGCGTCGATCACGCCCGCTCAGGTCATTCGGAGCTGGAAGGACCGGCGTCGCCCTCGGCTGGGGCTTCTTCGCCCTCGCCTTCGCCTTCTTCGGCGGCGGCGGGCTCTTCGACTTCCGCAGCAGTGGTCAACACCGTGACGACGGCCATGTCGGGATCGCCGAGTGCGGTGACACCCTTGGGCATCGGGATGTCAGAAAGGCGGATCACCGTGTCGGGCTGCATGTCGGAGATATCGATGACGAACTCGTTCGGCATGTCGGTGGGGGTGCAGCTGACCTCGAGCGAGTCGACCGTCGGGTCGACGAGGCCGCCAGCGGCCGCCACCGCCTTCGACTCACCCTCGAGACGAAGCGCGATGTGAACCGTGATTTCCTCGTTCATGTTGACCTGGAGGAAGTCGATGTGGGCGACGGTGCGGCGGATCGGGTGACGCTGCATCT
>JANMQX010000157.1:0-2083 GCA_031370745.1 Ilumatobacteraceae bacterium
GGCGAGTCCGGCGAGCACGGCGCGCAGATCATCGGGGCGTACGTCACCGGTCAGGTCGAGTCGGGCAGCTCCCCCGCCGAGCCATTGGCCGACGGATTCGCCGGCGCCGGTGTAGTAGTCATCGAGGGATTGGGCGACCCCGGACAGGTGGTAGGCCTCCTGGCCGACACGGAGTTTGGCGATCGACAACATGGTTCACCCGCTACACACCACCCGGCCGCGGCGTGCCTGCGACGCCCGTTCACCCTTGGGTAATAATCTGTGCAGAGGATTGGCGCTTTTCGGCGGGGAACCCGGGAAGTTGCGGGCCTTGCTCGGGGGCGGGTGACCGATGTCGATGTCGTAGGCGGCGCGTTCGGTCGGGTTTGGGGTGGTGTCTTCCGTTGACGGGCTCGCGTTCTGCGGGCTCGAGATCGGAGCACATTCTGATGCGGTCTGAAGCGGTGGCCTCGCTGCGCAACTGGATGAAGGATCGCCTCGGCGAGCAAGAAGAACAGCTACGCGCGGTCGAGCGTGCAGTCGCACGGCTGGGCGAGCTCGACGAGGAACGCGCCGGCGTCCTCGACTCGTTGGAATCTGCGCTTGCCCGTCTGACAGCGTCCGGGTTGGATGAGGCACAGATCGCCGGCTTCGTCGGAGCCGACGTAACGCAGTTGCGCGCCAGCCGAACCCGGACCTCGGGGACCACGACGCGTCGTCACGCGTCGCCAGACGCAGGAACAGTGAGCAGCTCATGAGCGTCATGGAATGCATGTCGGGCCAGCAGCGCCCGAGTGGATGGGGGTGCGGACTCCGCTGGACACTCGAGGGAGAGTCGCTCGCGGCGGTTGTCGCCGGCAACCTCGTGCGCCTCCGACTCGATCGCGGATGGACCCAGGTCGAACTCGGCCGGCGCCTGGCGCCGCTCGTAGACCGAGTCGCGAGCCAAGCACAAGTCTCGACCTGGGAGACCCTCCGTTCACACATGAGCGTCGACATGATCGCCGTTCTCGCACGCGTTCTGGAGTGTCCACTGATCGAGTTCTTCCGGCTACCCGAGGGATCGTCTTTGCCGGTGGTTGTCACCGACGACGCGGGCCTGGTCTCGAGGAGCGACGCGGAACTCATTGCCGAGCTGCGTCGCCGCCTTGCGCAGCAGTCTCAGGGCTCCATGGTGTCGGTGCCGGTGACAGCGATAGCGAGTGCCGTCCTACTGTCGCGAGCCGGCGCGGCGCGATCCCGGTTTCGGGAACGTCAAACTCCAGCGTCACAATGATCTCCCCGCTGCTCCCGGTCGGTGCGACTTGGGCGACTGCAGCTCCGCGCGCCGCCCAAACGCGGCGCGTCGTGCACGGTCCATGGACCTCAGCGCGGACGCTTCTTCTTCGTCGCCGCCCGCCGCTGCTGCTGGTGGCGTGAGCGGATGTAGTTGAGCACCGCTTCGCCGTCGGGTGAGGTGATCACCACCCGGTCGATTCCATCGCCGACGAGCCGAACATTCTCGATTTGGCGCTGCACGGCGTCAGGAACACATTCCGCGACGGCCTTGAGACCGCGAAAGGCGATCAATGTCGGAGGCTCCCCGAAGTGCGCGATGCCGATGTCGACGGCTTCGCTCGGATCGGCCAACCGAATCTCGGTCTCGCGACCGACCGTGAGTCCGGTGATTCCGTGACGTTCGACGACTTCGCTGGCGTCCGCGCGCCTGACCTCAATCACGAATCCGTTGGTTTCCGATACGGCGGGTCTGGTCCCCAACTGCTCGGCGCTGAAATCGAGCCACGGCGACTTCGCTGCGGCCAACTCATCTTGGTGCCGCCACCAGATTGGCGGATCGATGGGGTCCTCGATCCGGCGAGGGTCGATGATCTCGACGAACCGCAGCCGACGACCTCGCGTCTTGAAGTAGGTCATCGATGGGTCGGGCCGGCCCACGAAACAGATCTCGTCAAAGCGGTACTTACGAATGAAATGCAGCGCAGCAACCGCGTTACCTTGACCGGGGCCAAAGTCGAGGAGCCAGTGCGTGCCTTCGACGACCTTCCAGCGATCACCGATTTGCACGACGGACAGGTTCGACCGATCAAACGCGATCACGTCCTCG
>JANMQX010000217.1:0-3209 GCA_031370745.1 Ilumatobacteraceae bacterium
GAATCGGTCGGCGCTCGAGTTGCGGTGTGCACCCACTTCTCCGACGGCGGCAAGGGTGCGACGGATCTGGCCCAGGCCGTGGTCGAGGCGTGCGACGAACCGACTACGTTCACCTTCTGCTATCCGCTCGAGGCCACTCTCAAGGAGAAGATCGAGTCGATCGCCACCAAGATCTACGGAGCCGGCAACGTCACCTACTCACCCGCGGCCAACACTCAACTGGCTCGGTACGAGAAGAACGGGTTCGGCGGCCTGCCCATCTGCATCGCCAAGACCCACTTGTCGATCAGTGGCGACGCCTCGTTGAAGGGTGCGCCCACCGGCCACACACTGAACGTGCGCGAGGTCCGGGCCTCGGTCGGCGCCGGATTCATCTATCCGATCTGCGGCGACATGACGACCATGCCGGGTCTCGGCTCCGCACCGGCGGCGTCGATCATCGACTTCGACGAGCACGGCGAAATCGTCGGACTGTCGTGAGTGAGACGGTGAACGCTGTGGTGATGGATGGAGCGAAGCTGCGCGACGACATCGTCGCCGAGTTGCGCGCCGAGATCGAAGCGGCCGGCAGTCCCCCGGTGTGCCTGGCCACCGTGCTGATCGGCGACGACAAACCCAGCCAGATCTACGTTCGCAGCAAGCAGAAGAAGGCAGCCGAAGCCGGGATGCAGTCGCGCCACGTCGCGATCGACGGCAACGTCAGCCAGGCCGGGCTCGAGGACACGGTCGCCGCCTTGGTGGCCGACCAGGGTGTGCACGGCATCTTGTGCCAACTTCCATTGCCGGGCGATCTCGATGCCGAGCCATTGCTGCGGATGATCCCGGCCGACAAGGACGTCGACGGCCTCACCGAGGCATCGTTGGGCCGCTTGGTTCGTGGCCAACGCGGCCACGTCGGCTGCACGCCGTTGGGCGTCATGCGGCTGCTGCAGCGCTACGAGATCTCGACCGTTGGCAAGCGCGCCGTGGTCGTCGGCCGGTCGACATTGGTGGGCCTGCCAATGGTCCTGCTGCTGGGTCGCAAAGGCGTCGATGCGACTGTCACCCTCGCCCACTCGCGAACCGGCGATCTCGTCGAGGTCTGCCGCGAGGCCGACATCATCGTTGCCGCTGCGGGGCAGGCGCGCATGATCACTGCCGCGCACGTGAAGCCGGGTGCAACGGTGATCGATGTCGGCGTGTCGCGAACCGAAAACGGGATAGTTGGCGACGTCGACTATGAACCGGTCTCGCTGATCGCCGGAGCCATCACCCCGATGCCCGGTGGTACCGGGCCGATGACGATCGCCTGCCTCCTGCAGAACACGCTCGAGGCGGCACGGATGCAAGGCGCGTTTCCAGCCTGATGACGCCCAACTGATGTCTTCCGTGCAGTCGGTCGAGCGAGCATTTGCCGTGCTTCGCTGCCTGTCTGGCGGACCCGCCGGTGTCACCGACGTCGCCGATCGGGTCAGCCTGCCAAAGAGCACCGTGTCGCGCATGCTGTCGACGCTCGAAGATCTCGGCATGGTCGAACAGGTGGAGCCGGGTGGCAACTACAGGGTCGGATCCGGGATGATCGAGATCGCCGCCGCAGTGCTGCCCGGCCGGTCGCTGATCGCCGCGGTACGACCCCACCTCCATGTGCTCGTGAAGGCCACAGGCGAGGCCGCCGGACTGTCGATCGCCGACGGCTTCGACATGCTGTACCTCGATCAGGTCGATGCCGACAACCAGGTGCAGATTCGCGACTGGACGGGCGAACGGCTGCCAGCCCACACCGTCTCGTCCGGCCAGGTTCTGCTGGCGTTCGGCGCAATCGATGCCGACCGCTACCTCGACCAACCGTTGGAGCGAACCGCCAGTGGCACGCTGACCGACGCCAACGCGATTCGCGCCAGGTTCGCCGAGATCGTCACCCAGGGCTACGCCTGGGCGTTCGAAGAGTTCCTCGATGGGCTCAACTCCGTAGCGGCGCCGATTCGCGACAGGCGCGGCCGCGTCGTCGGCGCGATCCATGCACACGGCCCGGCCTACCGATTTCCGGGCGACGTCGACGCCGACGAGGTTGGTCGACTGGTGGCCACCGCCGCCGAGCGAGTGCAGCTGTGACAACAATCGACGCGACGACCTACGACTATGTCATCGTAGGCGGCGGTTCGGCCGGCTCGGCATTAGCCAATCGCCTGAGCGCCGACCCGGCTACGAACGTGCTGGTGCTCGAGGCCGGCCGTCCCGATTACAAGTGGGATGTCTTCATCCACATGCCGGCGGCGTTGACCTTCCCGATCGGCAGCAAGTTTTACGACTGGAAGTACGAGAGCGAACCAGAACCGTTCATGAACGGCCGCAGGATCTACCACGCCCGCGGCAAGGTGCTCGGTGGTTCCAGCAGCATCAACGGGATGATCTTCCAGCGCGGCAACCCGCTTGACTTCGAGCGATGGGCCGCTGATCCAGGCATGGAGACCTGGGACTATGCCCACTGCCTGCCGTACTTCAAGAAGATGGAGAACTGCCTCGCCGCCGACAGCGGCGATCAGTTCCACGGTCACAGCGGTCCACTGGAGCTTGAGCGTGGCCCGGCGACCAACCCGCTGTTCGGCGCGTTCTTCGAAGCCGTTCAGCAAGCAGGGTTCCCGATCACCGACGATGTCAATGGGTTCCAGCAGGAGGGTTTCGCCAAGTTCGATCGCAACGTTCGCCGCGGTCGGCGACTCAGCGCAGCGCGTGCCTACCTCCATCCGGTCATGCATCGCACGAACCTCACCGTCACGACGCGCGCCCTCGTTCATCGAGTCGTGTTCGACGGCACCCGGGCGACCGGCGTCGAGTACAGCACCCGTCGAGGTGGCACCCAGCGAGCGATGGCCGGCGAGGTGATCCTGTGCGGCGGCGCGTTCAACTCGCCGCAGTTGCTGCAGCTCAGCGGGGTTGGCAACGCCACCGATCTTGGGGCTCTTGGGATCCCGGTCGTGCACGATCTGCCCGCCGTGGGCCAACACATGCAAGACCATCTTGAGGTCTACGTGCAGTACTCGTGCAAGCAACCCGTGTCGTTGCAGCCGCAATTGAAGATGTGGCGGCGGCCCTTGATCGGCGCAGAGTGGCTGTTCTTGCGCAAGGGTCCGGGCGCTTCGAACCACTTCGAAGGAGGCGGGTTCGCCCGCAGCAACGACGAGGTCACCTACCCCAATCTGATGTTCCACTTCCTGCCGATCGCCGTGCGC
>JANMQX010000233.1:0-3610 GCA_031370745.1 Ilumatobacteraceae bacterium
GTCGGCCGCTACATGGCCGGCCAACTGCAGGACTCCGGTCACAACGTGACCCTCATCGACAACGACAGCAAGGTAGTCACGCAGGGGCGGGCAACACGTACACCTATCGGTGTGACGTGGTGTCTCGGTGACGCATGCGAGGTCGCCACATTGACATCGGTCGGCGCGGCCGGGGCGGATGTTGTCGCCGCGGTCACGGGCGACGACGAGGACAACCTCGTGGTGTCGCTGCTCTCCAAGCAGGAGTTCGCCGTGCCACGCGTCGTGGCCCGGGTCAACAATCCAAAGAACGAGTGGATGTTCAACGACATGTGGGGTGTCGATGTGTCGGTGTCGACACCGCATCTGCTCACGGGTCTGGTCGAAGAGGCCGTCACCGTCGGGTCATTCGTGCGACTGCTCAGCCTCGAAGGCGGCAAGGCCAGACTCGCCGAGGTCACCTTGGCTGCGGGGTCACCTGCGATCGCCAAAGAGCTCACCGACCTCGGCTTGCCGCGCGAGTCCACCGTCGTCGCCGTACTCCGCGACGGCCATGTGTTGGTGCCGCGGGGCGACACGGTGCTCCACCAAGGTGACGAGGTGTTGGTGCTGGTCTCGGGTGGGGTCGAAGACGACGTGCGACGAGCATTGGTGGGCTGACGATGTCGATTCTCCGGCGCAAGCAACGCGACGATGATCGGCCGATCGACGCACTGGTACCACCGCAATGCACACAGATCGCCGAAACGCAACCTCGCCAACACGTGTGCGTCAGCGGCAAGGTGATCCGCATGACCGCCCGACCAACCGCAGGCCAGCCCGCACTGGCGATCTCGATCTCCGACGACACCGGTACCGTCACGGCGGTTTGGACCGGGCGCCGCGAGATTGGTGGGGTAACCCTCGGCCGCAAGATCGCCATCGACGGCGTGCCCGTCATGCGCGGCGACCATCTCGAGTTCACCAACCCCGGCTACACCCTCCTCCCTAGGTAAGCGGGAACGATGGAGCAATCAACCGACCGTGTCGCTCAGACAGCCGCAGCCGCCGAGTTGGCAGCGACGTTCCAACACGATGGTGTGGCAGTTGTCCGAGGCGTGCTCGACCACGGGCAACTCGCCGAGCTCGCAGAGGCAGTCGACGAGAACCTCGCCGCGCCAGGTCCTTGGGCCAACGAGTACACGCCGAAGGACGGCACCGGACGCTTCTTCGGCGACTACGTCAACTGGGAGCGGATCGACGGCTATCGCCACGCTGCGCTGCACGGCCCACTTCCCCAGTTGGCCCGCACCTTGCTGGGCGAAACGCCGCGGTTCTTCCACGAACACACCCTGGTGAAAGAACGCGACACGCACGAGGTCACGCCGTGGCATCACGACGAGCCTTACTACTGCGTCGACGGCGCCACCAACGTCAGCTTGTGGGTCTCACTCGATCCCGTGCCGCGCCCAGCAGGTGTCGAGTTCATTGTCGGCTCGCATCGTTGGGGCCGCCGGTTCGTGCCGCGCAAGTTCGTCGACCACACCGCCTTCGTCGCCGGCGCCAGCGGCTTCGAGCTCGTCCCGGACATCGACCTTGTGCGCGATCAACACGAGATCGTTTCGTTCGCTGTCGAGCCTGGCGACGTGATCGCGTTCCACTATCGCACACTGCATTCGGCACCGGGCACCGCTGGTCTCACAACCACTCGCAGACGAGCGGTGAGCTTCCGTTACCTTGGCAGCGATGCCCGATTTGCAACCAGGCCATGGTTGCACTCGCCGCCGTATGACCCGGTTGCACCGGGCGAGCCACTCGACGACAGGCGGTTCCCGCTCGTGGCTGGCTGACAGCTAGGAGTTCGGCGGGCGCGAGCCCAGTACGACGGTGACATCGAACGGCTTGCCGTGCCGGACCAACGCTACGAGGGTGTGATCGCCGGGTGCGAGATCGCGGATCGTGGCGATCAGGGCGGCTTGTCCGCTGATCGGCTGACCGTCCACCTTCACGACGACATCGCCGACCTCGATGCCCGCAGCGCCTGCCCCGGAGCCGGCGAACACCTTGGCGACGAGAGCTCCACTACCTCCGTCGGTGCGTCGTTCCAGCTGCACGCCGAGGTATCCCGAGGCGCTCGGCTGGCCGTTGCCTTCAACGCGTAGCCGTTGCATCTCGGGCAGCAACTCGGCCGCCGAAATTGCGAACCCAAGACCGTTTGCGGTCGAGCCGAGACCGGTCGACGACACCAACGTCGTGATGCCGACCACCTGTCCGAGTGAGTTGACCAGCGGACCACCGGAGTTGCCGGATGACACCGCCGCGTCGGTCTGGATCAAGCCCTTCAGCGCCCCGGTCTCGGTGTCGAGCGTGCGATCGAGCGACGAGACGATGCCAAGCGTGACCGTTGGGTCGCCATCGAGATCGAGTGCATAGCCGATCGACAGCACCTGGTCGCCCAAGTGAACGTCGTTGGGAGCGGCAAATGTCGCCGGGCTCAGGCCGGTGACGTCGACACGCAGCAGTGCTAGATCGCGGGCTGGATCGGCGGCCACAACGGCAGCATCGCGAGGCTCACTCTCGCCGTTCAGCCTGACATGCACGGTCTTTGCATCGCCGACCACGTGGGCGTTGGTGATGATCTCTCCGTCTGCGGTGACGATCAGACCGGTGCCCACGCTCTCGCCGCCTTGGCCGTTGAGAACGAGTGAGGACTGCACCGCCACGACGCTCGGCCCAAGATCGTTGGCAATCGCTTCGACATCGAGCGGCGGCAGTTCATTGCGTCGCGGCTCGACCACCTTGACTCCGAGGGTCGACGGCTTCCGCAACGGTCCCGACCGGTTCTGTGCCCACTGGACGCCGAGCAACGCGCCCGCCAGTCCCGCCAGCCAGACGATCATGACCAGGCCGAACGCCAACAGCACCTGCCGCCGCGGTAATCCGAACAGTTGTCGCGGCGGCTTGGCAAAGTCCGGCAGTTCGTCGGGCAATGGTTCGTCGAACCACGCCGCGCCGGCATCCGGAGGGGGAAGATTCGATTCGATGATGACGTTCTATCGGCACATCGGCGCCGTTGCCTGAGCCGAGTCCGAAGCAGTCGGAGAAATGAACAACCCCGCCGAGCGGTGGCCCGGCGGGGTTCTTCTGTTGGCTCCCCCAGATCTATCCGCTGGGAATCAGATCAGCTGGACTGGATCTTGATCTCGATGTCGACGCCGGCCGGCAACTCGATGCGTTGCAGGCTGTCGATGGTCTTGGCATTGGGATCGATGATGTCGATCAGGCGCTTGTGCACGCGCATCTCGAAGTGCTCGCGTGAGTCCTTGTCGATGTGCGGGCCGCGGATGACCGTGTAGCGGTGCTTGTCGGTCGGCAACGGAATAGGGCCACGAACGGTGGCACTGGTGCGAGTGACGGTCTCGACGATCTTGCGCGTCGATTGGTCGATGATCTCGTGGTCGAACGCCTTCAGGCGGATGCGGATGCTCTGTGCCATGTGGTGCGTTAGCTCACTTCGTGATCTTGGTGACGCGGCCGGCGCCCACGGTACGGCCACCCTCGCGGATCGCGAACCGCAGACCCTCATCCATCGCGATCGGCTTACCGAGTTCAACCGTGATCGCCACATTGTCACCCGGCATCACCATCTCAG
>JANMQX010000237.1:0-34307 GCA_031370745.1 Ilumatobacteraceae bacterium
GCCGCAGTCCACGACGAACGAGTCCGCCGTCTGCGCCAGATCACCCGGACCCGACGCGACTTGGCCCGCCCCGACGGCAATCGTCGCGGCCGCCGAGCAAACCCCCAGTAGAACCCGAGAGAACACACGGTCACGATGCAAGTTCAACCGATCATCAATGCGGTTCAAGCCGCACTTGCCGGGCAGGGCTCGTTGGCCGGCGGCGATGTCGCCGTCGAAGAAGCGCTCGACCACCTCGTCGCCGCCTTGGGGCCCGCGATTAGACAGGCGGCGATGGATCTCGCCGAGCAGGCAGCAGTCGAGGTGCGCGCCCAGTTGCCCGATCGCACTGTCGATCTCATCCTCGCCGACGGCGACCCTTCGCTGCGTATCGGCGAAGCCGCTGTGACGGCTCAGTCGCCGTCGACAGAAGACCTCGACGCCAGAATCACGTTGCGGGTCCCCCCGTCACTGAAAACAATGATCGAAGACGCCGCCGAGACGGCGGGCGCTTCGGTCAACAGTTGGGTGCTCGACGCGTTGTCGCGCCGTGCTCGCAAGCCGCTGCTCGGCCAGGGGTTCCGCACGACCCATAGTTTCGATCTGTAGAGGTTTGATATGACTCGCAACGAGAGTTGGCAGGTGGGCGAGCGAGCTTGTCTCGATGTCCGCGTCCCGGTTGGCACCGTCGAGGTGTGCACCGGTGATGCGTGCATGATTCAACTCACCATCGACAGCAACGATGCCGACGAGTTCGAGGTCCACAAGACCGGCGATCGAGTCTCGGTGCGTCATCCATCGCGGTGGGGCAGACGAGGTCGCAACACCCGAATGGTTGCTTACGTGCCCGTCGGCACCGACATTGAGATCTCTTCGGCATCGGGCGAAGTGCGTCTCACGGGCCGTCTCGGGGTGGTTCGCATTCAGACCGCGTCGGGCGACATCCAAATGGGTGACGCCGCCAAGCTCGACGCCACCACGGCGTCCGGTGGTTTCTCGTGTGGCGAGATCTCGGGCGACGCGAACATCTCGTCGGTCTCGGGAGACTGCACCCTGCGGCGCATTGGCGGCAGGCTCAACGTCACGCTGACGTCCGGTGATCTACGCGTCGAGATGTGCGACGGAGATGCGTTGATCAACTCGGCCAGTGGCGATGTCCGCGTTGGCCGTTGCGGCGGATCCGATATCTCGATGCGTTCGATCTCCGGCGATGTCCGCGTGGGTTTGCCAGGCGGCATCCGTGTCGAGGCTGACATCTCGACCCTCAGCGGCCGGGCGATGCTGCCCGACCCCGCGTCCGCAGCGGATCTCAGAGATCGACGTCCGGTTCGGCTGCAGCTGAAGACGGTGTCGGGCGACATATGTGTCGAACGCACCAGCTAGCCGTGTCCATCGCTGAGGATGACCTCCAGTTCGCCTTGCGACTGATCGATCCCAGCCTCCTTGTTCAGTTCGCGATCGGCGAGATGTCGTGGTTTCCCGACTTCGCCTGAAGCAGACCCGGAAACAACTGGGGCGGGCCGTTCGAACCTGCCCATCAGCCTGAAGATGCCGATCGCACCTCCGAACAACAACACCCCGACCAGGCCGTGACCATTCGCGGTCCCGCCCAAAGCAACCCAGAGCGCAAAAAAGGCGAACAGCGCGACGATCAGCGCCAGCGATGTCGCTCGCTGCTTACCGATGCGCTCGTAGAACGCCGAGATGATCGCGCCGACAAAGGCCGCGCAGGCGATGATGAAGATGGCGGCGAGCACTGACGTCGCCTCATCGTTCGATCCGGTCGTGACCTCGGCCTGGCGCAACACGGCCCGCTCTTTCGGGGTCGCCATGTGCACATCGGTGATGGTGATCGGCTTTGCGGGCTGGTGATCACCGACGGTCGCCGCACTCGCGATCGCCCTGACCACGCTCATCCCCGCCTCGACGAATCCGATCGAGGTGTAGTCAGGATCCAGTTGCGGGCTCTTCGTGACAACGAAGATCAGGGCCGGGGCCTCGCCGGGCTTGCCGCTGTCGAACACGCTGAGCGCGCCGCGGAGATTGCCGACCTTGCGGTGCTCCACTGGCAAGCCCGCGAGTTGCGCTGTGCCCAACTTGCCGACGATCTGGGCGTAGTACTGCGGCGCGACGCGCGTCACGTTGGCGCCCGTCAGGTCGCCGGCACCAAGAGCTGTCAGGAATTCTTTGACGTGCCGCGGCGCGTTCTCCGGAGCCAGGGCGACAAGGATCGTTCCTTGCGACGTCGTGATGACGACGCGGGGGTCTGTTTCCGGAGGTGTGTATGCGCTGCAGGGCGTAGCGAACATCGTCACGCCCAGGCAGGCCAGGCCGATTGAGACCAGAGCCCGCTTCACAGTGATCCGCTTACAGCACGCAGCGAGGACGACAACGGTGATCGCGCGGCCGGATTGTGAAGTCGCCAGATGACACCGTCCACGAAAAAGTGGTGGATCTGAATCGCAGCGAGCATGACCGCAGTGCTGAACACCAACGGCTGCCCAAAGTGGCTGCCGAGATGGGGAAGCGCCCAGAACAGCACATAGCCACCGGCGATGTTGATCGCCATCCACCGCGACGACTCGGTCCACACGAACCGCACCGAGGGTTCACGTTTCCGTTCGCCGAGACCCACCTTCAGCTGAACGTTCCAGGCGATCAGGAGGTATTGGAGCGAGTGGAAGAACGGCACCATGTAGGCGAACTGTCCGGCCGGCGTGGCCACGAACCACACGTATTGGGTCAAGGCCGGCAGCAGGACGATCAGCGGGATCCGCGGGCCACCACTGACGATCTTCCAGATGAGGAGGGCGATCGTTGTTGCCAGGGCGATCCACATCAGCTTCGTCAACGTCTGCGGAAACCAGACCGGGACACCGAGTGTCGGATACTGGACACCGTAGAAGGGATTGACGTGGCGACCGACCTCGGCCCAAGCGTTTTGGACGAGGAAGGTCAAGAAGATGAATGCCGTGAGGCTGCGACGGAGCCACCCGTCGATGGTGAACCCTGATCGTCGGGCGTAGACCAAGGTGATTCCCAGCGTCTGGCCGGAAAAGTGATACGGCGACCACAGCAGATACAACTTGATGAACATCGGAGCGACGTTCTCGGGCGATATGTAGCAGCCGACGACAGCGGCGATCACCACGATTGGCGTGACGAAGCTCGTCAGCGGGTATTGCGCTATCGACGAGCGCGAGTGATACAGCCGATAGTTGGTCGAGGCGAAGTGTGGGTAGTTGCACACCCAGACCAGCGTGGCGGCGAGTGAAGCCACCGCCGGCGACGACGCCATCTCTGGGCGCAGCCGGAACAGGGCGTAGAGCAGGATCGATGCTCCACCGATCAGCAGAGCGTCGACAGGCGCGTTGACGAAGTAGCGACCCGTCGCGGCTGTCGACAGGCGCGTCTCGGACATCGGAGACACCGTCGTCGCACTCATTCGGCTGATCTTGCCATACGGCTTAATACTTCGGCACGAATGTCACAGAGGTTGATCCATTCGGCCTATTGAAACGGGCGAGCTAACGTGACCGCACGACCGCGGAGGGGAACAGATGCAGCTCAGCACGATGCAGGACTATCCGTTGACGATCCGCCCGATCCTGCAGCACGGGCGCACGGTCCATGCCAACAGCAAGGTGATCACCTTTACGGGTGATGGCTACGTCGAGGCCACCTTCGCCGAGGTTGCCGACCGCGCCGATCAGTTGGCCGCGGCCCTCACGAGGCTGGGCATCAAGGCAGGTGATCGTGTCGGCACCTTCATGTGGAACAACCAGACCCATTTGGAGGCCTACCTCGCCGTGCCGTGCATGGGCGCCGTGCTGCACACGCTGAACATCCGTCTGTTCCCCGAACAACTCAGCTTCGTCATCAACCATGCCGAGGATCAGGTGATCATCGTCGATGCCTCGATCATCCCGTTACTGGCCAAGGTTCGCGATCAGCTGACCACGGTGAAGCACATCATCGTCAAAGGCTCCGGTGACACGTCTGCGCTCGGCGAGACCCTCGACTACGACACCCTCCTCGGTGCAGAGAAGCCTGGCTTCGACTACCCGGATCTCGACGAGCGCGCCGGGATGGCCATGTGTTACACGAGTGGCACCACCGGCAATCCCAAGGGTGTGATGTACAGCCATCGCAGCACGTTCCTGCACTCGCTGATGGTTACTTCTACGGCCAACATCGCCCTCGCCGAGAGCGACCGGATGTTGGTCATCGTGCCGATGTTTCACGCGAATGCGTGGGGCACGCCGTACGCGGCATGGATGGTCGGCGCCGACCTCGTCTTCCCCCAGCAGTTCCTGCAAGCCGTGCCGTTGAGCAGGATCATCGAGGAGACCAGGCCGACGTTGACCGGCGCCGTGCCGACGGTGTTGACGGATCTGCTGATCAACGGCAAGGCAGCAGATCTGTCCTCGCTGCGGCTGGTGATGTGTGGTGGTTCGGCTGTGCCACGGGCTCTCATCGAGGGGTACTTCGATGTCTTCGGCGTGCCGATCGTGCAGGGCTGGGGCATGACCGAGACCAGTCCGGTGTGCGCGATCGGGCATCCACCGAAAGACATGGCAGGCGAGGACGAGGTCACCTGGAGGGCCCGCACCGGTCGCATTCTGCCCGGTGTCGAACTTCGCCTCACCGACGACAGCGGTGCCACCGTTGCGTGGGATGGCGAGTCACTCGGCGAGATCGAAGTGCGCGGACCCTGGATCACCGCCTCGTACTACCGGGTCGACGATCCCGACAAGTTCCACGACGGTTGGCTGCGCACCGGCGATGTGGCCTCAGTCTCCCCCAGCGGTTATGTGATGATCAGCGACCGGTCGAAGGACGTCATCAAGTCTGGTGGCGAGTGGGTGTCGTCGGTCGACCTCGAGAACACGCTGATGGGTCATCCCGACATCGTCGAGGCAGCCGTCATCGGCGTGCCCGACGAGCGATGGGACGAACGGCCCCTCGCCTGCGTGGTTCGCAAGGCCGATTCGCAGGTCACGGCGGCGGAACTGCGGGGGTGGTTGGCTGAGCGCACGGCCAAGTTCTGGTTGCCCGAGCGGTGGACGTTCATCTCCGAGGTGCCCAAGACGAGCGTCGGCAAGTTCGACAAGAAGGTGCTCCGGGCGCGCCACGCGGATGATCAGTTGAAGGTCGAGAAATTGGCCTAGCTCTGCGTCAATGCCGCGCCCAGCGAGTCCGCTTCGCGCGTTCGCAGACCGGCGTTGACCTTCTGGCGCTCGAGCAGCTGCTCGAGCGTCTTGACTGCCTGTGGGATGGGGTGTTCGGAGAAGAACGCCTGCACGTCTGCGACGAGGTCGGGCGTTGTCAAGGTCGTGACGGAGCTGACCATCCGCACGATCGTGTTGTCGGGGAACTTCTCGAGCAGCTGCGGCCAGTTCCGCCGGACGAACTCCCAGGCCATTGCGCCGTTGTGACGATTGGCGATGCACCGACTCAACAGGAACGGGGCGTCCTGCGTCTTGACCTCGGCCGACAGCGCCACATCGATGGTGCGGCGTATTTGATCTGCTTGCGGAAACTCTGCGAGGGCAAACATGAACCGCAACTTCAGCTGCGGGGTGTCGGCGGTGCGGAACCGTTTGACGAACTCGTTGTAGTCCTCGTCGGTTCCGACCGAAGCCACGGCCACAGCCGCGATCGCGGCGAGCTCGGGGTCGGTGGTGTCGTCGTTCAACATGGCCCGGCAGCGGGACTGCGCTTCGGCGTCGTTGCCTTGGATGGCCAGCACGCCGACCATCAGGCCGCGAAGCTTGGCGGTGAGGTCAGGCTCGCCTTCTTTCGGTGCCCAACCGAGATCGCTCACGACCGGCCGAGCGAGATCGGCGATGCGGTGTTGCAACGCCTCATAGGCGGGCCCGTCGACCAGTCGGCTGAGACCGCGCAGACCGACGGCGATGCCCTGCCAGACAGCCAGGTCTCTGTTGCCATGAAACGCTTCGGCAAAGCTGAGGAAATCCGCCGCCGCCAGCCTGCCGCTGATGACGGCGTTCCACGCATCGTCGACGAGGTTGTAGCGATCGATCACCGTGAGGCGCGCGAGGGTGTTGCCATCGAGTCGGGCGCGCAGCGTGTCGTCGTACGCGACTCTCATGAATCCGTGACCGCCTGCATTGACCAGAACCGTTGCGCCGGCAGATGGCAACGCGACGCGCGTTTGCGCAGAATCGAGCAGCAGCTTCGACTCGACTCCATCGATCGAGAGGTGGATCGGCACGACGAAGATGGTCGGATCGTCGGTGTCGTCGTAGGCGAACCGTTGCTGGTTCAGCACCAGCTCCGTACCGTTGAGGCGGGCCGAGATCAGCGGATACCCTGGCTGCCAGATCCACGAATCCATCAGGTTCCGTACTGGCACGCTGGGGTTGGCCTTTTGGATCGCGTCCCACAGATCACCGGTCTCGGTGTTGCCGTACGCGTGGGTCTTCAGGTACAGGCTGATTCCCTGGCGGAACTCCTCGACGCCGAGGTACTGCTCGAGCATTCGTAGCAGCGACCCACCCTTTTGGTAGGTCAGCACGTCGAACATCCCGTCGCAGTCGGCTGGCGCTTCTACCGCGAACTCGACCGGACGAGTGCTGGCCAACGAGTCGGTTTCGAAGGCGGCGCTGCGTTCGAGGCTGAATGTCGTCCACCGCTGCCAGTCGGGCCGGAAGGCGTCGCAGCAGGCGATCTCCATGAACGTTGCGAAGGCCTCGTTGAGCCAGATCCCGTTCCACCAGCGCATGGTGACGAGATCGCCGAACCACATGTGGGCGACCTCATGGGCAACGACATCGGCGACGTTCTGCAACTCGTACTGCGTGGCCGTCTTCGGGTCGGCCAGCAGCAAGCTTTCTCGATAGGTGATGCAGCCGAGGTTCTCCATCGCGCCGGCCGCGAAGTCGGGCAGGGCCAGCATGTCGACCTTGTCGCTCGGATATGGGATCCCGTAGTAGTCCTGGTACCAACGCAAGGAGAAGGCACCGATCTCCAGGGCAAACCCGGTGAGGTGGCCCTTGCCAGGCACGTGTACGAGTCGCAACGGAATGCCGTCGACGTCAATGGCCTCGGTGGTCTCGAGCGGTCCGACGACGAACGCCACGAGGTAGGTGCTCATCGGCATCGTCGGCTTGAACACCACCATTGCCTTGCCGTCGTCGCGAACAGATCGACGAATCTCCGGACCATTCGACACCGCGAGCAGATCTGCCTCGATGAGCAGCGTGATCTCGAACACCGCCTTGAAGTCGGGTTCGTCGAAACATGGGAACGCCTTTCGGCAATCGGTGGCCTGCATCTGTGTTGTGGCGATGACACGTTGCACGCCGTTTGCGTCGTAGAAAGTGCTGCGATACCACCCGCGCAGCTTGTCGTTGAGCGTGCCGGTGAAGGTGATGTCGATGACCGCATCGCCGATGTCGAGTGGGGCCTCGATCACGAGTCGCTCGGCATCAGGGTCGAGATGGAACGGTGCCTCGGAACCGTTGATTCGAACAGACGAGATCTCCAACTCGTCGGCGTTGAGGGCAACCGACGCGACCTCGTCAACCGCCGTCACGTCGATCGACACGGTGCCCGCAAACGTTGCGTTGTCGAGATCCGGTTCGAGCACCAGCCGGTAGCGGCTGGGAACAACTGTGTGGGGGAGCCGGTAGGGGTTGTTGTCGCTCACATCATGGAGCGTATCTGGGTGACTGTGGCCGGTAGCCTGCTCCAACGTGACGGGGATTCGGTATGACGTCGTCGGGATCGGCAATGCCCTCGTCGATGTGATTGCTCATGCCGACGATGCATTCATCGGTCGCCACGCCCTGGTGAAGGGCTCGATGACATTGGTCGACACCGACCGGGCGTTGGAGATCTACCAGGCTCTGGGTGGCGCGATCGAGATGAGTGGCGGCTCGGCGGCCAACACGATGTGTGGCGTCGCTTCGTTCGGGGGCACGGCGGCGTACATCGGCAAGGTCAGCGACGACGAACTGGGCAGGGTGTTCGGTCACGACTGCCGCGCCGTCGGTGTGCAGTTCCGCCCAGGAGCACCGGCCGACGGAACACCCACCGGCCGGTGCATCATCGTGGTCACGCCCGATGCACAGCGAACGATGAACACGTACCTCGGTGTGTCGTCGCTGCTGTGCCCGACCGACATCGATGCCGACACGGTTGCCGCCGGCGAAGTGCTCTACATGGAGGGATACCTTTACGATCGCCCAGAGGCGAAGGAGGCCTTTCGCTACGCGGCCCAGGTCGCCCATGCCAGTGATCGCCTGGTCTCGTTGACCTTGAGCGACTCCTTCTGCGTCGATCGTCACCGCACAGACTTTCGGGGGCTCGTGACCGACGAAGTCGACCTGCTCTTCGGAAACGAAGCCGAGTTGATGTCGCTGTACGAGGTCGGGTCGATGGACGAGGCCGTGCGGGCCGTGCGCAGCGACTGCGCTCTGGCTGTTGTCACAACCGGAGCTGAGGGATGCCTGGTGGTGACCCCCGACGACGTGATGCATGCACCCGCCCAGCCGGTTGATCATGTGCTCGACACCACCGGCGCCGGTGATCTCTTCGCGGCCGGCTTTCTGTACGGCTACACCCGTCGACGACCAATGGCTGACTGCGCCCGTTTCGGTGCCATCGCCGCCGCCGAAGTGATCTCGCATGTGGGTCCCCGCCCGCTGGTGGAGTTGCGTACGCTCTTGCCATGAGCGATTTTCGCAGCGTGGCGAGCCGCTGGCTGGCAGCCGAACCCGATGCCGACATGCGTGAGGAGCTGGAGAGCCTGCTCGCCGGCAGTGACGATGAACTGGCGGTTCGTTTCGAGGGGCGGTTGCAGTTCGGCACAGCGGGCTTACGCGCCGCGGTAGGCGCCGGGCCTCAGCGAATGAACCGCCTCGTCGTTCGCCAGGCAGCCGCAGGTGTCGTCGACTACTTGCTGAAGGCCGAGCCCGATGCCGCGACTCGAGGAGTGATCATCGGCTACGACGCCCGCCGCAAGAGCGATGCGTTTGCGCTCGACACCGCTCGCGTGTGCGCGGCGCGGGGCGTGCGGGCGATGATCTTTCGCCACGTCGTCCCGACGCCGCTGCTGGCATGGAACATCGTGGGTGTCGGTGCAGCCGCCGGCGTCGTCGTCACTGCGTCCCACAACCCGCCTGCAGACAACGGGTACAAGGTGTTCACAGCGCAGGGCGCGCAGATCGTCTCGCCCGTCGACGCCCAGATCGCAGAGTGCATCGATCTGATCGATCCGTGCACCGTGTCGTTGGCCGACACAGATGATCCGCTCATCGAGTGGCTCAACGACTCATACGTGGAGGCATATCTCGCCGCGGTGCCGGCAGTGCGATTTGTTCCCGATCTCGAAGGCGTGCCCGTGGCTTACTCGGCGTTACATGGCGTTGGCGGTTCGACGCTGCTTGCGGCATTCGAACGCGCCGGGTTTGCGGCGCCGTTCGTCGTTCCGGAGCAACAGCAACCGGATCCCGCGTTTCCGACAGTCGCGTTTCCGAATCCCGAGGAACCTGGGGCGATGGATCTGTTGCTTGCTCAGGCGGCAGCGCACGAAGCAGCGATCGCGCTGTGCAACGACCCCGACGCCGATCGCTTGGGCGCAGCGATCCCGACGCCGGATGGTGGGTGGCGACGGCTGCTGGGCGATGAGATCGGCTGGCTACTGGCCGATCACATCTTGCGACAAACGAGTGGCGACGATCGTCTCGTGATCACCACGCTGGTGTCGTCGTCGCTGCTGTCGAAGATGGCGGCTGCATACGGCGTCCAGTTTGCGGAGACGTATACCGGGTTCAAGTGGATCGGCCACACGGTGTTGAGCAAGCCCGAGTTGCAGTTCGTCTTCGGGTATGAACAGGCGCTCGGGTACCTCGTCTGCGGCCGGCCGCTCGACAAGGACGGCATCACCGCCGCCGTCTTGTTGGCCGAGGTCGCTGCCCTCGCCAAGGCAGAGGGTGTGACACTGCAGAGCCGGCTCGATGCGATCAACGAGCAGTTCGGCCGGCACGTGATGGCCGACATGTCTGTGAAGATGCCGCCGGTCGACGGCACTGCAGCTGTCGCTCGTCTGCGGGCAAATCCACCGACCGTCGTCGACGATCGCCAGGTGTCGGAAACCAGATGGTTCGACCAGGCCGGCTTGCTGCGTCTGCAACTGGGGCCCGAGCTCCGTCTGCAACTGCGTCCTAGTGGGACCGAACCGAAGGTCAAGCTCTACGGCGAGGGCATCGGCATCGACCCCGCTCCCTACCTCCACTCCCTGTCAACCCTCCTCTAACACGTACGAGAGTTTCCAGCTACCGGGGTCGCGGCAAACACTCGGATGGGTCGGGGTCACGACGCGGATGCGGGGGATCCGAACTGGCGGTCGCCTGCGTCGCCGAGGCCGGGGACGATGAAGGCGTGCTCGTTGAGGTGTTCGTCGACTGCTGCGGTGTAGATCGCCAGGTCGAGCCCGGCTGCTTTCAAGTGGGCGATTCCTTCCGGCGCGGCAAGCACGCAGACGACAATGATCGTGCCGGTTGCGCCGCGCTCCAGCAGCAGCTGGCACGTGTGGGCCAGTGAGCCACCGGTGGCCAGCATCGGATCCAGCACGATGCACTGCCGGCCGGCCAGGAACTCGGGCAGCTTGTTGACGTACGGCTTCGGTTGAAACGTCTCCTCGTCGCGCGATACGCCGATGAAACCGACGTCGGCGTTCGGCAACAACTCCTGCGCGGCGTGAACGAAGCCGAGCCCGGCACGAAGTACTGGTACCACGACAGGTTGCGACGACAGGGCCCGACCGGACGTGGTGACCAGAGGCGTGGTGACGCGCACCTCGTGCGTCGCCAGACCTCGAGTTGCTTCGGCGATCAACAAGGTGCCGATCCGCTCGAGCTCTTGGCGGAACAAGGCGTTGGGTGTGTCCTTGTCGCGCACGCGAGTCAGGGAATCAGCGATCAGTGGGTGCTCGACGAGATGCACGGCGACGGTCATATTCCGAGTGTGTCAGATCTGGCCACCAAGGTTTTCTTTGGGTTCGGACCCGCGAATCGTCTGTGGCGCCCAGATCGCTCCGCCTCAACCGCAGCACGCTGTGGAGGTCGAGCTCGAGTGGGCGAGGCTGTGCTCGCCGCTGTCGAGGGCATGCACGAGATAGACGTACGTCGTGCCCGGGGCGACCTGCGAGTCGATGTACGTCGTCGAGCCCGGCTCGGGGGTGAACACTCGACCTCGGGTACTGGCCGAGTCGGTTCTGAGCAACGCGTAGTGAGTCGTGCCTGCTGGACCCTCATCCCAGCTGCAGGTGATAACTGACCACTTCACCACCGGACCTTGGCAGAGTCTTGACCAACGAGGGCAAATTGCTACAGACCGCGGTCGTTTCCGACCGGTCCTAACTCAGACCGGCAGTCTGCTCCTCGGCGCGGGCCGCGGCGTAGCGCGGTTTGACGATCCCGTTGATGATTCGCAAGCGTTCTGGAAATGCAGTGAACGAGCTCTTCATCGCGTTGATCGTCAGCCACTCGAAGTCGTCGAGACCCCAACCGAAAGCGTCAGCAAGTTGCTCCATCTCGAACGTCATCGAGGTCGCGCTCATCAGCCGATTGTCGGTGTTGACCGTGACACGGAACCGCAACCGACGAAGCATCCCGATGGGGTGTTCGGCGATCGTCTTGCAGACGCCAGTCCCAAGGTTCGACGTCGGACACAGTTCCAACGGGATACGGCGGTCGCGCACGAACGCGGCGAGACGCCCGACCTCCTCGTCGCCAGGCGGTCCGGTGATGTCGTCGACGATCCGCACACCGTGACCGAGCCGCTCTGCGCCACAGAACTGCACGGCTTCCCAAATGCTCGGCAGCCCGAACGCCTCGCCGGCGTGAATGGTGGTGTGGAAGTTCTCGCGGCGTACGTAGTCGAAGGCATCGAGATGATGCGTGGGCGGGTACCCCTCTTCCGCTCCGGCGATGTCGAATCCGACGACACCCTCGTCGCGCCAACGCACTGCCACCTCGGCGATCTCTCGGCTTCGCGCTGCAGTGCGCATCGCCGACAGGATGAGATAGATGGTCAGGTCGGTTCCGGCGGCGCCGCGACGGAAACCGTCGAGCATCGCTTCGACCGCCTCGTCGAGGGACAACCCGGCCTCGGTGCACAGCTCGGGTGCCATGCGAACCTCGGCGTAGATCACGCCGTCGGCGGCGAGGTCCACGGCGCACTCGTATGCGACCCGCTCGATTGCATCGCGGTGCTGCATGACGCCGACCGTGTGGGCGAACGTCTCCAGATAGAGCACGAGGTCGTTGCGTTTCGCGCCGCGATTGAACCATGCTGCGAGATCGTCGACGTCGGTCGTCGGCAGCTTGGAGTAGCCATACTCTGCTGCGAGTTCGATGACTGTTTCGGCGCGCAAGCCGCCGTCGAGGTGATCGTGCAACAAGGCCTTCGGAAGGGTGCGAATGTTCACGCCGCCGCCCCGGCTACGGCGGCGAGCGAACGCAACGGCATGTCGGGCGAACGGCGCAGCCAGTTCCAATACGGATACTCGGCCGCCGCGGAAATGCAGTGCAACGAGTAAGCATGTCGGCTGGTCGACGAACGATTGATGTCGCTCCAGTGTGGAAGGAGGCCGTGCAGGATCACCATCGTGCCTGCCGGTACTTCGAGGGGTACGAGATCCGATGGCGAGGGCAATGGTGCAGGGTCGAGCTCTTCGAAGATCGTCCCGTCGGCATCGCTCTCACCAGCGCGTTTGAACACCTTTCGCAAGGTCGTGCGGTGGCCACCCGGCTTGGTCCACAAGCAGCCGTTCTGCAACGTCGCGTCTTCGATTGCAAACCAAAATCCGGTGACCGTCAGAGGATTTGTGTACAGGAACGTGCTGTCTTGATGGCAGGCGACTTCGCCACCGATCAGGGGTTGCTTGAAGATGTACATGCTCTGCAACGCCATGGCGTCGGCCATGCCGATGTCGGTGGCGACAGCGGCCAGTTCGCGGCGGTAGGAGAACCTCTCGAACGTCGGGTCGTGGTCGTGCTTGGCATGACCGATCTTGTTGATGCTCAGCTCTTTCGACGTACGCGGCCGGCCGTGTTCGTCGAACGCCTCCTCCTCGAAGAAGCACCACACGCCCGAACCGGAGCCGAGGAACTCGCCGTTGCTCACCCGCTCCTGCTCCGTCGTCGTGAAGATGGTCCGCTCGCCGCTCGGCTCGAAGTCACTGACGATGCGGTTGGCGGCAGCCTTCAACTCGTCGCAAGCCGTCGCGTCGACAAACCCCGGAATCACCAGGAACCCATCACGGTGATATTGCTCGATCTGATCGCCGTCGAGTACCGATCCCATGCTGTGCAGCGTAGGCGCCGGCCACAGACACGCCTACCCTCTTGGCATGGAATTGACTGTTCTGGGCACAACCGTTCGTCACGCCATCGACCATGTCGAGGCCTTCCCGGCGCCGGCGAACGTCAGCACCGTGCGCCTCACATCCGACGAGGTTGCATCGATCTGTCCGGTCACCGAGCAACCCGATCTCTCCAACGTGGTCATCGACTACGCGCCGGAGCAATGGTGCGTCGAGTCGAAGAGCCTGAAGTTGTACCTGTGGCGATTTCGCGATCGGGCTGTGTTCGCCGAGGCGCTCGCAGCTGAGATTGCCGGAGAAGTGATGACGACATGTACGCCGAAGTGGGTGACGGTGACGCTGACGCAGCGCCCGCGCGGGGGCATCGAAGTGCAGGCTGTTGCCCACCTGCCGAAACCGTCCATCGACACGTAGGAGCGGCATAAGGAGCAATCACGTCCCGCGATCTACTCTGGCTCAATGTCCACCCAGCCAATCTCTGTCATCACCAGTGACGAACATCGGTCGCACGATCCGGAGTGGGACGTTTATTCGGGAACGATGGTCGGCAGGTTCGAGGTGCCGCAGCGAGTTGATTGCATCGTGCAGGCGCTGCGGGATGACGAAGGATTCGCGATGGTCGCGCCCACGTCGCACGGGATGCAGCCGATCCTGCGCGTGCACAATGGCGACCTCGTCGACTTCTTGTCGACCGCGTGGAAGGACTACACCACGGTCCTGCCCGATGCGCAGGCTGTGATCGCCGAGATGTTCATCCATCCCGGACTCGTCGAAGCGATGCCGGTCGGTCGCGCCCCGGTGGACAACGCCTATGGCCGGCTTGGCTGGTTCTGCTTCGACACATCGTCACCGTTGAGCGAGGGTTCATGGCCGGCGGCACTCGCCTCTGTCGACATCGCCCTGTCGGGTGTGGATCGGGTGCTGGCGGGCGAGCGAATTGTCTATTCCTTGTGCCGTCCGCCCGGGCATCACGCCACGCGTTCTGCATTCGGCGGATTTTGTTTGTTGAACAACGCCGCCATTGCTGCGCAGTCCCTGATCGACTCGGGCGCCCGTCGCGTCACCGTGCTCGATGTCGATGCCCATCACGGCAACGGCACGCAACAGATCTTCTATCAACGAGGCGACGTGCAATTCGTCAGCATTCACATGGACCCGGACCAGAACTATCCGTGGTTCGTCGGTCGGAGCCACGAACGCGGCGAGGGACCAGGCGCGGGTGCCAATCTCAACTTGCCGATCCCGCTCGGCGCGACGGGTGACCGATTCCAGAGTGAACTGGCAGTGGGCATCGACGCCGTCGCGGCGTTTGATCCGGAGTACGTGATTGTGTCGCTCGGCGTCGACCCGGCCACCGGGGATCCCACCGCGGGACTGTGCCTGAGCACTTCCGACTTCGCCGACGTCGGTCGAGCGATCGCGGCGATCGACCGACCGTTGCTGATCGTGCAGGAGGGCGGCTACCAGTTGAACCGAGTCGGCGCCGACGTTCGTGCCGTGCTCGACGGGTTGCGTCGAGTCGCGGCGGGTGCGTAGACCCTCGACGTCGCTCAGACTTCGCCCCGGCGGTACACCTGCCCGTCCGCTGCCGGTGGACGCAGTCGCTTTGTGAAGAAGATCAACACGACCACCACGATCACGTACGGCAGGATCGCGGCCCACCAGTCGGGCGGGGTCTTGGCCAGCAGGTACCACGCGAGCGCAGCGCCCCCGAAGACCGCGGCAAGTGCCGTGTCGCTGCTGTTCTTGCGCAGCATCGCCCAGACCATCACTGCGAACATGGCGATGGCGGTGACGAGCAGCAGGGAGTGCGAGGCCTTGCCGTCGAGATCCTGCAGCTTCAGCGCGAACGGATAGCCGAAGAGCATTGCGCCTCCAAAGATGCCCGCTGGTCGCCAGTTGCCGAAGATCAACGCGGCCAGGCCGATGAAGCCGCGGCCAGTGGTCTCGCCCTCTTTGTACACGCCCGACAGCTCCTGGCTGGCGATGAACGCCCCGCCCAGTCCGGCCAACGCCCCGCTGATGATGACACCGACGTATTTGTACAAGTAGATGTTGATGCCTTGCGCCTCTCCGGCACCAGGGCGTTCGCCGCTGATGCGCAGTCGCAGGCCGAATCGTGTGCGCCACAGCAGCCAGGTGGAGAAGGGCACCATCGCCACGGCGAAGACCGTCACCCACGACATCGCGCTGGTCAGACCGCGGGCGATCCCGGTGATGTCGGAGATGAAGAACCAGTGCCTCTTGTCGAACCATCCAAGGATGTCGGGTGTCTTCCAACCGAACAGGTTGCCACCCGACAGGAAAGGGACGGTGAATCTCCCAACGGTTGGGACACGAGGTGACTGAGTGATCGACCCGCCCTGTTTCTTGAACTTCTTGTTGAAGATCTCCGACGACAGGAATCGGGCGAAGCCTGGGCCGAGGATGTTGATGGCGACGCCGGAGATGACATGGTCGACACCGAACTGCACAGTCGCGACAGCGTGCAGTAGCCCGCCCATTGCGCCGCCGAGTGCGCCGAACACCAAACCCCACCACGCCCCGAACTGCAGCGCACCCCATGCCCCGAACCATGTGCCGAGCACCATCATGCCTTCGAGGCCGATGTTGACGACACCGGCTCGTTCGGAAAAGAGCCCGCCGAGGCCTGCCAGCAGGATGGGCACGCCCCATCGCAACATCGCCCGAGACGAGCCCTCTGCAGTCAGCAGGCTCGTGTTGTCAAACCCTTGAACGACGTTGAGAACCACGACGCCGACGATCGCGTACAGCATCCAACGTGCCCACGCCGGCATGTTTTTCATGTAGGTCACCGCGGTCATGCGGTGGCTCCGCTCAGCGCCACCGAGGCCGCCTTGGCTTCTTCACGGTCACGCACACGCTGAGTGATCTGGTAGGCAACCACTGCAGCCAAGATGATGAGCGCCTGCATGATCTGGACGATCTCGCGCGATGCGGATCCGGTGTTCTGCAGGACGCCCGACGAGATGTCGAGGAAGGCGAAGATCAACGCAGCGATCGCCGCGCCGATCGCGCTGCCTCGCCCCAACAGTGCAACTGCGATCCCCGCGAATCCGAGGCCCTGGATGGGGTTGGACGGGAAGACACCGCTGTCCATCACCTCGGTCATGCCTACCAATCCGGCGACAGCGCCGGAGAGCAGCATCGCCGTCAGGATCATCCGCTTCGGTGCGACACCACCGGCTCTGGCAGCAAACGGGTTGGCGCCGCTGGCCCGGAGGTCGAAACCAAATCGCGAGCGATTGAGCAGCACGTGATAGGCGACCCCGACGACGATGGCGACAATGAACACACCCGTCAACTGGCGGTCGCGGCCAATGTGTCGAGTAAAGATCTCGACGATCTTGTTGAGATTGGGAATCCGACCAGACTTCGGGATCTCGGCGGTTCCGACTCGTGACACGTTGCCACCGACTGATCCCCCCGCCTGCCACACTTTCAGCCCGGCGACGATCAGTCCGGATATGGCGATGGCGTTGAGCATGATCGTCGTGATCACCTCGCTGATGCCACGCGTCACCTTGAGAACGCCGGCAACCCCGGAATAGGCGGCCCCGACCGACATGGCGACCAGGAAGATCACCGTCACGTGCAGTGGGCCTGGCAGACGGATGACGCCTCCGACCTCGGCTGCGACCAATGCAGCCAGCAGATACTGACCTTCGACGCCGATGTTGAACAGGTTCATTCGGAACCCGATGGCCGCGGCGATTCCTGAGGTGAACAACGGCGTGGCCCGATTGAGAATGTCGATCATCGTCTCGAGCTTGCTGGCGTTGTTGAGCATGTCGCCGTAGGCCCGAAGTGGGTTGCTGCCGGCAAGGAGCAGAACGATCGACGAGGCTGCAATGGCAAAGATCAGCGCCATCGCCGGCGCCGCGGCGGCGAGCGCAATGCGTCTGAACAACGGTCTCACGCCGCGCCTGCCTGCAATGCCGCTCCGGTCATGTACGCACCGAGGTCGCGCGGAGTCACCGTCGCCGGATCAAGAGTTGCGACCAGACGGCCACGAAGCATCACGACGATGGTGTCGGAGAGGCCGATCAACTCGTCGAGGTCGGCGCTGACCAGAAGGGTCGCCAAGCCGGCAGCTCTGGCTGCTCTCAATTGGTCCCACACGGCAGCCTGAGCGCCGACGTCGATACCGCGGGTCGGGTGCGAAGCGATCAGCATCGTCGGATTCGCCGACATCTCCCGCCCGACGATCAGCTTTTGCTGGTTGCCACCGGATAGCGCGTGTGCGGCGACGTCGATGTTGGGGGTGCGTACATCGAACGCCTTGCGGATGTGTTCGGTGGCATTGCGCATTCCTTCTCGATCCATCCAGAAGCCGTGGCAAAAAGGCTCCCGCGTCTGATGGCCGAGAGCGGCGTTCTCCCACAGTGGGGCCGACAACAGCAGGCCTTCGGCTTGGCGGTCTTGCGGGATGTACCCGACTCCGTGTTCGCGGCGATACCGCACCGAGCTATGAGTGATGTCCTCGCCCAGCAATGCGATCGAGCCAGAAGCCAACGGTCGGGTGCCGATGATCGCGTCGACCAGTTCCGACTGCCCATTGCCCTCGACGCCGGCAACGCCGACCACCTCGCCGCGGTGCACGGTGATGCTGATGTTGCTGACAACCGGGCGATCGCCGTCGTTGACGACCACGTCGTCGACCTGCAGGACCACGATGTCGGTGACAGTGGATTCTGTCGTGTTGGGTGTTGGAAGTTCGGAGCCGACCATCAGCTCGGCGAGGTCGTGGGCGGTGACGTCGGCGGGTTTGACCGTCGCCACCGAATGACCCTGACGTAGCACGGTGATCGTGTCGGCGATGGCGAGCACCTCGTCGAGCTTGTGGTCGATGAACAAGATGGTCGATCCGCTGGCTTTCAGCTCGCGGATGTTGCGAAACAGAGCTTCGACCTCTTGCGGAACGAGCACCGCCGTCGGCTCGTCGAGGATCAAGATCTTGGCGCCGCGATAGAGGACCTTGATGATCTCGACCCGCTGACGTTCACCGACACCGAGTGTCTCGATCAGTTCGTCGGGGTCGACCTCGAGCCCATAGGCCTGGCTGACTTCGCGAAGGTGTTGCTTTGCTCTGGCGAAGTCGATGCGCCCGCCCGGCAGTGTCGGCTCAGCGCCAAGGATCACGCTTTCCAGCACCGTGAGTTGTTCGGCGAGCATGAAGTGCTGATGCACCATGCCGATGCCGAGATTGATGGCATCGGTCGGCTTGGTGAACTGCACCTCGTTGCCGAAGACCTTCATCACACCCTCGTCGGGTGCTTGCATACCGTAGAGGATCTTCATCAAGGTCGACTTGCCGGCCCCGTTCTCGCCGCAGATGGCGTGGATCTCGCCTTCCTCCACGGCGAGGTCGACATGATCGTTGGCCACGACGCCAGGAAAGCGTTTCGTGATGCCGACCAACTCGATTGCTCGTGCCAAGTGCCCTCCAAAACGCAGAAGCGGGACCGGACTGTAGCCCGGCCCCGCTCGCGTGCGTTACTTCAGATGCACTGGATCAATTCGATCTGATCAGGCCTTGGTGGGATCAGTTGGCACAACGATCTTGCCGCTGATGATGTCGGCCTTGTATGCCTCGAGCTTGTCCTTGATGTCGTCGATGAAGCCACCTGATGTGGCGTAACCGACACCGTCAACCGAAAGGTCATAGCGAGTCGGGCCACCCTTGACGTTGCCGTCCATCTGGGCCTTGATGATCTCGAACACGGCCACATCGACGTGCTTGATCATCGACGTGAGGATGTAATCCTTCACGGCAGGATCGGCAGTGTTGTACTGGTCGCTGTCGACGCCGATGGCCCATACCTTGGTGCCCTTGGCCTCGCTCGAGGCCTTGGCGGCCTGGAACACGCCGGCACCGGATCCGCCGGCTGCGCTGTACACGATGTCAGCGCCACCGTCGTACATCGTCGTGGCGATGTCGCGGGCTTGGTCGGGGGCGTTGAATCCAGCGAAGTCAGGAGCTTCGGTGATGTACTTCGACACAACCTTTATTTTGGGGTTCGCTGCCTTGGCTCCAGCCGTGAAGCCGGCCTCGAACTTCTCGATCAGACCACCGACGCCCTTGACGCCACCGATGAAACCGACCTGACCGCTCTTGCTCTTCAGCGCCGCAGCGGCACCGACCAGGAACGATCCTTGCTCCTCTGAGAAGACCAGTCCGGAGATGTTCGGGCCATACGGTGTTGCGCCGGTCGGGTCGGCCGTGAAGTCGAGCATTGGAGAGTCGACCACACCGAAGGTCTTTTTGGGGTTCGATTTTCCCACCGTCGCAGCGTCGGGCTCGAACAAGAAACCGACAGCGATGACGATGTCGCTCGACTGTGCGGCGAGGTCGAGGAGCTCCTTGCGATTCGATCCGTCAGCGTTCGGCGACGCCTCGGTGAAGGTGATGCCGAGCTCGCTCTTCGCGCGCTCGACGCCCCTGGCAGCCGAGTCGTTGAACGACTGGTCACCACGACCGCCGATGTCGTACACCAGGCCGACCTTCGGGCCGCTGCCTGGCGCAGCAGATCCCGCGGCGGCGGTGGTGCCGCCAGCCGCAGTGGTGGCTGCGGGTGCACTGGTCGCACCGGGAGCAGTCGTGCCGCCGGCTGCTGTAGTCGCGCCGGCTGCTGTAGTCGCGCCGGCTGACGGTGCGTTGGACGACGATGACGACTTGCTGTCACTGCCACAGGCTGCGGCAAGCAGCCCAAGCATGGCAACGGCTGCCAGCGATGTAAATCGCTTGGTATTGCGCATTGTTCTCCCCCTAGGAGTATTTATTTTTTGGAGTGGAATTTCCATCGGGCATCCTACCGTGGCCGGATCACCGTCCGGAGAGCCTCGTTGCACGGCGCCACACCATAGAATCGCCCGTGGTAGACGATGTACCTCGCCCCTGTACAACCACCGCGCCAGCGCCTGCCACCTCGGGTCTATGCCGCGCGGCGCGTTGCGGCCGGGCTTGTTGCACTTGCGGTCTTGTTCTTGGCGTATTCCGTGGTGACGGCCGTGTTCGGCGCGCCGGGCCATCAGACTCAGGCTGCGCCCACTGCACCGAGTACCTCATTGGTCGAGAGTGGTGGCCGCATATCGGTTGCTCCGGTATCGACCTCGACAACGACGACCGAGCTGAAGCCGAAGGCGAAGACGACACCGTCGGCCGCCACCCCGGCCGAGTTGTACATCGCCGGCGACAGCGACGCCGGCACGTTCGCCCCGTACCTCGACAAGCTGATGAGGCAGACCGGGATGGTGAAGACCACTCTCGACTACAAGGTTTCGTCCGGCCTCAGCCGGCCCGACTTCTTCGACTGGCCCGCCCACTTCGCCCAGCAGATCCCGGCGGTCAATCCAGACATCGTGGTGGTGACGTTCGGCGGCAACGACGCCCAGGGCCTGCGCAACGTCGACAAGACGTGGGCCGTCCAACACTCGCCCGGTAGCGGGGGCGACGACGCCGATTGGCGCGCCGAGTACGCCAAGCGAGTCGGTGCCGCCATGGACTATCTCGGCGGCGACAATCGCACGCTGATCTGGGTGGGGATCCCCAATGACGACGATCCGCTGAACACGGCGCGGCTGCAGGTGCAGAACGAGGTCGTCGTGGCCGAGGCCGCCAAGCGGCCCAAGGTCGTGTTCGTCGACACGTGGAACCGCTTCTCCGGACTCAGCGGCGGTTTCGCGTCGAGTGTGCAGGACCCACGTGACCACCAGTTCAAAGAAGTGCGTCGCAGCGATGGCTTCCACCTCAACCAGACCGGCGCCGAAATCCTCGCGCTCGACATCGCCGAAGCCATCCGCACCGAGCTCCGAGCCCGCGGCGGCAACCTCTAGCGAGTGTTTCCCGCCCGCGGCGGGCATCGGAGCGTGTCTCGCCATCGCGGGTGGGGCGAAGGCACTCGCAGGCGCTAGAGGCTGGCGTCGTCGGCGGGGCGGAAGCCGAGCTTCAGGTCGCCGAGCTTCACGAGGGTTGCCGAGATCCATCCGCCAAGGGCACCGAAGTGCTGGTCGAGCAACGTGCTGGCGCCGTCGGCGAGGGTTTCCTCGGCCAGTTCGTACAGACCCTCGTAGGTCACCTCGATGGCGTATTCGGGGTCGCCGTCGATGCCGTCGAAATGACCGATCTCGACGGTCAACCCGGCGCGCTCCATTCGCTCGTTACCGATCAACGGGCTCGTGTCCGGCATCGCTGGTTCCACAACCGACGGATCGGGTTGGGCGATCAATCGCTGCACCCGGAACACGATCTCCATCTCGATTGCCGGCTGCCGATCGAGCACCTCGTCGACACACCAACTGCGATATGCGGTCTGGCTCCAGCTTGGCCAATCGAAGTTGATGTGGGCAACAACGCGCGGTGGCTGACCTTCGCCCGGCAGGCCGTAGGACGTCTCCCACGACAGATCTCCAAGCAGAACGTCGACCTGGAAGTGCTCATCGAAGGCTTGGCGCTCAAGGAACGCCGCCTCGAACGCGTCTCTGAGTGCGCTGATGGCATCGGTGAACACGTGGTCGAGCATCAGCCGCTGACGCTACCGTGCCAGAACTACGGTGTAACCATGTCCCTCGTAGTCGTCTCGCAGGCCGAAGGTGTGGCCACACTGACCTTGAACAATCCGTCCGAACGCAACACCTTGACCATGGCGATGGTCGAGGAGATCGTCAACGCGATGGATGAGATCGAACGTGACGCGAGGGTCGGAGCGATCGTGGTGACCGGTGCACCCCCGGCCTTCTGCGCTGGCGCCAACCTCGGCAACCTGGCCGAAGCAGGCGAGGCCAGCCTTGGCGCCATCTACGAAGGCTTCCTTCGAATCGCCCGCAGTCCGCTGCCCACGTTGGCTGCGGTCAACGGTGCCGCAGTCGGTGCGGGTATGAACCTTGCACTGGGATGCGATGTTCGCCTGGCTGCGCGTCGAGCCAAGTTCGACACACGCTTTCTGCAGATCGGTCTGCATCCCGGCGGCGGGCACACGTGGATGCTCCGTCGCATCGCTGGGCCGCAGGTGGCGATGGCGGCCGTCGTGTTCGGCGAGGTGATGGACGGCGAGGAGGCGGCGCGCGTCGGATTGGCTCATCGTTGTGTCGACGACGACCAGTTGCTCGACGTCGCACAGACAATGGCCGCCCGGGCGGCCAGTGCACCGCGTGAACTGGCCATCGAGGCGAAGAAGACCATTGCGGCGATGGCCGACATCGACACCCATCCGGCGGCAGTCAAGCGCGAGCTCGAGCCGCAGTTGTGGAGCACTCGGCAACCGTGGTTCGCAGAACGACTTGCGGCGTTGCAAACAAAGATCCGAACGAAGCCGTAACACGCCCGCACCCAAAAGCGCGCACGAATGTTACGCAAAGTGTCTTCCATACTCCTGTCGGTGTGGATACCGTGCACACACGGGTAGCCGCACCGTACGTTCCGACCAGACAACGGAGGTACTACATGAGCCAGCGCCATCGCAGTCAAGAGGCGGTTCCACCGCCGAAGATGGACGCCCGAGCCCACGCTCACAACGAGCGGCATCGCATCCACAGCGAGCTCGACGCCGTTGCTGCACAGGTGAGTGCCGGTTATGAACCAGATGAGGTGCACGAGCCGGGCAGAGCCTGGGTGCCTGCACATCATCACGACGCGGCAAAGGTCAAGTCCGGTAGCGGAAGTGACACCAAGCGTCACTGGAAGATGAAGATGTGGAAGCGACGCACGAACCTTCGCAAAGCAAAGGCCCAGGCCTTTCGCGTCGCCAGCGAATAACGCGAATCTAGCCCCAGGCCGCGGCGACCTCGTCGCGGCGCGCCAGCCACTCCTCCGCGGTGATCGCATAGCGGATGTGATCTTCCCAGGCACCATTGATCTCGAGGTAGCGCAGCGCGACGCCCTCCTCGCGGATGTCCAACACCTCCATCACCCGGCGGCTGTTGGTGTTGCGCGGCACGATGCAGATCTCCAGGCGGTGCAGATGGAGATCGTCGAACGCGAACTTGCAGATCACGGCAACTCCCTCGGCGATGTAGCGATTGCCGGCGTGGCGCTGATCGATCCAGTATCCGACCACGCCGCACTGGAACGCACCGCGCACGACGTTGTTGATGTTGATCTCGCCGGCGAAGGAGTTTTCGACGAAGAGACCGAAGCCGTATGCGGAGCCGACCTGTCGCTCGCGGTCGCGGGTCGCGCAACGCGAACTGAAGGCATCGCGGTGCCGTGTCGGATCGGCAAGGTTGTTGGCGCGCAGCGGCTCCCAGGGTGTCAGCCATTGTTCGTTTCGTTGCCTCACCTCCGCCCATTGAGGGAAGTCGCTGACCATCAATGGACGCAGCATGATGCGCTTGCCGTACAGCCGCATGCCTGGCTCGACCGTGATCGATGGATGCAGTCCGCCACGCCGGCCGAACGTCATGGCTCTGTCCCAACGTTGTCGACGTCGACCTGATCGAGGTGCAGGTGACGCATGATTCCGACAACGATGCAGCAGGCGCCGACGATGGTATCGACTGCGTCGGCGGGTAGGCCGGGATTCAGGGCCCGCACCGCGGCAGGTTCGGTGACGACGGTCCGGAACACGTCTTCGGCTGCCTCGCGACGAAGTGAGAATGGCAACGGAGGCGTGCCTCCGTACTCCACGGCGGCGATCACCGTGGCCAAGTAGCCGACGATGCGAACGGCCTCAGCTTCGCTCACGCCAGGAAGAGCACGAACCATGTCGTCGAGATGATCGACGACGAGACCGATCGCGTTGGTCAGTTCCTCCGGTCGGGGTGGATCCGAGACCAACTCCGCACTGGTCAGCGTGGCCGCTCCCAGCGGGATGACAGAGTGCTGTCCGTCGACAGCGACGAGCGTGTCGTCGTCACCGAGCCGGATCATCACGGCGTTCACGGTTGACTATCTACTTGTTCGTCGAGCCGTTTCGCTACCCAGGCGCCAACCGGATCGTCCCCGCCTGCAAGAAACCAGGCGTAGTGGGCGTGGAGGCATTTGATTCCAGTGCGTGTCCCGCCAACCCCACCATGCGGACGGGGACCGACGTGGTCGGCCGGCACTTCAGCGTCGCGCTCGGCGGCATAGCGGGCATGGGCATCGGCAACGAGGGCAGGATCGATCTCCGATTCAGCGCGGCGCACAGCACCACCCGACTCCAACCGGCTCACTTCCAAGACTTCACGCTTTCCGACCAGCCAGTAGCGCGTCGGCATCGGCTCTCCGCCATTCAACAGCGGCGCATTGCGGAGCACAACGGGCGCACCGGCTTCGTCACGCACGATGACCTCGAATGCACCACGAGGCGTTCGGCCGATCAGCTCGCGGACGGCAGCGACATCGTCGCTCACGTCATCAGTGACGGCTGAGCCGGCGAACGACGATCCACAACAACGCCAGTCCGCCCAACAGCGGCAGCGCGCGCTTCAGGATCGCCGAGCCGGCGACGTCGGACAACTCGATGGGTGCGGCGGCCGGGCCGTTGATCTTGCGCACGGCCGAGGGTGCTGCGGACGGAGCCGTCGCAGTCGCGCCGTTGGCCGCTGCCTTCCCGGCGGGCGCGGTGTCGGCAGGTGCTTCGGTGGCGGGTGCGTCGGTGGCGGGTGCGTCGGTGGCAGGTGTGTCGGTGGCAGGTGTGTCGGTGGCGGCGCTCTCGGCCGGCTTCGCACCGGACGGCGCGATGACGGGCTGCTGATCGAGCATCGTGTTGAGGTTGGTCGCGAACTGGTTCATCAGCTTCTTGCTGACATCGCCCATGATCCCGCGCCCGAACTGAGCAACCTTGCCCGTGATGTGCAGATCGGTCTCGACGACAACCTTGGTCGTGGCGTCGTCGACGGGCTCCAACTTGGCGGTGATCAGCGCGCTCGCGTTGCCTTTGCCGGTGGTGTCGCGGCCTTCGCCCTTCAAGACGGCGTGATGGTTTCCGTCGTCTTTCTCGACGAAGCTGGCCTGGCCCTTGAAGGCGGTCGAGATGGCGCCGAGCTTGACCTTGACGACGCCCCGGTAGACGTCGCCTTCGATTTCTTCGAGCGTCGCACCGGGCATGCACGGAGCAATTCGCTCCACATCGGTCAGCACGTTCCATGCCTCGTCAATCGGCCGATTCACTGTGAATTCGTTCAGAAGTTTGTCCATTGTCCAAGATCCTCCAACGTGTCGATGTCAGCCGCTGAGCCTTCGCACGCTACTTCATCGACCCAATCCGGGTGAAGACGCATCACGGGTCGGGCTCCCTCGTCGCCGTCGGTCGGCATGTGCTGCCACACCGATCGAGCGAGACGCACCGGATTCGGCCCGCGCACGCCGTTGTATGTAGCGACGACGATTTGCGCCGAGGATGCGGAGTCGGCGACCGCCCGCCATGCCGAGGTTGGGACGAAGGGCTGATCGGCGAGCCCAACGACGACGAAGTCGCTGTCGAGGTCGTCGGCGACCGACAGTGCGACTTGCAGCGAACCCGCCTGCCCGTGCCGCCAGCGCGGGTTGTGCACCGTGATGACGGTTGTTTCGTCGACGTCGAGCGCGACTGCGCCGGTGACGACGATGACCCAGTCGAAGCCGGCCGCCGTGACGTGGTCGAGTGCCCGCCGGAACACCGGCACCCCACCGATCGTTGCCAGCAACTTGTGGGTCGAGCCGGTAAATCGTGCACCACCACCGGCGGCCAGGAGCACGGCGGCACTTGTCATCGATTCAGCATACGGTCCGGCCGTGACCAGGGAATTCGTGGTCGTCCAGGCGATGACTGGAACAATCGTCAGGGAATCTTGATGACAAAAGTGTTACAGCCGACTTGAGTATTGCGATCTGATGACGATAACTTGTCATGTGTTACAGGTTCTTGGCGGCGTTCGTTAGCCGGCGGATTCCTTTGGCAGCCGATTGCGGTGGCGCTCACGTATGGCGCTTTCGCCGTGTTTGAGGAGATTTTCTCCCCCCCCACGACCTAAGCACTTGCCCGAGGCGGGCGGTGCACACCACCACACGACAGGGGACTTCGTGACAATCCGTCAAAGACTTGCAACATTCGTTCTCTCTGGCTGTGTTCTCGGCGGCGGCTTCCTGGCGATGGGCTCCGGCTCGGCCGGTGCTGCGCAACTTCCGACAGTTGCCGTCGCCGCGACGATCGACAATGTGGCCACGAGTGCGGCAGCCGCACTGGCCACGATGGGAACCGCGAACTTCGTGGTTCGCCTCGAAGATGCCGCCTACGCCGTCGCCGCAAACCTCGGGGTCGACGGAGCAGGGCTTGAACAAGCCTGGTTGCGGGCAGATCAGCCCCACCAGATCGCCCTGCTTTCGGCACTGACGCAGGTGGGCGTGCCCTACCAACGCAACACCAGCAAGGTTGGCGTCGGTTTCGACTGCTCCGGTCTCACAGCGTTCGCCTGGGGCCAGACCGGTGTCGAATTGGCGCACCAAAGCATCACGCAGTTGCGCAACTCGTCGGCGAGGACGATCGACGACGCGCAGGCCGGCGATCTCGTGTACTACCCAGGCCACGTCATGCTGTGGTTGGGCGTCGACAACCTCATCGTGCATGCGCCACAACGTGGTCGCAACGTCGAGGTCGGGCATTTCAGCTCGCGACGCGCCAGTATTCGCAACGTCAAGTTCGGCAACCCGATCGGTTGAGATCGAGCCGTTGTCGGCTAGCCGTGTATTGGTCCGCTGGCGCTGCGCAATGACGGTGTTGTCTTCCCGGTTCGCCGGGCGATGATCTCGGCGCAGATCGATATTGCGGTTTCCTCCGGCGTCCGCGCCCCGATGTCGAGACCGATCGGCGACATGAGCCGATCGATCTGTTCTCGCTGATCGGTACCCGCTTCGGCGAGCCGCTGCATGCGCTTGTCGTGCGTCTTGCGGCTGCCCATCACCCCGATGTAACCAACTCGCGTGCCGAGTGCGCCTTGCACCGCGGGGACGTCGAACTTCGGATCGTGAGTCAGGATGCACACCGCATCGCGTTGGCTCAACGTGTCACCTCGTTCGCCGAACACCGGGCCTGGCCACGAGACGATGACCTCGTCGGCCATGGGAAAGCGGCGACGGGTGGCGAACACCTCGCGAGCGTCGCAGACCGTCACCCGGTAGCCGAGGATCTTGGCCACCTTTGCCAGCGCTGCGGTGAAGTCGACGGCGCCGAAGATCCACATCTGCGGTGGAGGAGCCCAGCTCTCGACGAAGATCCTGACGGTCGGTGTGTTGACCAGATCTTCGGGTGTCGTCTGACCTTCTGGGCCGTAGTTGCGGATACCGCTGCGGCCGGCTTCGAGCTCGGCGAGCGAATCGCGAGCAACGATGCGCGTCAACTCGGCGTTGCCGAGATCCCCGCGAGGCTCGGCAGTCGTCGTGACGATCAACTTGGCGCCGACGTTCGGCCCGTCGACGACGGTCGCCAGGGCCACCGGCTCGTTGGCTTTGATGCGCTCGCGAAGGAACTCGTACATCGACGTCATCGAGTCACCAGATCACCAGTCAAGAGCCTCGACGAACAATCGGATCGTTCCTCCGCACGTCAGCCCAACGGCGAAGGCATCGTCGTCGCTGTACCCGAACGTGACGATCCGCTGGTCGGCCTCGCCATTGAGGATTGCCAGCGCCTCGCTGACCACGGCCCCTTCGACGCATCCACCGCTCACTGATCCAGCTACTTCGCCGTCGCTGTTCACGGCCATGGCCGCACCTGGCTCTCGTGGGCCCGAGCCCTCGATGTCGACCACTCGAGCGATGGCCACTGCTTTGCCGGCTGCACGCCACCGATCGATGTCATCCAACAGTTCACGCATCACGACCTCCTCGTCGACGCGCCTGCGATCACGCTGGCCAGTTCTTCCATTGCCGCAAGCGAATGACCTTCCACGAAATGATCAACATACGGCAAGGCCGCGGCCATCCCACGGGCGAGCGGCGCATACCCGGGTGTGACCTTCAACGGGTTCACCCAGATCAGGTCGTAGGTAACACGTTGGAGACGGCGCATCTGCTCGCCGAGCATCTCCGGATCGCCGCGGTCCCAGCCATCGCTGAGAATGACGACGATCGCGCCACGCGCCAGCCCACGTACCCCCCATTCGTCGTTGAATCGCCGCAGGCACTCACCGAGGCGCGTTCCTCCACTCCAGTCCTGTACACGTTGACTGGCCTGGCGGACTGCGAGGTCGGGATCGCGGCTGTTCAACTCCTTCGTGACGCGGGTCAGCCTGGTGCCGAGAGAAAACGCCTCGACCCGTTGTCGGCCGGCGACAGCCGCCTGCACGAACCGCAGCATCGCCCGCGCGTATGGCTCCATCGAGCCGCTCACGTCGAGCAGAAGAACCAGTCGTCGCAGGCGTTCGCCGGGCTCTTGCCAGTAGCGGCGAATCGGTTCGCCACCGGCACCGATCGCGCTGCGCAGCGTCGCCCGCAGATCGGGGCGAGAACCCCGTGATGACGATCGAAGCCGGAACGATCGTCGCGGTGGTCCGGCAAACCGCAAGCTGCTCATCAACTGCTGCGCCATCTCCAGCTCGGCCTCGTCGTATGCACCGAAGTCTTTGTTGCGCAGTACTTCCATTGCCGAGAACCGCAACGTCAACGTCGGGTCGTCGTTCGCCTGGCCGTCGGCGTCGTCGTCGTCGTCGGACTCGCTGTCGTCGTCGGTCGCAAGGGTGATGGTCACGACGTCGGGCTCCTCCTCGAGAGTGGTCGACGTGGCGTGGTCCCAGAAGACTGCGAAGGCGCGGTCGAACAGGAGAAGGTCTTCTGGCTTGTGCACGAGCGTCGATCGCGCCGCCCAGTACACGCTGGCCCGGTGCGACACTCCCACCCTTCCGAGTGCTTCGACGAACATCAACACATTGCCGATCGGAACGAGCAGCGATGCGCCCCGCAAGACTCGGGCGAAAGTCACCGCCATTCGCTCCGCCGGCGTCGCGCCGAGCTGGGTCGGGCTCAAGGTTGCTGCATACCCCGCTCGAAGGCCTGCTTGACCATGCTGGCAATGCCGTGTTGCCGAGCCCGTTCTTGGTCCTCCCGATACTTCAGCACAGTTCCCAATGTGGACTCGACTGTCGCCTCGTCGAGCTCGGTCACACCCAACGCCCCCAACGCTTGCGCCCAATCGATGGTCTCGGCGACACCCGGCGGCTTGTACATGTTGAGGGCCCGCATCGCCTCGACGGCCGCAGCTACCTGACGCGCCAGGGGCTCGATCACGTTCGGCACGCGCATGCGTACGATCTTGACCTCACGTTCGAAGTCGGGATGCTCGACCCAGTGATACAGGCAGCGCCGCTTCAGCGCGTCGTGCACGTCGCGCGTTCGGTTGGAGGTCAAGATCACGATCGGCGGGCGGGTCGTGGTGAACTTGCCGAGCTCGGGAATCGTGATCTGGTAGTCCGACAACATCTCCAGCAGATACGCCTCGAACTCGTCGTCGGCGCGATCGATCTCGTCGATCAACAGCACCGGAGGTAAGTCGCCGCGGTGATCGATGGCCTGCAACAGCGCTCGCTTCAGCAGGAACCGCTCGTTGTACAACTGCTCCTCCAACACGCCGGTACCGACGCCGCGAGCTTCTCCACTGGCTTCGGCGGCGCGCAGATGGAGCAGTTGGCGCGAGTAGTCCCAGTCGTAGACCGCCTGTGCGGCATCGATACCTTCGTAGCACTGCAGGCGGATGAGCTCGCCACCTGTCCACCGACTTATTACTTTGGCAACCTCGGTCTTGCCGACCCCGGCTTCACCTTCGAGCAGCAGCGGGCGTTTCAATGCAAGTGCCAAGAACACCGACGTGGCCAAGCCGTCGTCGGGCAGATAGCCGTGCAGGCTGAGCGCCCGCGAGACGTCAGCAGGGCCGGTGGGATGAACGGTGGGGGTGACAGCCATTGTCCTCAAGGCTAGAGGCGATGCCATGCTGAGGACGTGGTAGATCGCTTCTCGGTGCACGCTCCGACCGCCAATCGCGTTTCGCTCTTCATCCACAGCAGTCGCACGCTGACCGTCTCAGAGACGGTCATGACGCGACAACTGGAAGGGCCACGCTGGGGTTGCGACGCCGCGGCAGGAGACGGCGACATCTACTGGTACGTCGTCGACGGCGTCGGACCGCTGCTCGACCCCGACGCGAAGGACGTGGTGATGACTGCCGACGGGGCCCGCAGCGTGGTCCGCAGCAGTTGGCCGATGCAGCGATCGCTGGGAAGACATCACGCCGACCCGATCGTGTACGAGTTGCACGTCCGCGGCTTCGGCCGCACCTTTGCCGGATGCGTCGAGCACCTGCCCTATCTGGCCGAGCTCGGCGTGAACGTGGTCGAGCTGATGCCGGTGCATCCGTTCGACACGTCCGACAACTACTGGGGATACATGCCCCTGGTTTGGGGCGCTGTGCACCGGCCGTATGCGGCCGGCGACGATGCTCCCGCAGAGCTGGCCGCCCTGGTCGCGGCAGCTCATGCGCACGACATCGAGGTGTGGCTCGATGTCGTCTTCAATCACACCGCAGAAGCCGACCCGACGAAGCCGACCTTGTCGCTGCGCGGCTTCGACGATGCCAACGCGTATCTGCACCGAGCTGATGGCACCTACAACGACGACAGCGGTACGGGAAACGTGTCGAATCCCGGCGATTCCAACATCCAACAATTGGTCCTCACTGCGCTCGCACGTTTCGCCGATCTAGGGATTGATGGGTTCCGCTTCGACCTGGCCTCGCTGCTGACCCGCGATGGAGGCGGGCTTGTCGACCGCGTTACCGAGTGGGGTGCCCGCCGCGACGTTCGTCTGGTTGCCGAGCCGTGGGATCTTGCCGCCTACCAGCTCGGCCACTGGAAGGATCCCTGGCTGCAGTGGAACGATCGTTTCCGCGATGATGTGCGCGGTTTCGTGCGCGGCGAGCCGGGTTTGGTCTCGGCGGTGATCCAACGCGTACAGGGCAGCCCCGATCTGTTTCCCGGCGGGTCGGCGCCAAGCGTCAACTTCCTCACCGCTCACGACGGCCTGACCATGAACGACCTGACGGTGCTCACCAGTGATCATCATCATTCTTGGGACTCGGGAGACTCGCTGCGGATGCAGCAGTTGAAGAACTACTTCACGATGTTGCTGTTGTCAGCGGGCACCCCGATGTTCGTGATGGGCGACGAGTTCGCCCGCACTCAGGGCGGTCTCGACATCCCGTACAACTTCGACAGCGAGGAGACCTGGGTTGACTGGAACCGGCTCCATGCCTGGGCCGAGCTCCACGATTTCGTGCAGGCCCTGTTGCGGCTCCGTGGGTCGCACCCGCCGCGCGATTTCACCTTCTACGGCGCCCAGTCGACGCCTGACTCGTCGACGGAATCGCGTTCGCTGGCGTGGTCGGCCGGCGGCCTGTATGTCATGGTCAATGCCTGGTGGGAGCCCGTTTCGTTCGAATTTCAAGAGCCGGGCCCGTGGGGGCTGGCCCTGTCGACCTCTGGTGCGAGCGGGCCTTCGAGTGGGGCGTCGGCGACGATCGTTCAGCCCCGTTCGGCACTGGTGTGGGTCAGCGAACAGATCGGGCCAAAAGTCCCTTTCGGGTCTGCTTCGGTCTCGTTCAGAATTCCGAAAGAGCCCCCAGCGCTCCGACCCCAAAGTAATCCGAAGGCGTAGGGAGGCCCGTTTGCCGCCGACTTCGTCAGCCTCCTTTCGAGGGGAGGCGACGAAGCGGCGGCAGATGTCGAGCCAGGGTTCCATCGGCTAGGCGTCCAACTCGGAGGCGATGACGACCGGACAGATCGCATTTCGCGCGACCGAACGACCGAGCGGACCGATCCACTGCTCGACAGCACGCCGAGTGATTCCAAACTCGTCTCAGCTTGGGGGAGTTTGGCCGACGCTGCCTGGCTGGCCGATTGCCTGCAGAACCTCGTGCATCGCGTCCAGGGAGTGGCCGCTGACGAACGAATCGATGTACGGCAGCGCCGCCGACATCGCGCCGACCAACGGTCGATAGCTCTGGCTCTGCTTGCGCGGGTTCACCCACACGACATGGTGGGCCAGCCGCGACAATCTGGCCATCTGTTCGGCGACGACCGCAGGATCTCCGGAATCCCATCCGTCCGACACGATCAGCAGCACGGCACCGCGAGCCAGACCCCGTCGTCCCCAGCCATCGTTGAAGGCCTTCAGGGCGTCGCCGAGTCGTGTGCCTCCAGCCCAATCCGGAGCGCTCGCTGCTGCTCGCTGGAGTGCAACGTTCGGATTGCGGACGCGTAGATGGCGGGTCAGTCGTGTGAGCCGGGTCGCGAAGACGAAGGTCTCGGCGTTGGCGCCACCGGCCGCGCAGTGCAGCATTTGCAGATAGGCGCGGGCATATGGCTCCATCGAACCGGACACATCGGCGATCATGACGAGGCGACGAGGCCGCACGGTGTGACGTCGCCGGATTCGTTCGACCGGATCACCCGCGGTGCGGCGACTTCGACGCATCGTGGCGCGCATGTCGAGGCGGTGCCCTCTGGATGATCGTTGTGTGCGACGACGCGTTCGCTTCGGCGGGGCGACGCGCATCTGGGTCATCAACTTCCGCAGGCCAATCAGCTCCGAGGGAGTCAGCGCGGCGTAGTCGGCCTGGTGCAGGTGCTCGTCGCCGCTGGTGGTCATCGCCAGCGTTTGACCCTCGACGTCTTCGTCACCGTGACGATGGTCCTCGCCCGATCGACCGGTGCCCGATGCGCCGCGCCGGTTCTCGGAGCTCTGCGCCGATCGACGTCGAGGTTTGCTGCCCGCAGGCGGGGAACCCGGGTCGCCGCGTGGACCGGCGTGGTCGGCAAGCTCTCCGAAGACATGAGCGAAGACCCGATCGAATTGTTCGAGTTGATCGTGGCCGCTGATCAGCGTGATGCGCGCCGCCCAATACAGGTCGGCGTAGGTTGCCGGCGCAGTCAGGTCGATTGCCGCAGCGAATCGCCCCGATCTCTCCGGAGTCACTGGAATTCCTGCTGAATGAAGCCGATCGCCAAAGGTCGCGGCGACCGTCGCCAGGTCGACCACCGCTAGTCGTGCTTCTGGCTCGTCGACTGGTCCGACCCGGTCGCCACCCATCCGAACCCACGATGGGCGACGAGCTCGAGGTCTTCCCGATACTTCATCACGGAGCCCAGTGTGCGCTCGACAGCGGTGCCGTCGAGCAGGTCGATCCCGAGCAGTTCGAGCGCGGCCACCCAATTGATCGCCTCGGCGATTCCCGGCGGCTTTTGAACGTCGAGAGTTCGCAGCCTGGCCACTGCGGCGGCAACGTTCCCCGCCAGATCAGCGGTGGCGGCAGGCACGCGTCGCCTGACGATCGCGGTGGCGCGGTTGACGTCGGGATAGTCGATCCAGTGATACAGGCATCGTCGCTTCAACGCGTCGTGCAGATCGCGTGTGCGATTCGACGTCAGGACCACGATCGGAGGGAATGCCGCTGTGATCGTGCCGAGCTCGGGAATCGTGACCGACGACTCGGCCAACAGCTCGAACAAGAAGGCCTCGAACTCGTCATCGGCGCGATCTACTTCATCGATCAGCAGCACGACCGGCCGAGGTCCGAGATGTTCGATTGCCTTCAACAACGGGCGGGCGATCAGGTACTCGGGAGTGAAGAGATCGTCGCTGTCGAGTGGTTTGCCTGCCGCCTCCGCGGCGCGGATGCCCAACAGCTGGCGCGAGTAGTTCCACTCGTACAGCGCTTCGGCGGCGTCGATGCCCTCGTAGCACTGCAACCGCACGAGCGGAGTGTCGAGTGTCGCGGCCAGCGCTTTTGCCGCCTCTGTCTTGCCGACCCCGGCCTCGCCCTCGAGAAGCAACGGCTGAGGCAGCCGAGCCGCACAGAACAGAGCGGTCGCCAACCCCTGATCGGCGAGGTAGTCGACGATGTCGAGCTTGCGGCTCAGCTCTTCGACCGAGGCGAGGTCGATGCTCACGACGTATAAGCGTGGGGATCGGCGGCGAACGCACGAAGGCAACCGGTGCCGCAGAACC
>JANMQX010000255.1:0-4751 GCA_031370745.1 Ilumatobacteraceae bacterium
GACGCGGCGATCGCCGCCATGATGTACTGCGCTGCGGCCGCACCATAGATCGAGTAACTCGAGGCCGGATCATGGCCGAACTTCGCCTTGAAGTCGGTCACGAACTTGGCGCCGGCGCCACCGTTCTTGGTCAGCTCCGACGCAGGCAGGCCGGCGAAGGAGATGTACATGTCCTGCGCCTCAGCGAGCTTCTGCACGCTGGGATAGCCGGTGAAGCCGTCGGGGGCGATCAGCTTGACAGCACCAGTGTTGGGGCCGAGCACTGCGACCTTGTCGCGGATCAGCTGCTCACCGTTGTTGTCGTTGATGCCACCGAGGAAGACGCAGTCGGGCTTGAGGTCGACGAAGCCTTCGAACAACGCTGTGTAGTTCGGCTGCTTCGCATCCCATGCCTCGTCGGCAACGATCTCGATGCCCTGCTTCTTGGCCTCGGCCTTGAAGGCGGTGGCAACGCCGACGCCATATGTCTGAGCGTCGTTCAACACGACGCACTTGGTGACCTTCAGGTCCTGCTTGGCGAACTGTGCGTCGGCCTGGCCCTGGAAGTCGTCGGTGGCGATGATTCGGCCATAGTTACGGGTGCCGTTCGGGTAGTACTTGTCGGGCTCGCCCGGGTCCCAAGCCTTGGTCAAGCCCGGGTTGGTGTTGGCGTGCGAGACCATCAGCATCGGCCCGCTGGGATCCTGGTTGAGCACCGGGACCTCGATCTTGGCGCAACCTGAGTTGTAGGTGCCCATGACAGCGACCTCGGCCTTGTTGGCCACGTGGTCGTTGGCGTTCTTTGCACACGTCGCGTCGTCCCAGCCGCCCTTGGCAGCGGTCGAGTCGTCGTATGACTTCAGCTGAATGTTGTATGCACCGGCCTTGCCTCCGGCCTGCTCAAGGATCAACGCCATTGCGTTGTTGGTGTCGGTGGATGCATCCTTCGAAGCGCCCTGCAACGGCAAGTCGGAAGAGATGATCAGCGTTCCTCCGGCGGCGGGTGCCGACGTGCCACCAGCAGCGGTCGTGCCACTGGGAGCGGTCGTGCCGGCTGGAGCCGTTGTTGCCCCAGGAGCCGCCGTAACTGCTGGTGCACCAGTGTCGCTGGCACTCTTCGTGTCAGATCCGCAGGCGACGCCTACAACTGCCAGCGCGATAAAGAGCGCTGACGCTTTTTTGAACCTCATGGTCCTGCCTTTCGTTGGCATATTGGTTTCTCCCCCTCGGAACGCGAGGGGGACCAGCCAACTTGGCTCGCCCCCGATGCGACCGACAGTACGATTCGAGTACGAATCGCACGCGCACCATAACAGCCAGCGTTTGCTAGTGGCAAGCAACCCCCGCCAGGCTGGGCGGGGCTCCGAGGTCGATGACTTGGTCGGCAACGCCAATCAATTCCTCGTCGTGACTGGCACAAACGACGCATGCGCCGCGGTCGGCGCAGTCCCTGATCGCACGGGATATTAACCGTGCCGTAGCGCGGTCCAGCTGAGACGTCGGCTCATCGAGCACCACCAAATCGGCCTGCACGGCGAGCGCCCGCGCCAGAGCCAATCGCTGTCGCTCGCCGCCCGACAGGGCGCCAGCCGGCCGGTCAGCGAGACCGCCGAGGCCCAGCGCATCGAGCAGACGGAGTTCGTCGTGATCGAAGGGCTCCGATCGGATCGCCCTGACGAGGTCGATGTTGTCGAGGACACTTTGCTGATCGGCAAATGCCGGCGTTTGTGGTGCACAGCCAAACGAGCTCGAACGCTGGTCGACCACACCGCGGGTCGGCTGAGTGACGCCCATCACGATCGACAGAACGCTGGTCTTGCCCGAACCCGATCTGCCGGTGATCACCGAGAGCTGTCCGCGGCGCAGCTCCATCGAGACCGGACCGATGGTGGTCGTCGGCAGATCGATCTCCGCCTCTCGGACGCTGATCGCGACGTCGTCCGCGATCGTGGTGCCTCCATACGCGAAGGTTCCGACGGCGCCGGTGGTTCCCGAGGATGAAGACGCCACTGGACCGGAGCCGACGAGGCTGATGTTTCCATCGACCGCTACAGCGACTGCACGACCGCCGATCCGCGCATCGGTTCGAAGTACATCGGGAAGTCGCACCCACCCGCGACCGTCGACCACCAGCGTCGTGCGGCCGGCGAGCGTCTCCTCGCTGAGCCGGCCGTCGTGGATGGTGAGAACTCGCGTTGCCACGCGTTCGGCCCGAGCATCGTGAGTCACCACCAGCAACGCCGCTCCGGTGCGCTCGGCGTGCTCGCGCAAGAAGTCGTAGACCTGGTCAGCGCTGACCGCATCGAGCTCGCCGGTCGGCTCGTCGGCGATCACGAGTCCCGGACCGTGCGCGAGGGCCGCAGCAAGAGCAACGCGTTGACGTTCACCTCCCGACAGCGACGTCGGGCGGCGGTGCGCGAGATGGGCGAGGCCAAGCCGTTCCAGTGCGGCAGCGGCAGCTCGCCGGCCCTGGTCGCGGCGCAGCCCGGCAAGTCGCGACTGCACCGCGACGTTGTCGAGGCAGTCGAGATCATCGATCAGGTCGAGACCTGAGCGCTGGCTGACGACGCCCACGTGGGCCGTGCGCAATCGCACTGACGCGGCATGGTCCATCTGGGCGATGTCGTGACCGAACAGCCTGATGCGACCGGCACTCGCGCTGACCTGCCCGATCACCGCGGCGACGAGGGTCGACTTGCCGGCTCCACTCGGGCCACGGACGACGATCCGCTCGCCGGGATCGACTCGCAGGGTGAGGCCGCGCAACGCGGCGACATCGTGCGTGCGACCGCGGTGCAACACGAACGCGTCGTCGATGTCGATGACCGGATCCTCGTGCGGCAGGCCAATGGTCATGTCGTGCCGCGCAACAGATCCTCGTCGGGCACGTGACGAGCCGATGTCGCACCGATCACAGCGCCAACTGCGAGCACGACGAGCAGGCCTACCGACAGCGCGGCCACCGAGAGCCACGGCACCGACAGTCGCAGCGGCGGGTTCGGATTTCCCGATGTGGCCGACACGGCGACCAGGCGCGTGGCGATCTGCAACAGCCAGCGACCACCGACCAATCCCAACGGCAACGCCAGGCACACTGCGGCGAGCGACTTGCCTGCGACCATCCGAACCAGCCGTCGACCATCCACGCGCTCGAGGGCCAACATTCGCAGCAGCGGACGATCGTCGCTGGCGTCAGCGGCTGCTCCGAACACCACGGCGCATGTCCCGAGCACGATTGCGACGATCGCCGAAGCCATGAGTATCAACAGCGTCACCACCGAGAGTGGGTCGGTGGCAAGCGCGGTTTGCCTCGTCGATCGACGATCCACTGTGATCGTGTGGAAGGCCGCATCGTCGAGTTGCGTGGCCAGCAGACGCTCGTGTGCACCGGTGTCTGCGGCTAGCCACACCTCGTTGGGAGTGCCGGCACCAGGCTGCAGCAGATCGAGCGCCGGCTGGAGCGTGTCGATGTCGATGATCGCAAACCTCGCGCTCGCACCAGGGAAGCGGCTGGCGATTGCAGTTGGTCGCACTTGCAGGAAACCGCTGCTGGTCTCGATCGACACAATTCCGTTGATTGCGGTTCGAGCGGTCGAGGGGTCCACGACCGCGTTCAACGGAGCGTCCTGACCCGGGCCGCTCGGCGTCACCAGGATCGCGACGCCCAACAATGAGCCGGTGACGCGAACCGACGAATCGGGTTGGACCTCGACCGATGCGTCGGCCGCCCGGAGCCGCTCGAAATGCAGGCCGACAGTTGTGCGGTCGCCGCCGGCGGCCGCGGTCTGGACGTGATCGAGCACGACATCGATCGCTCGTGCGGCTTCGGATGTCGTGCCCTCCCCGATGTGATGCTCGATGCGTGCCGATACGTCGGCGGGTTGCGCCAACCGGAAACCGATGAGCTGTCCCCCGGCGTCGCCGGGCGTCAGAGCAGTGCGAGCTCCTCCGGCGAACTCCTCGTCCAGTGTGATCTCGTGCCACGTGCCATCGACTCTGGCGATGACCGCCGAAGTGTGCAGGCCCTCGAATCCGGTTCCGTCGAACTCGATCGACACTGCGTCAGCCGGCAAGGTCGTGCCGAGCGGCCCAGGGGCCGCCTGATCGATCTTCTTGGCGAGCTCCCCTGGTGCGGCCCCGAAGCTCGCTCGCCAGCCGTGCAACTCGTCCAACGTCGTGGGATCGACGCCCAACAACTCGACGGTCTGCGAGTTCGTTGCCGTTTGACGCACGGCGACGCCGCGACGCAACACGTCAGTGGTGACCGTGCCTGGCGCCAAGGCCGCCCAACCTTGTTTCGGGGCAAGCGCCTGCGGCCGGACGAGGGCCGATCCCAGTTGCAACCGGAAGTCGTACGGAACGGCGAACGCCGCTTGATCACGCGAGCCCAGCTGCAGCGTCGACGCGTATCCGAACGTCAACAACGCGAACATGACGGTGACCGCGATCAATGACGCCGTGGCAATCGCCCGAAGCGGTTGAGCGGTGGCTTCGGCCAACGTCAGCTTCGTCAGTGGCCACCGGCGCGGGCTGGCCGCCGATGCGGCGCGCAGGGTGATCGGCACAACGCGCACGACCACTGCTGCGAGAGCGATGGCCGCGAGAACCGGCACCGCGACCAACGTGGGATCAACCACGCTGTTCAACGATCCCGTGGATATCGATCCTCGACGGATCAACACCACCAGCACAGCCAACGCTGCTACCCCCGCGACATCGCTGGCCACTGGTCGGCGATTGCGTTGCAGCGGCAGAACGTCGTTGAGACTGAG
>JANMQX010000294.1:0-2019 GCA_031370745.1 Ilumatobacteraceae bacterium
TCGTGGACTGCGGCAATGAACTGTGGGCTTCCGAAGAAGGGTGACATCATTCTGTCCTTTCTATGACATTAGAATGATGTCACAGTGATGTCACTTCTGTCAAGGGTTTCGCTCAGACGGTCGAAGACGAACCAGTTTGCCCAGCGCAGGGTCGTATTTGGAGACGATCTCACGGACGCGGTCGACGGCCAGCGAGGCCAATCCATCGACCAGATCGACGAACAGGTCGTGCGCGGCCGCTCGCGGCCATCGCCGCGGCAGCAGCGCTTCGGGCAGATCGGGGTCGGTCACGGCAAACACGAACCAGCGATAGTTCGCTCTCGTGCGGCTGACCAGTGCCTCTGTCGAGCCGGTCCGACCGCTCTGCAGACGCCGCAGCACCGGCCGGAAAGTTTTCACGAACTCTGCATAGGACGCTCCGAGATCGTCGAGGTTCCAGGCCGAGGCGACGGCCAGCCGGGCGCGGGCGGGCAGCTCTGCGGCCCGAATCACGGTGCATGACTTCGGCGGAGCGATCTGCAGAGCGATGTCGAGCTCCTTCCCAGGGGCGTGTGGCGACACCCACAGCCCGTCGTACAGCGGGGCGAAACCGAGCGATTGAAGCCGCGCCCGAAGCATTGGGCGCAACCTGCGTTGGTCTTCGGGAACCGTGAACGCCACCATCGTCCACACGCCATCCCACATCGGCGCCGGCTTGGCGAACGCACGGGTGTGGATCGGGCCGTATGGCAGCAGGCTCCGGAATCCCTCGGCCACCCGATACGACGTGTTGCGCCCTTCTTTGGTCCCCACCAGCAAGCCGCGGATCGACAGGCGGCTCAATGCAGCACGGGCACCCGACGGGTTGACATCGAACTCGGCAAGCAGATCGACCAGTGCCGCGGATGGCAACGCTTCGCAGCGTCCCGACCAGTAGTCGCCGATCAGAGCGAGGAGCAGATGTTGCGGCGGGAACCCGATTTGGAATCGCGGCATGTCGAGCTCGCCGAATTCGTGGAACCGTGCTGCGGCTTCGACATCGGCCGCCGACGAATTGCGACCGCGGCCAGAGCTCATCGCCGCCACCGTAGCGACTGTGGATCGCCTATGGATTGATGAGACCGTCCTGATCGTTGATCATGAACTGCATCCCGCGGTGCAAGAAGTCGCCGACGACATCGGCAAACGCCTCGGGGCGATCGCATTGAATGTCGTGAGCCGCGTCATAGACGTACTGCAGCGAGGAGTTGCGCATGTAACGGCGTGGCACTCGACCGTTGATCGGATTGATGAGCCCGTCGTTGCGACCGAACAGGATCAGGGTGAGTGTCGGAACCTCGGCGAGCCGAGCGGTGAGTCCGTCGTCGAGCCCGTCTCCCATCAATCGCTCGACGGTCGGCCAAACCCGGCCCATGAACTCGGGATCCGGAGGGCTCATGTGCGGCACACGATCGGGGTGCGACCGGAACGCCTTGACGAAGGCTTCGGGCGCGAGAGTCGCCGGGTTCGCCGACGATTCGCGGAACTTGGCCGGCGCTTCGAGCACCAGCGATTCGACCCTGTCGGGATGGCGGACGACGAAGTGCAGCGCGCAGGCCCCGCCCAACGATGTACCCATGAGATGAAAACGCTCGAGGCCAAGGGCCGTGGCGATCTCGGCGACCTGGTCGGCAAGGCCGTCGAAATCGGCGACATCGTTCGGCTGCGTACCCCACCCGGGAAGCTCCAGCAGGATCACGCGGAACCGCTCGGCAAGGATGTCGAGGGCAAACGTCATGACGGGCCCGCCGGCGCCGGGCAGACAGAGCACGGCAGGTCCGTCGCCTGCCTCGAAGTAACGAACGGTGAAGCCCGCTGCACCGACGGAACCTTCGATGAAGGCTGACCCTGGGGCACGAACTGCTGTATCGGTCATGACTTCACCAGACCCATCTGATGCAGAACCGGCACGATCTCGGCGCCGATCAACTTGAGACTTGACAATGTGGCGTCGTGCGGCAGCGGATTGACAGTGCCGAGCGATATCTCGAGGCGGCCCAT
>JANMQX010000323.1:0-5005 GCA_031370745.1 Ilumatobacteraceae bacterium
GTTGCGATGAGGGGCATGACCGCGAGTTGTTCGTGTGTGATCGGGCCGTCGGGCAGGGTGGTTGTGGGCGGGCAGACGGCGAATACTTCTTGTCGGAAGAGTTCGACTCGGGCGAGGCCGAGGCCACCGGTGGTGATGTCGGTGAACCCGAGCTCAGCCTTCCCGGATGAAACCTCGCGCTCGACGCTTGATGCGTCTTCCGGTTCTCCAACGTGAATGGTGATCCCCGGGAAGCGTGTGCGGAATTGGCCAACGAGTTGAGCGAGGGGGTCGACGGCGAGTGTTGGCAGGGCGACGAGATCGAGACGTCCGGTGTGCAGGTCGGTAACGGAACGAGAGACCGTGGTCAGGTCAGCGACGTCGCGGATCACCCGTCGCGCGGCGTCGACAACCTGTTCGCCGCCCGATGTCAATCTGACGGTTCGTCCGAGGCGTGTGAACAGTTCGATGCCAAGTTCCGATTCGAGGTTTCGCACTCCATTGGAGAGTGAGGGTTGGGAGACGTGCGTGGCGATGGCTGCCTTGGTGAAGGTGCCGTGATCGGCGACTGCGACGATGTACTCGAATTGGCGGAGATCCATAGTGAGAGACTATGTGTACGCGAGTGGCGACCGACCGCCGATTCCAACTGAGTCGTCCTGTCTTGCGTCTGTTGAGGCGCCTGGTGCATCACGACGGACTCGGCCCACCTTCAACCCATTGTCTGTCAACTGCTGGTTGGGCTCTTCGGCTTGGTTGGTCCCGTCGAGAACCACGCTCCGATGGTGGCAAATTCGGCAAAGCCCACGAACGCGAAGCCGTGCATCACGCGACGGTGGGTGTTCCCGGTCGAATGGCCGGGAACGAAGCTTGGAAGCGCGTCGGCGGTCTTCGTGAAATAGACCACGGCCACCCCGATGGAGGCAGCCACGGCTAGGACGCAAAGTGCGGTCAGCGGGCGAAAGTTGAGGTCCGTTTGGTCGCTCATGACGGCGCTGTCTGTTTGGAATTCAGCGCAGCTCGATGGTCGCATTGCCAATTGTGCGTCGCGGACCCAGCCGGGACCAGCCCGCCCAACCTCTCGCAGCGAGAGCCTTCGTCTATGAAAGGAGTAGCACTACAGGCGGGTCCCGCTACACGCGGCCATCGGCTGTGATGGGAGTTGGCCTGTCCTGCGGCCGGGTTGGTCAGCCGGTCAGCGACTATGTGTTGTGTGTAGCTATCTCCGATGGGTCGAGCTCGGGTGCAATCGGATCGACGCGTCCGTTGACGATGAAACCCATGGCGATGACGAATGAAGCGATGCTCGTCCATTCGTTGACGCGTAGCCCGGCGATCCTGTGGGCGAAGTCGATACGCATTCGTTCGACGATGAATCGGCCGATTGCGTATCCGGCGATGTACACGGCGAACAGCCGGCCGGGACGCAGACGGCGACGCCGCTCGATCAACAGCACGACGGCGACGACCGCGAGGTTCCACAGCGATTCGTAGAGGAAGGTCGGCTGGAACGTCGTGAAGGTTTCGAAGCCTGCCGGGCGATTGGCGGCGTCGATTCGTACGGCCCATGGCAGCGTCGATGGGCGTCCGAACAGTTCCTGGTTGAACCAGTTTCCCCATCTGCCGATCGCCTGGGCGAGTGGCAACGCAGGAGCGACCACATCGAGAAGTTGGCCGATCGGGAGGCTCCGGTGTCTGGCGACGAGGACCCCGGTTCCGACGCCTGCGGCGATGCCGCCGGGGATGCCGAGCCCTCCGTCCCAGATCGCGAAGACCTTGAGGAGATTGTGGGTGTAGAGCTCGTAGTCGGTGATGACGTGGTAGAGGCGTGCTCCGATGACACCGGCTGGCACCGCCCAGACGGCGAGGCCGCTGACGACTCCGGGTTTCCCGGTGTGTTCCTGCCATCGTCGATCTGACCATCGGGCAGCGACAATCACGCCGATCGCGATCATCAACCCGTAGGCACGAAATTGCAGCGGTCCGATGTGAATGCCCTTGCCGGGTGGGCTGGGGATCGAGGCGAGCAGGCTGATCATCGTGGACTCAGTGTGGGGGTTGTGGTGGGTATTGGGGACATGGTTTGGGTCATCGGGCGATCAGGAAGACGATGCCGAGGACGCCGATCACCGCGCCGTAGGCGCGTTCGAGTCGTTTCGGGTCGGTACGCAGTGCAACCTTGGCGCCGAGGAATGACAGCGGTACCGACGTCACGGCGAACACTGCGACGAGGACCCAGTCGATGTGGCCGAGCACGGTGTGCACGATGGTGCCGGGCACGGCGAGCACGGTTGCGACCGCCAGCGACGACGCGAACGCGGCCTTCACCGGCAGTCGCAGAACCGCGATGTACAACGGTGCGAGCAGGAATCCGCCGCTGTTGGCGAGCAACCCTGAAATGAGACCGACCGCCGTCGCGACTGCGGCAAGGAGCCAAGCACTGTCACGCGGTGGATCGACGGGATCTGCCAGGTCGGTATCACGAGCGACCAGAAAGCGGAGGCCGAGCACCACCAGGACACAGTCGGTCACGGTGACGAGCGCCGTACCACCGATCCAGTGAGTCGCGACAGCGCCAACAATCGTCGCGGGAATACCGAAACCGAGGCTCCACCGCACGATTCGCCAGTCGATCAATCGAGCGTGCCAATAGACCGAGCTCGCGGCGAACGTGGAAGGAATCGTCGCCGGCAGCGGAGCCGCGACAGCGACGATTGCCGGCACACCGACTGCTGCGAGCAATGGTGTGGCGATCGCTGATCCGCCCTTGCCGAACATCCCACCGAGGAACCCAATCGCCAGACCAATGCCAGCAGCAGCAAGCAACGTCACACCGGGCTCCCGAGGTACACATGCAACTCTCCGCTGCAACAGCGCTGTGACCAACCCGGTTGCCGGTCTTGCAGCGATAGCCAGCGGCTATTACCCGAACTCGGTCGTGGGTTCGCGCGAAGTCAGGCAAGCGCGACGGCCTTGGGGTTCCTCCCTCATTTTGACAGGCGTTGGCTCCGCAACCATTGCCGGTTCAATCGTGAATTCAGAGAACGCGGAGTACTCGCGAGGACCGTTGATGGTGGCCAGTCCACCGTTCATCAGCATCGCGACACCGATCGCCTAGCGGCGAGTTGTCTGGTTGCACCCCGCACGAGCTGCACCCTCGGCGTGAGATGCGATGGCATTCGTCTCCCAGCAATGCGTTTCCAATCCCGCACAGGCAGGGCCCAACGACACAAGCTCTTTCGACATTCGACTCTTGGCGTTTCAACGGTCGTTGCCGAGGGAGTGGCGGCGGGCGACGGGCGTAGATTTGGTTCGTGGAACCCGGCCGGCACTTGACGTAGCGGCACGGCTGGGTGTGGTGCGCGCTCGCGGCGGTTCTGTTCGGCGCCGCTACTCCGGCTACGAAGCTGGTTGTCAACAAGGTTGGTGCGGTTACCTTGGCCGGTCTGCTGTACCTCGGTGCAGCAGTCGCCGTCGCACCTTTCGCATTCGGCGGACAACCATCGACGGCCTCGCGCCGTCAGCGATCACGGCTGATGATCGCCGTAGCCTTCGGTGGTGGTCTCGCGCCGGTCCTGTTCGTCTTGGCCCTCGATCGGACTCCAGCTGGAACGGTGTCGTTGTTCTTGAACCTTCAACTCGTCGCGACGGCGCTCATTGCGAACGTCTTCCTGCAGGAACAAATCGGTCGACGCGCTGGAATGGGCATCGTGATCGTCATGGTCGGCGGCGTGATCCTCGCCGGCACCACGGAAGGAGGCATCGCCGTCGGCGCGGTACTGGTCGCGGCCACGTGCGTGTGCTGGGACATCGACAACGCGACCACCGCCAGCCTCGACAGCTACACCCCGTCGCAGATCACTCTTGCCAAGGGCGTGGTCGCCGGATCGGTCTAGATGGCGATCGAGAGCCACCACGCGATCTGCGGTAGCGCCAGCTGGATACGGGGTGGTTGCAATGGACCTGGCAAACCTCGTTCGGTGGGTGTGGTGGGTGGATTGGCAGGGACGTCAGGTTTGGGGGCCGATGCGGGACAGGCGGAGGGCCACTACGGTGCACCCGTGGCCGCGAGTAAGGCAACGTTCGTTGCTGTTTCAGGGAATCCCTAGACTTCGGCGATGGCGACGTCGCCTGAGATTCTGAGCGTTCTGGCCGAGGTACGTGGCCGGCCCAAACAGGTACGCACGCAGCGCGGCGTCACCCTGACCGAGCTGGCAGCGGCGACGGGTATTTCCAAGAGCACGTTGTCGCGACTCGAGGCAGGGCAGCGCAAACCGAGTCTGGAGCTGCTGCTGCCGATCGCTCGAGCGCACGGGATCGCGTTGGACGATCTGGTGGACGCGCCCGTTGTCGGTGACCCGCGGATGCGATTGCGACCGCAGAAGCGAGGCGCTCGAACCGTGGTGCCGCTGACCCAGCAGCCGAGCGGTATGCATGCCTGGAGAGTGTTGATCCCACCGGAACGGAAACGACCGCAGCTCCGATCACACGAAGGCTACGAATGGCTGTACGTGCTCAGCGGCGAACTTCGGCTGATGCTCGGTGGGCACGACATCACGATGAAAGCGGGGGAGGTCGCCGAGTTCGACACACAGGTACCCCACTGGTTCGGCGCCGCCGGTGACCGGCCCGTGGAGATCTTGAGTCTGCTCGGCAAGCACGGCGAACGTGCCCACATCCGTGCCGCGCCACCGCGCAAGAACGGCGACCGATGACGGTTGGCGACAGCAGCCTCGCCGGTCGTCCGCTGCTCGCAACCAAACTCGATGTACCTCGTCGCCGACCCGGTGTCGTTCAACGGCAACGACTGAGCAATGGTTCGTCGCGCGTGGAGGTGTCCGAGTTGTCGAAATGTAACGACGTGATCGTTACATTTCGACTCTCGAATTCGATGCGTCTGAACTCTCTTCGGTGCTGTGACTCGGTCGGGCCGACTCGGCACCCAATTGCAAACCGAGGATCGAGTCGATTCGTTGGTTGGCGACTTGTTCTTCGTCGTCGAGGGCACCGACGTAGGTTGAGACGA
>JANMQX010000158.1:0-2055 GCA_031370745.1 Ilumatobacteraceae bacterium
GCCGATTCGGGCCGCAGGCCGGACAGATCGTCACCGGCGGGAACCTCCCCGGCCCGGCAACGCCTAACGGCACCGTGGTCTGCTCACTGACCTGCCAACGGCCGTGGGATCAGGCGAGCCACCCCACAGCGTCGACCACCGCCCCCGTCCCTTCAACCTTCGCTTTCGCCTTCGGCTTGGCGACCGGCCCCAGCGGGGATCTGATCATCACCGAGGATCCTTCAGCAGGCGCCCGGAGCGGACGAGGGACCATGTGGTCGGTGCCTTTCATTCCATGAGCAACACCTGATCCGACGCTTCGCGAGAGGCTCAGGTGCTCGAAACTGATGACGCACCTGAGCACCCTAAGGACCAACCCGCCCCAAGACCCGAAGATCCGAACCCAGTTGAGGGTTCGGATCTTCCGGGATGTCGATCCCGTCGCCGGCACTTTGTGTGCCGAGCGCGGCGGCCATCTGCGGGCGTTCGGCGTTGTGGATGCCGACGAAGAGACTCTCGGGTGTGTCAGACATGCTCGACCTCGGGACGTGGCGTCGGATACAAGACTGCGATGAGGGCGATCGCGATTGCGGTGCCGATGAGTTGCATGACGATGAACATCGGTACCGACGATGGTTTGATCCCAGCGAAGCTGTTCGAGAGGGTGCGGGAGATGGTGATGGCTGGATTGGCGAAGCTGGTCGAGGAGGTGAACCAGTAGGCCCCAGTGACCCATAGTCCGACCGCGTAAGGCATGGCTTCGGATCGATCGGCGCGGATGCAGCCATTGATGACAAGAAGCAGGCCGATCGTGGCGACGACTTCGGATAGCCACAACGCCCCCGACGAGCGTGCGTGAGTGGAGAGTTCGAATGCGGGTAGTGCGAACATGACATTTGCGAGGATTGCCCCGGCGCATCCGCCGACGATTTGCGCGGCGACGTGAACGATCGCCTCGGGTGTGCCGATCGTGCCATGTGCTCTAGCGACGATCGTAACTGCTGGATTGAAGTGGGCGCCGGACACGCCGCCGAAGATCAGGATGAGACCGACGAGAGCCGAGCCGGTCGCAGCTGCATTCTCCAGTAGCTGCTGGCCGACATCGTTCGGGGAGAGCCGCTGGGCCATGATCCCCGACCCGACGATGGCGACGATCAACAGGCAGGTGCCGAGCATTTCTGCGACCGAATGTCGCACGAGAGTTGCCCGCATCTGCTCAGGCAGGGCAGCACGGATCGTCGGGGCCGCACGACAGCGACGCGGCGTCCGCGAGTACGGTGTAGAACTCCCACTCGTTCTCCGGTCCTTGGACCCACGTCTTGTCTTGGACAGCGAAGCAGCACGCGACGTTCTCCTGAATCTCCTGTTTGAACCCGAGTTCGGTCGTGCGGGCGATCACGGCGGCAACGTCGTCGGTCGATTCGACTTCGACGCCGATGTGGTTGAGGGTGCCGGGTTCTCCTGCATTGGCGAACAGCACCAGCTTCAGGGGTGGGTCGGCGATAGCGAAGTTGGCGTAGCCCTCGCGCACCTTGGCGGGTGGGGTCTGGAACAACTTGGTGTAGAAGGCGATCGAGGCGGTGAGGTCTTTGACGTTGAGGGCGAGCTGGACTCGTGACATCGTGTGGTTCCTGTCGATACATTGATGATTGTCGATGCGTTGAGCATACGGATCACATCGAAGATTGTCAATGGACTTGTTCGACGTTTGTCGATAAAGTCTGATCATGTCCAGGCGTGTCGCAGTCCTCGATCCGATCGCCTGCTGCCCCCCTGTCCGCGCCGAGATGATGGACGAGGACACCGCCGAGACTCTGGCGCGGTCATTCGGCGCGTTGTCCGATCCGATCCGGTTGCGGCTGCTCAGCTTCATCGCATCAGCCGACGCCGACGAGGTATGCGCGTGCGACCTGATCGAGCCGTCAGGTCGATCGCAACCCACCGTCAGTCACCACATGAAAATCCTCGTGAATGCTGGACTCGTGACCCGCGAGAAGCGCGGCCTCTGGGTTTGGTACCAGCTGATTCCCACGCGACTCGACGCGTTGCGTGCCGTTCTTCGATAGCGCAGATCTG
>JANMQX010000001.1:0-1744 GCA_031370745.1 Ilumatobacteraceae bacterium
TGTTCGGCGGTTTCGAGTCGTTCGGGCAGGTAGCTCCATTGTTCGATTTGGGTGTGGCTGTCGTAGTCACGTCGTGCCGCTGCCAGGGTCGTCCTTGCCGCGGCGCGAGTGTCTCGGGTCGGTGTGGCATGGTCCTCGGCCACTTTGAGGGTTTGGTTGGCTTCGGCGAGTCGTGCGTCGGTGTCGGCGAGTTGGACGCGGGCTTGGCGTCGGCCGAAGCGGCCCGTGTTGTCGAGGTTGCGCTGCGCGTGACGCCGCGAGTCTTGTGCTTGTTTGACGAGTTCGGCCGCCGTGTCGACGATGGCTTCGAATGGTTCGCATTCGGTGTTGGCCGCCGTGAACTGTCGTTCCGCGGCTTCGACGGCGTCCACCAGTTGCTGTCGCCGCGCTTGGGAGTCTTCAAGGGCTTGTCGGGAGTCGCGGTAGTCGCTGACGGCTTGTTGTCGTAGTTCGTCGAACCAGTCGGGGATCTTACATCTGGGTTGCAGGCGTGGCGTTTGGCGGTTTTGTTGAGCGAGTTGTCGGCGTTGCGTCACGGCCGGGATGTCGGCGCGGTCGCTGGCGATGATTGCTTCCAGGACGTCCCGTGCTTCGGCGATGTCGTGGGTTTCGGTGACGGTGAGGATGAGGTTTTCTTGTTCTCCACGGGTCATCGCCACGTACAGGCCGCGTCCGGTGGTGGCTGGTGTGGCCAGGGTAAGGCTGCCGGTTTGGGTGTCGGATTGGTTGCCGGGTTCGGTCGCGGCGTAGCCGAGGCGGACGTGCTCGCGGACATAGTCGGCGGGAAGGGTGACGGTGCCGTGTCCGCCAACTTGGGTCACGGTCAAATCGCCGCCAGTGCCGATGTCGGTGATTGTCCACAGTTCGCGGTTGCGGACGGTGTCACCGCTGCTGGTGTGGAGGTGTCGATCGTTGCGGCGGGTGGCGACGATGTCACCAACGAGCGCCTCGCCGTCGGCGATCGGCGCCGACCAGGCCGGGTCGAGGTCGCCTTGTTCGATGCGTCGTTGCTGGATGTGTTGGTTGATGGCGTCGACGTGGTCGTTGGTCGTAGTTGTGATCGCCGTCGTATGACCTTGTGCGTGGTGCTCGGTCCAATAGTTAGCGATGGTGTCGAGGTGTTCGGCGAGGGTGCCGGGGATGATCCGCTCGTGGGCTTGGTAGGCGTCGAGGGCTCGCGGGTCACCGTGTCGCAACTTGAGTGACGCGGCTGCTTCCCACTGGTTGGTGAAGCGATGGATACGTTCCAACTCGATCACTCGTCCGGTGGTACAGAGTTCGTTGAACATCCCGCCGCGACCGACGGCTTGCAACTGGCGTGGGTCACCAACCAGCACGAGGCGCCAATCCTGACGGTCGGCGAGGCGGGTCAGTTGGTGGAGGTCGGCGGTGTTGAGCATGCCCGCTTCGTCGACAACGATGGTCGCGCCCGGCAACTGCCATATTGGGTCGGGTCCGTCGGGGCGGGCCCACTCGTGGAGCAGTTTGGCGACGGTGTCGGCAACCATCCCGGTCTCTCGTTCGAGGACGCGGGCTGCTTTGGCGGTCGGCGCGAGTCCGAATAGCGGGCGGTGTTGGAGATCGTGGATGTCGGCGACCGCGGCGCGCAGCATCGTGGTCTTGCCGGCACCGGCGGGTCCGACGATCAACACCAACCGGTCATCACCCGCAGCCGCAGCCGCGGCGTCGGCCTGCAACACATCCAACCCGGCGCGGCGCACCGTGATCGACGGTGAAGGTTGAG
>JANMQX010000005.1:0-3384 GCA_031370745.1 Ilumatobacteraceae bacterium
CCCGCGCTTGTTGCTGCTCGACGAACCGCTCGCGGCGCTGGATGCCGGCACCCGCGCCTTGATGCGGCGCGATCTTTTTCGGCACCTGGAGACCTTCGATGGTATGCGCCTCCTCGTCACTCACGATCCGATCGACGCGTACGCGCTTGCCGATCGCGTCGCGATCTTCGATAGCGGTCGCGTCGTCCAGACCGGGACGATTGCGGAGGTGAGCGCGCACCCGAGATCGCGCTACGTTGCAGATCTGCTCGGGGTCAATCTGGTCGCCGGAACCATCGCTGGCAGTGTTTTGAGCAACCATGCCGGGGGACAGGTTGTCGTCGCCGGAGAGCTGTCGGGATCAGCCTTCGCCTTGATCCGGCCGAACTCGATCTTGCTCAGCAGCGAGCGGCCTGCCGGCACGAGCGCGCGGAACGTGTGGCGCGGCACGATCGGTGATGTCGACCGTCTCGGCGACCGGGTACGTGTCGGCATCCGCGGAGTAATGCCGCTGACTGCGGAAATCACCGCTGGAGCGTTCGAGGCACTGGACCTGCGACCGGGCGAGGAGATCTATGCCTCTGTGAAGGCCACAGAGATCGAGGTGTATCCGTCATGAAGAAAGACCCTGACCCAAGCCGTGGAGGTTCCTGTGCAGGCCATTGCAGCGATGGTTGAAGCGTGGCTCTCGCAGTGTCGCGCCGGTGCGGTTGCCCGGGTGATCGGTGCTGACGGGCTGGGGCCGCGTCCGAGCGACGACCTGCTGATCGTCGACATCAACGGGCGAACAGGGGGCGCGTTGCTCGCGGGGGTGGCCCAACCGGAGGTGATTGCTGCGGCCTGCAACCTGCTGGAGACGAAGGCCTCGCACGTGGTCGTGTCGCTCGACATCGAGTCCGGTGATGCGACCGCCGCCGGTTTGACGTGCGGGGGAGCAGTCGACATCCTCATCCAGCGCCTCGATGTGATCCCGACCCAGTTCTGGGACACGCTCGCGGCTGGTCGCCCGGCTGCGCTTGTCACCGCGCTCGGCACCGAGTCTGCTCCGATGGTGGTTCATCCCGGTGGCGCGTTGATCGGCACCCTCGGTAGCTCTGGTCTCGACACGATGGCCCAGGCTGAGGCCGAACCTTTGTTGACCTATCCCGGTCCGAGCCGCCTGCGCATCACCGTCGGCCCGCTCGAACTCGTCATCGAAGCCTGGAACCCAGTACCGCGGCTGGTGGTCGTCGGTGCCTCGGATCTGTCGAGCGCGTTGAGTCGTCAGGTCGAGTTGCTGGGATGGACGGCGGCGACGACCGTCGGTGCGGACTCTTCGCTCGCCGCGATAGACGGTCTGTCGGTCGCCGACGTGGTGGTGGTGATCGACCATGATCCCTTCGTGGCCACGCCGGTATTGGCCGCCGCGCTGCAACGCGGGATCGGGTACGTCGGTGCGCTGGGCTCGCGACGCACGCAGCAACTTCGCCGCGAGCATCTCACCGATCTCGGCGTACGAGCTCTCGAAATCGACAGGCTTCATGGTCCCACGGGCTTGGACATCGGTTCGCGTACGCCGGCAGAGACCGCCGTGTCGATCGTCGCCGAGATCATTGCTGTTCGCTCGTCGCGCAGCGGTGCACCATTGACGCGCACGCTTGGAAGAATCAGCGGATGACAGGATCGCTGACGCTGCTCACCCGCAATCACGACCGATCGGTCTGTTCGCGACGCCCGGGCCTCGACGAGCGAACCCGATTGGCACCCCGCTGCTCGATGTCAAACCGTTGGCCGCTCGCCCCGATCTACCGTTCACGGGCCGGCTGAACCTGCGCGCAGTGGATGGTTCGATACTGTCGACCTCAGCGGACCTCACCCCGCGCACACTTCGCAACAACAAACTCCGAGAATGAGGAGATCGAACATGCCCGAGATCGAACGGACAGACGCCGATTGGCGAGAGACACTGACCCCCGAGCAGTACGAGGTGCTGCGACGAGCCGGAACCGAGCGTGCCTGGAGCGGCAAGTACGTCAACGAGCACACGGACGGTACGTACCACTGCGCGGCGTGCGGCGCGGAGCTGTTCGATTCGACAACGAAGTTCGAGTCCGGCAGCGGATGGCCGAGCTTCTACCAAGCGAAGCAGAACGACGCGGTCGAGCTGATCGAAGACTCCAGCCACGGCATGATTCGCACCGAGGTTCGCTGTCGGCGATGTGGCTCACATCTCGGGCATCTCTTCCCTGATGGTCCGGCACCGACCGGGCAGCGCTATTGCATGAACAGTCTCGCTCTCGATCTCGTTACTGACTCCAAGGACTCCTGAACACACAGGTGAGGACGACCGAACAACAGCTCTTGCTCGGCGAGTGGGCGTGCCTGGGCATTCTCTATCCAGCGCCAAGTCATGGCTTCGCGATCGCCGGCAGGCTCAAACCCGCTGGTGATATCGGCCGGGTCTGGTCGTTGTCGCGGGCGCTGACATACCGAGCCCTCGATCAGCTTGCGAGTCGCGGTTTCATCCACGCCGTTGGCGAGGAGCCCGGCATCGCCGGCGGCAACCGAACCATTCTCGCAGCCACGCGATCGGGGCGGGCGCAGCTTCGCAAGTGGCTCAACACACCCGTCGCCCACCTTCGCGATCTGCGTAGCGAACTGTTGCTGAAGTTGATCATTGCCGACACCTGCGGGATCGGAATCGAAACGATGCTCGATCGCCAGCACGCGCACATCGAGCAGTTGGCGGAATCCATTGCCGGCCAGGTGGACGCGGAGGCGCCCATCGATGTCGTCGACCTGTGGCGCAACGAATCGTCGCAAGCCGCGTTGCGCTTCCTCGCTCGACTGCAGGCTCAGCTCGCCACGAGTTGACGTTCCACCGATTCGATTGTGTAACTCGTCGTGCGATCTCTGCCGCAGCCATCGGTCGGTCGATGAAATAGCCCGGCGCCGAAGCCAGTGCGAACAACGCTTGGGGCGTGTCGAGCAGACGCTGTTTGTCGGCGTGGTGATTGGGGTATGAGCCGAGGCAATGATCTCCGGAAAGGTGTTCTCGTGGCAGTGATGAAGAGCCTGTGGGCGTCGATCCAGGGTGACCCTGTGTTCATGCGCCGCGTCAACGGATGGCTGACGATCTTTTGGATTCTGATGATCCCGTTCTCGATCGTCTTCGGATTGTTGAGCAGCGTCTCGTACGTCTCAGCGCTGTCGTTGTGGGCGCTCGTCTCGGGACACTGGTCGGCGTGGCAGGCCGCGCGCGTCGAGGTCGAGCAGATGGCCGAGGCCAAGGCTCTCGAGGAGAATCCCATCGAGAAGCGCGTCGTCGAGAAGATCATCGAGAGCACGAACGTCGCACCGGCCGACGGCGATTCGACGGTCGATTCTGTCACGTAGAGCCGCCTGCACCGGTGTGCATGTAATCAT
>JANMQX010000045.1:0-8396 GCA_031370745.1 Ilumatobacteraceae bacterium
CGATCAAGCCGCTGTCCGTTGCGCTGGCGGTGTTCGGCTGCATAGCGGGGTTGGCTGCGCTCTTGATCGCTGCCCAGGTGATTGCTCGGCAACTTCGGTTGGCGAACAACGACATCGACGCCATGCGGGCGCTCGGCGCTACTCCGGCAATGATCTCGGCGGACGTACTCATCGGCGTGCTTGGCGCTGTGGTCATGGGCGCTCTGCTGGCGTTTGCCTTGGCGGTTGGCCTCTCGCCGTTGGCTCCACTCGGTCCCGTGCGTCGGGTCGACCCCAACCCGGGAATCAACGTCGACTGGGCTGTGCTCGGTCTGGGAGTCCTGATGTTGGTCACTGCTCTCACTGTCGTTTCAGTGGTGGGCGCGCTACGCGAGTCCTCGGCGCGCGTCGCACGTCGACGAGACCGCATACGCACGCACGGCTCGAGAATCTGCCGAGCGGCGACTGTTTCGGGTCTACCGGTGCCCGCTGTCGTTGGAATCGGTTTTGCCCTGGATCCCGGCGTGCGCCGCGACACCGTGCCGGTGCGATCCGCGATCCTGAGCGCGACTCTGGCCATGGTTGTCATCACCGGCACGGTCACGTTCGGGGCGAGCATGCAGACGCTGGTCTCGCATCCGGCTCTCTATGGGTGGAACTGGAACTTCGAATTGTCCAGTGGTACCAACGACATCCCACTCGATACCGCAACCCGATTGCTCAACCAAGACCCCGACGTGGCCGCCTGGACGGGGGTCGATGTGGCCAATTTGGTGATCGACGGTCTCACCGTGCCCGTGATTGGGGGCAGCCCGAATGCCCCAGTCGGGCCCCCGATCTTGTCCGGTCACGCGTTCAATGCGAAAGACGAAGTGGTTCTCGGTGCCACCACGCTGACACAGTTGCGCAAGCGTGCCGGCGACACCATCGAGGTGTCGTATTCGACGGGGACATCCACGACGTTTCTGCGGATCGTGGGAACCGCGACGATGCCCACCATCGGTGTAGGGGTGCACCCGACTATGGGTACCGGCGCCTGGCTCGACGATCAACTCATCCCGGTCGACGTTCGCAACCCGTTTGGAGGACAGCCGGCGACGGCGGGACCGAACGCGATCTTCGTTCGACTGCGCGACGGAGCAAACGAGGCGGCGGCGGTGAAGAGGTTCCAGCGACTGGTCAAGTCGCTGCCTTCGTCGAACTCATTCGGAACACAAGTCGATCTCGTACCCTTGCAACGCCCCGCAGAGATCGTCATCTACGCCTCGATGGCCGGCACACTGATGGCTCTCGGCGGTGCATTGGCGATGGGTGCCAGCGCGGCACTTGCGTTGACCTTGGTCGCGTCGATTCGCCGTCACCAACGGGACCTGGCAATGTTCAAGGCACTGGGGCTCGCTCCTCGACAACTTGCCGCCGTCGTCGCTTGGCAATCGATGGTTGCGATTGTCATCGGGACGCTGTTCGGTGTGCCCATCGGCATCATTCTCGGGCGCACCTTCTGGCGCCTGTTCGCCAACGCGCTGCACGCCGTACCCGAACCGACCGTCCCTATCGTCCCGATTGCGCTCATCGCGATCGGTGCACTCGTCGTCGCTATCCTCGTCGCTGCGATCCCCGGACGAACGGCGTCGCGAACGCCGACAGCGGTGCTGTTGCACGTTGAGTGAAAAGGCAATCACCGCCGATCCGAGTCACGAGTAGTCACATGTCTTCTCGAGGGTTGTGTGGACTGAGGCCGGTGTATCCTCCTAGGCGATGAGCTGGGCCCTTCGGACGTTGACCGGAGCGTGCGCAGCATTGACCATGGTCGGGTGCTCGACGACCAACGGCGGAGGCACCACCACTGAAAGCGCGGCTGTGCTGTGGAGGGACTACGAGCCGTCGCTGCAGGCCTACATCGATGGATTGGCCGCGGCAAAGGACTGCAACGGTCTGCAGGCCAAATACAACGAGATCGGCGCCACCAACCTCGCGGAGAGGAACCGTTCCGGCCACGGTAACTTCCAGGTGCTGAAGTACATCGACGACAAAGAACGTGAAGCCAATTGCTTCTAGTCCAGCCGATGCTGGCAACGTGGCCCTGGGCCTTCGGACCGCACGTCGATGAGGGCTATCAGGCGCATCAGGCGAACGCCGGCATGACGTCTTCGATGAGCCGTCGCAGCGATTGCCGCTTGCGCTCGAAGCTCATTCCCGTGTCGATCCACATCGAGTACTCGTCGTAACCGAGCGACTCGCAGTGCTTGAGCCTGGCGATCACTTCGTCGGCGGTGCCTACCACCGCGTTCCTGCGGATCACCTCGGGCGAGTACGCCGGATTCATGGCGAGTTCGTCATCGGTGAGTCGCTCGATCAAGCCCTGCGTCACGGGCTTCTCGTTCTTGAACCACGCGCCGAAGTAGTTGTAGTAGACGCTGATCTCGCCCGCTGCCTGCTCGTTGTCGGCCTCATCGGAGCCCACGTAGGTATGGCGCAGGACCATGATCTTGGGTCGCGGAGTCTCCGGGTGGTTCGCACACGCGTCGTTGAAGCGCTGCATCAAGCTGTCGATCTCCTCGTCACCGAGCGCGAGAGGAGTGACCTGCACGTTGCATCCGTTGGCGACGGCGAAGTCGTGGCTGTTGGGGTCGCGGGCCGCGATCCAGATGGGCGGGTGAGGTTGCTGCAGCGGTTTGGGCGCAGATGTCGTAGTTGGAAACGACCACGTCTCGCCCTCGTGCGCGTAGTCGCCGGCCCACAAGCCCTTGATCGCCGGCACGAGCTCGCGCATGCGCTGGCCGGCCGTGGCGGCGTCGAGACCCGGGCAGAGGCGTTGGTATTCGAAGTTGTATGCGCCGCGGGCGATGCCGATGTCGAGGCGACCGCCGGTGATGATGTCGGTCATCGCCGCCTCACCGGCGAGTTTGATCGGATGCCAGAACGGGGCGATGACGGTGCTCGTCCCGAGACGGACATTTGTAGTGCGCCGGGCGAGATCGGCCAGATTGATGAATGGGTTCGGGGCGATGGTGAAGTCCATGCCGTGGTGCTCTCCGGTCCAGATTGCGCTCATTCCACCGCGGTCGGCCATCTCGCACAGCTCGATGTACTCGTCGTACAGACTCTCGTGGCTCTGACCGGCGTCCAGCCGCTCCATGTGAACGAACAGCGAAAACTTCATGTTGTCAGACCTCTCTCTCGAGCCAATGTCGAAGTGCTGCGGTGACCTCGTCAGGTGCTGTCATGGTCACCATGTGCCGATGATCGGCGATGATGCACACCTCGGCGTGGGGTGCCGCAGCGGCCAGGTCGCGTGACATCTGCGGCGTGGAGTTCGGATCGAGCTCGCCGGTGAGGAGCAACGCCGGACAGGTGACGTCCGCCCAGTGATCCGCGTAGAGGTCGTCGCCCTCGGCGAAGGCTCTGTAGGCAGTTGCGTACGCATCGACGTCTACTGCGGTCAGCCAATCCTTGACCAGGAGGGAGGGCTCCGAGCCTACGCACTCGCTGCCGAACCAGCGTGAGAGGGGACCGATCGGATCGAGGTTGCCGGCAGCGACCTCCGCGGCGCGCGCCCTCACTGCGGACGCTGCGGCGCGAGCCCTGCGGTGAACTGCGCTGAGGAGCGCGACGCGTCGCAGCCGTTCTGGTGCGGCGACGGCGCAGCCTCCCGCGATCAGCGCGCCCATCGAATGCCCGGCGAGGTTCACGGAGTCGAGTCCCAGATCATCGAGGGTCGTCGTCAGCCAGTCGACGAACGCCGCAAGCCCGGACTCTTCTCTGAGCGGCGAGCTGGCGCCGTGCCCGGGAAGATCGACCGCGATCACCCGGTGAGTCGCAGCGAGGGAGTCGATCTGTGGCGCCCAGGCTTCGAGCCGAAGTCCGACACCGTGGACGAGAACCACCGGCTCGCCCTCGCCAGCGTCAACGTACGCGGTCCCGTGCTCAGTCCGCAATCGGGGCCGGTTGGGAAACGTCATGGCCGAGTCCTCCAGGGTCTCCTACCCATTCCATGGAATACCATATGACGGTATGCCACAAGCCCCGTGACCCCTCGCGAGTTGGCACACCTCGAGTCGGCGGCGGTTGCTGACCGCGCGTCGAGCGCCGACTCAAAGACCAAATCGCGGCTGGCAGTCACTCGCGACGATCTCGACCGCAGTGCGGCTCGTCACGACCCAACTACCATGCTTCACGCCACCATCGAGTTCTATGCACTGATCTTCGCCAGCAGCGGTCACGACGTCGCGTAGGAGAACGTCGCCCCCTCAACAGTCAGCAACGACCCCGAGGCTGCCGCCGCTGCCTGTCGTCAACACATCGCTGAAGCGGCGAGGATCGCCGAGAAGATCCTGACGAGCGATCCAGCGAACAGGTAACTGCGTTCCTTCGCCCGTGCAGTTCGGGCGTGCCCGCGGATGACCCGCTCACGAGCGCGCATCTTTCGATGAGGCGGACGATTCGCGTCGGTGGCATTCGAGCTGGGACGCCGAACGTGTTGCCAGTGTGGCACGACCCGGTCTGCGACTATCGACCGCTGCTCGATCAGGCCGGTTTCTGAACTCTGAGGCGCAGACCGCCGGCGCGTCAATGGATGTGGCGGTGGTGGATGTCGGGAAGGTGCTCGTGTTCATGGCTGATCGGCAGATGCCGGTGCCGCGTTCCATCGAGAACCTCGATAGAGGTCGGGTGGTGATGGGGGTCACTCGGATCGATGGGATGCGCGTGATCGATGAGGATGTGCGAATGCGCGTGCCGGTGGTTGCTGGTTGCCACGACGATGACGCCGACGAGTGACACCGTGAACGCGACCAAAGTTGTCGACGTGAGGCGGTCGCCGTTGACCGGCCTTGCAAGCAGCGCGCCGATGAAAGGCGCGAGGGCGAAGACCACTTGACCGCGTGCCGCTCCGACGAGTCGGGCACCGGTGATCCACATCGTGATCGACAGTCCGTAGCCGAGCGCACCGATGGCGAGCGCGGCGCCGACGAATCGCGCGGCCGGGACACCGTCGAGGACGACACCGAGGGCGAAATTGATCGAACCCGCCACGACACCTTTGGCAAGAGTGATCTGTGAGGGGCTGTAGCTATCGAGGCTGGCGGTGATGGCGTTGTCGCTACCCCAGCAGACGCACGTAGCGACGACCAAGAGTGCGCCGACCGCTACACCAGCCTCAGAGGTGCCGGCGAGGACCGCACCGCCGAGCACCACAATGACGATTCCCAACCCGGCGCGCCGACCGATGTGTTCCTGCAAGAAGACCCGGGCGATGATGGCGGTGGCAACCAGTTCGAGGTTGAGAAACAAGGACACGGTTCCCGCAGGTGTGCGGTCGAGCGCGAGGACGAGCAGGACCGGTGCGAGACCGCCGCCGAGGCCGACGGCGACCAACAGGCGCGATCTCTGTCGGCGGGTGCCGGTCGATCGCTGTTCAAGGAGCGCGAATGGTGCGACTGCAGCCGCGGCGCCGAGGTACAGGAGGCCCGCCAAGGTTACGGCGCCGACGTTGTCGACGAGTAGTTTGGTTGCCGGCGTCGCCGCGCCGAACAAGATGGCTGACAACGCGCACCACGCCCATCCGTGCCGCTGAGTCGCGTGTTGGCCGATGTTCTCCACGAACAAAACGCTAGGCCGCTCGACAGCAGCCGCCGACGCGAGCCACGACCACACGAATCGCGACTGCGCAAACCCGTGCTGTCCTCATCGGGGTTACCTGCATTTGGTTGAGGTTCCCTGCCCGACACGCGGGCCAAATGGCTCTATCGCTCAGCGATCATTGGGTGCAGTCTCGTCGCAGAGAGGTGGATTCACCGCCGATCGCAGAGGAGCCAACCATGGCCGTGCAGGTTGATCATCGAGTGAACTCGGAGCTACTCAAAACGTTGACCAAGCATGGTCAACGCGAGGGCGCCGCCATCGACGCCTATCGCCACCTCATCGACGAGTCCACGGACGAAGGGGTCAAGTACCTCGGGCGGCTCATCCTCGAGGAGGACGCGCGACATCATCACCTCGTCACCGAGATGATCAATCGAATCGAATCCTGGGATCAGGGAATCGACATTCAGCCGAACACTCCCGCGATCGAACCACGAGTCGACAGCAAGTTGCTCGAAGCAACACGGGAGCTCATCAAGCTCGAACGTCTCGACGCCCACGCGCTGGGTGAGCTCAAGCACGACCTTCACGGCACTCCGCCCACGTCGCTGCTGCCACTGTTGGTGACGCTCATGTTGCACGACACGGCTCGCCACATCGAGATCCTGCAGTTCATCCACGACTACGCCGCCTGACTCGACATCACGACAGGTCGGCGGCGGGTCCCGGGGGAACGCGCGTCCAATAAGCTCGTGACCGATGACGGATGCACCGCTCGACACGAAGGTCGTGGCCCGGATTCTGCGGCGCGCCGGTGATCTCGAACGCACGAGCGGTGTGCAGGAGGAGGCGGGCACGATTGCCGACGCCTCCTTGCTTGCCGCGGCGGAAGAAGTCGGGCTGTCCGTTGATGCCGTGCGCCGCTCGATCGCGGTCGAACGACTCGGACCGCTCCCCGCTGTGCGCCCGGGGGACCGGATCCTCGGGCCGTCGCAGGTGTATGCCGACGGCGAAATCGATGGGTCGGCGGACGAGGCGTTGGCCAGGGTCGACTCGTGGTTGGTCGACGGGCATCACCTTCGCCGCGACGTGCTGCGCTCAGGCCACGGGCAGTGGAGCAAACGCTCTGGCCTCGTCGGTGTCACAGTGCGCACCGTTCGCCACGCGACGGGCGAGGGCAAGCTGGGCGACTTCGAACGGGTCAATGCGGCCGCCCGTGATGCCGGCGACGGATCGTCGGTGGTCCGGATCACCGTTGACCGAACGACCAGTCGACGATTTGCACGAGGCGGTGGCGTCGTCGTGACAGTTGGTGGGATGACCGGAGTCGTCGTGGGCGCCATGGCTGCGACGCCACTCGTGCTCCTGGCGATGCCTGCTGCGGTCGTGGCAGGTGTGGGCGTGGCGTTGACCGGCCGAAAGCGGGCCAGCGAGGCCGAGGGCGAGATCCGGCGTCTGCTCCATGCCGTCGGCGCCGGCACTGATCCGACTCGGCTGAGCCTGGACGTCGTACGTCGAGCGACCGGCAGGGCAACCGCGGCCGGCTCCAACGCCTTGCGCACGGTCGGGCGAATTTCACCACCGCCACCGCCACTGCCACCGCCGACCGCGAGTCGTTTCGATCCGCCGCGGCTGGCCCTTCGCCGACATCGCCCAGAAAAGTGATTGTCGGCATTCGTTGATGTCACGACGGCAGATGACAATCCTGTCGAGTTCTGCGAGACTCCGTCGATGTTGACCTTGAACTCGGTTGCGCCCGACTTCGAACTGCCGGACGAACACGGTAGAAACGTCCGCCTTCAGGATCTACGCGGTCGGTGGGTGTTGCTGTGGTGGTACCCGAAAGCGGCGACACCTGGTTGAACGATCCAGGGTCAGGGCCTGCGTGACAGCGCCCAGCGATTCGAGGAGCTCAATGCCGTCATCCTTGGCGCTTCATTCGACACACCGGCCGAGAACCTCGCGTTCGCCCAGGCGCAGAACTTCCCGTTCCGGCTGTTGAGCGATGTGGATCGGGCGGTCGGCACCGTGTACGAGGTTGCCCGAGCTCCCGGAGAGAAGTATCCCGAGTACCCGATGCGCCACAGCTACCTCATCGATCCCGATGGTCGGATCCATCGTCGCTACGAGGTGACCGACGTCGCCGGCCACGCCGCAGATGTGATCGGAGATCTCGAGGCCTCGCAGACCGAGACCTAAGTCGGTCACGCTTGTGGTGGCGCTGTCGGTCGGAAGATGTGCGAATCAGTCGAGGTCGAACAGGTGCCCGACGCCATTGATCTCGACGCTGCGCCGCAACGCGTCAGACGCGAGAACATGCAGCGGCCCCCCCGAGATGACGTTTCTGCGTGCCATTTCGCACAGGGCGTCCAGCCCGACGGAATCCACGAAGCCAACGCGAGAGCAGTCGACGTAGACGTGCTCATCCGGGCCGAGCCTGTCGAACTCGGCACGCAACAACGGAGCCGCATCCCTGTCAACCTCGCCACGGACGACGACCACTGCCACGCCGTCGACGTGAAATCCGTGAATTTTCAAACCATCATCGACCAGAGTCATTCGCGCATCCGCCTTGTTAGAGCGCCCACAGTGACCGAGTACGCGCTTTTCGTCAATGAGTCGAACGGCCCAATTGTTGGATGAAGCCACCGCGCACTGTCCCTCGATGTCGGCGCGACACCGGCAACAAAGCCCCGCTGCCTCCCGTTCCCCGGCAGCGGGGCTTTGTCGAGGTAGATTCGTCCCGCCAGATAACTGGCGCAGTCCAGCACGTTTTGTCGTGAACAGGTGTCACCCAAATAGGTGAAAGTTGGTCACCTTCGGGCCTTTTGGCC
>JANMQX010000081.1:0-7055 GCA_031370745.1 Ilumatobacteraceae bacterium
GCGTGCGCGACAGCGCCGGACGTGGTCTCCACCGAGGCCCAGCCGATCCACAGCACGTCACCCCCGACGACAGCCCCAACTGGCGAGACGACCTCACCGGCTGGTGGATCGAGCCCGTCGAGTCGGCCGACTGCGCCGCTCGACACTGTGCCGAAGAGCTCGACCACCACCTCGGTCGGCTCGCAGGGGTCCACGGGCGATGGCATCGGCGACACACTGTTTCCGTCCCTCGGGAATCCGGGGATCGACGTCGAGAACTACACCTTGGCACTGCACTATGACCCGGCGCGCAACAACATCTCGGCGACCGATCATCTCGACATGGTGATGACCGAAGATCTGGCAACCTTCTCGCTCGACTCTGCCGGACCCGTCGTTTCAGCCGTGTCGGTGGATGGCCTACCCGCAACGTTCACCGCAGATGCTCCGGAGTTGCACATCACGCCGGCCACCAAACTCGCCCGTGGTCAGCATGTCGGCGTCGATGTGACGTACACGCTGACGCCGGCCACCACGCCGTCGGCCGCTGGAGGGCCGGTGGGTTGGTTCTCGACCCCCGGCGGTTCGTATGTGTTGAACGAGCCGGAGGGTGCGCACACGTGGATGCCCAGCGACGTCCATCCGAGCGACCAGGCCACGTTCCGCTTCGAGCTGACGGTTCCTTCTGGCCTGACGGCAGTTGCCAACGGTGCGCTCGTCGAGCACACCTCGACGGTCTCGACCGAGACCTGGATCTGGCAGGAGGATCGACCGATGGCGACCTACCTGATCCAACTGCTGACAGGCGACTACGAGCTCGTCGATGGTGTCGGCCCCAACGGTCTGCCGTTGCTGAGTGCGGTGTTGCACAACGACCGGGAGACCATGCAGCCCTACCTCGACGCGATTGGCGATCAGATCGATTTCTTCGACGACTACTTCGGCGCGTATCCGTTCGACCGGTACGGCATCGCGATCGCCGACAGCTTCCCCGGGCTGGCGATGGAGACGACGGAACGACCGATGTTCAGTCGTACCGATTTCGCATCTGGCCGGCTCGACTCCAGCCAGCAGTTGTTCCTGTCGCACGAGCTCGTCCACCAATGGTTTGGCGACGCGGTGTCGCTGGCTCGGTGGAAGGACATTTGGCTCAACGAGAGCTTCGCGACCTACGGGGAGTGGATGTGGCTCGAGCATGTGGGGTTGACGTCGGTCGCTGACTCTGCGGCGGCGGGCCTCGTCAGTCACGAGAACTGGTCGACGGCCAACCCGACTGCTGCTGAGATGTTCCAGGTGAACAGCTACGACGGCGGGGCAGTCATCCTGCACGCGCTGCGCAAGACGATCGGCGACGACCTCTTCTTCACACTGTTGCGCACCTGGGTGGCAGACAACAGCGGGCAATCACGTACGACGGACGACTTCGTGGCATTGGCCAACAAGATCGCCGGTCGGGACCTGACGGGGTTCTTCGCCACGTGGTTGTACGCCGACCAGCTGCCGGCGGCGTTTCCCAGCTAGTGGCCGATGAAGTGTTCGAGAACCTTGCTTCGCCACTTCTCGGTCGTGCCGGTGCGCTCCTCGTAGCGGTCGGCGCCAACCGGTAGTCGCAACATCGCGTTGATCCCGAGCCAGCGCAACGGCTCGGGTTCCCACTTCCTCGAGTGATGGTTGACCCATGGCAGCGTGACCAGATCGGTGTCGCGACGGGTGATGAGGTCGGCCAACGTCCGACCGGCAAGGTTGGTGGTTGTCACGCCATCGCCGACATAGCCGCCCGCCCACGCCTGGCCCTGTGCCTGGTCGTAACCGACCGAGCAGTACCAATCCCGCGGCGCGCCGATCGGTCCACCCCAACGGTGGGTGACCGCGGCATCGCCGAGCGCAGGAAACATTTCGCCGAGCAGCGCGCGTAGCGAATCTTGCACGGCGGCATGGCGATCGAACTCGGGCTTGATCGCCGAGCCGAAGTGATAAGGCGCACCACGTCCGCCGAACGCGATTCGATTGTCGACGGTTCGTTGGCCGTAGATGATCAGGCGTCGATCGTCATTGAACGTTTCGCGCTGCGCCCAGCCGACTTCGGCAAAGAACGAATCGGGCAACGGCTCGGTCGCGATCATCAACGAATAGATGGGGGCGACGGTGCGCCGGTGACCGGGCAGCCGGGCGGTAAATCCCTCGGTGGCGCGCACCACGACATCCGCCGAGACAGTTCCGGTCTCGCATCGCAGTCTGCGATCGCCGAGTTCGAGGACCCGGGTCTGTTCGTAGATGGTGACGCCCTCGCGTTCGACCGTCTCGGCCAGTCCGCGAACGAGGCGTGCCGGATGAATCGCCGCGCAGTGCGGCGTGTAGCCGGCGCCGAGGACCTTGGTGGCGTTGAGGCGGGCCGAGGCCTCGTCGGCAGGCAGCCAGCGATAGTCCTCGTCGCCGAAGCCCCATGACCGGTAGTACTTCAAGAGCTCATGAACCCGGTCGACCTGGGGCGCGGTGCGGGCGAGATTGAGGTAGCCGCCCTTGGCCAAGTGGCAATCGATGCCCTCCTTTGTGGTGACTCTGGCAACCTCGTCGACGGCGTCGTGCATGGTGCGTTGCATCGTGACCGCGCCGTGTCGGCCGTGCTGCGCCGCCATCGTCTCGAAGCTCATCGGCAACAGCGACGACAGCCAACCACCGTTGCGGCCGCTGGCCCCGAACCCGGCGAACTCGGCTTCGACCACCACGACGCGCAACCCCGGATCGATCTGCTTCAGGTAGTACGCCGTCCACAGACCGGTGTAGCCGGCACCCACGATTGCCACGTCGGCGGTGATGTCACCCGGAAGTCGTTTCCTTGGCGCCAAGCTGTGATCGGCCGGTAGCGAGTCGAGCCAGAATGAAACAGCGCGGGCGTCGGTCATTCGGCTGACACTACGCAATCCATCGCCGCCGACCCTACGCTGGCGACGATGTTGCCGACTCCCACCGGCTGGTTCCCTGATCCGTGGAATGGAGCGGGTGTGCGGTACTGGGATGGTCGGGCGTGGACCGGCTACATCGCAGCCCCCGCCCCCGCGCCAATACCGCATCCAACCCTGCCGATTCGTGCCGCATGGGGCGCTGTAGTCACCATCTTGGTGTCGGTGACGGCTAGTCGATATCTGTTGCAGGCAATATCCGGTTTCGGCTGGCCCATTGCCGTTTACGTGACGATCCTCGCGATTGTCGGGTACGGCCCGGCGTTGTTGTGGTGCAGGTATGCGAGCCGTCGTTGGGCGACAGGGCGGTTTCGAACCGACGTCGGGCTGAGCGCACGGTGGGTCGATGCCGGGTGGGGCCCGGTCACCTGGGGAGCGTGCCTCGTTGCCGAAGTTGTCGTTGGAATCATTGTGCTGACGATGAAGATCCCGTTCACGAGCAACGTCAGGAACGTCGCCGATCTTCACGCAAACCGCAGCTACGTCGTCTCCCTGCTGGTGTTGGCTGTTGTTGCCGCTCCCGTCTGTGAGGAGGTCATTTTTCGCGGCGTCGTGATGCGCGGGCTGCTTTCACGAAACAGGCCTGTGGTTGCCGTCGGATTGCAGGGAGTCCTGTTCGGACTGGCCCACTTCGATCCCGTGCGCGGCATGGGGAACATTGGTCTGATCCTGGTGCTGAGCTCAGTCGGCTGCGTGCTGGGCGGCGCGGCGTTCCTCATCCGTCGCCTCGCTCCGACCATGATCGCTCACGCCATCCTCAACGCCGTCGCGATGACCATCGCGCTCAGCGGTTGGTTCTCGAGCCGCTGACCCGCGCTCGCTACCTGCACCCGATCCCCTGGGCGCGAAAAGGGACACCACGTGCGTCATATCGCGCCCGGTGAACCGGGCTGGGCGCGAAAAGTGTCACCACGTGCGTCATATCGCGCCCACGCGCCGTTGCTCAGGGAGGATGAGAGGGAGGTTGTCGATGAGGCGTACGTCGCCGAACCAGACGGCGGCGACGATCGTTGCCGGCCCGTCAATGACGGCGAGCGGGTCGAGTGTCACAGGGTCAACGATCTCGATGTAGTCAAGTTTGGCCCGCGGCTCGGCGACGATCCGCTCGCTAGCCACAGCAACCAATCGCGCCACGTCACGTTCGTCGCCGGCTGCTTGCGCGACTGCAAGACGCAGTGCCTGCACGATGCACACCGCCGCTTGCCGATCTTCGGCACCGAGGCGCGAGTTGCGGCTGGAGATCGCCAAGCCGTCGGGCTCTCTGACCGTCGGCACCCCGACGATCACGATGTCCATATCGAGGTCGGTCGCCATTCGGCGAATGATCGTCAGCTGTTGAAAGTCCTTCTGACCGAACACGGCGATGTCGGGCTGGATCGCGCCGAACAGCTTGGCGACCACGGTCGCAACTCCGCGGAAGTGTCCGGGCCGGCTCGACCCTTCAAGCGAATCTGCCAGCGGACCCGGCTCGACGTGAGTCTGAAAGCCGTAGGGATACATCACGGCTGCAGTCGGCGCGTAGACCGCGTCGATCCCGGCGGCTCTGCATGCATCGATATCGTCGTCGATCGGACGCGGGTACATGTCGAAATCGTCACCTCGGTTGAACTGCAGGGGGTTCACGAAGATCGACACCACGACGACGTCGCTTCGTCGACGAGCTTCGTCGACCAAGGCCATGTGGCCGGCATGCAGCGCGCCCATGGTCGGCACGCAGCCGATCCGACGACCTTGGGCGTGTTGGGCCCGGCTCCACACGTGCATCGAGCCGGGGTCGCGACAGATCAGCACGAAGCCCGGCTCAGTGGAAGCTGTGAGCGTCGTCGGGCCACGTGCCGTCACGAACTTCGCGCACGTAGGCCGCCGTGGCCTCGATCGCCGCGCTGCGCAAATTGGCGTACTGCTTGGTGAACTTCAACGACAGGTCGCTGAGCCCCAGCACGTCGTGCAGTACCAACACCTGGCCGTCGCACCAGGGGCCGGCACCGATCCCAATCGTCGGAATCGAGACCTTCTTGGTGATCTCCGCGGCGAGATCCAGCGGGACGCCCTCGATCACCATCGCGCACGCGCCTGCCTGCTCGACTGCGTGAGCGTCCTCGAGCAACCGCTCGCGCCCGCCCGCCTCGAATCCGGTGGCGCGGCCTTGAACCTTGTGGCCGCCCATGCGATGGAAGCTCTGTGGAGTGAGGCCGATGTGCCCGACGACGGGAATGTCGACACGGGTGAGGGCTTGGATGGTCTCACCCATCACCACGCCGCCCTCCAACTTGACGCACTCGGCACCCTCCTTCATCAACCTGATCGAGCTCTCGACGGCTTGTTGCGGGCTGACCTGATACGAACCGAAGGGCAGATCGCCGACGATCAGGGCGCGAGGCTTTGCGCGCGAAACGAGGCGGACGTGATACACCATGTCATCGAGCGCGACCGGGATCGTGTTGGCCTCACCCTGCACCACCATGCCGACCGAGTCACCGACCAGAATCATGTCGACACCGGCCAGATCGACGAGTCGCGCGAAGGTGACGTCGTAGGCAGTGATCATCGAGATCTTCTCGCCGAGAGCTTTCATCCGAGCCAACTCGGGGACCGTGACCTTCGGCCGTTCGTGCGTCTCCGTGGTCATTGAAGCTGTTGCCTCCTTCGACCGGGGTTCAGGTGTCCCCGACGCCCCAACCAAGCTATCGACCAACGCCCCGGTTCCGGAAGCCGCCGGCGTCAGACGAGGCACGATTCACACCCCACGTGGGAAGGCACTCGGGCACAAATCGAGGTAGCTCGCGGCTCCTCCATTGGATCGTGCCTCGATCACAGCACGGGTGCAGGCCAGTGCGAAACAATCGGCGGCCGCAGCGAGCAATGTGTTGACCACGCCGGACCGGGTGTTCGGGAGACGCAGTGCTGGCTGTTCATCCGCAGCGATCGTGTGCTCGGCTGTCGACAAGCAGAAGATCGTGTCGCCGTCGAACAACGAATGGACCGGTCGAACAGCCCTGGCCAGACCGTCGTGGGCCACCGCCGCCATCTTGCGGCATTCCGACTTGGTCAGCGCGGCGGTGGTCGCAACCACGCCGATGGTCGTGTTCAACGGAGTCGGTGGGATTCGAGTGGCCTCGACCAGTGCTGCTCGTTGCGTGGCGGATGGTCGGCGAATGCGGATCCCTTCGTGAAATCGTGGCAGTCCGGTGGCGGGCGCAATCACCTGGCCCGCGGAGTTCACCACCGCCACCGCCCCGACCACGAAGCCACTTTCGAGTGTGATGCTGGCAGTGCCGACGCCGCCTTGTAGACCGCCGGCAACCGCGCCCGTGCCGGCGCCGATGGAACCCATGGCAACGGCCCCGGACCGCGCTGCCGCGCAGGCTCGATATCCGAATTCGACATCTGGCCGGTTGGTGAAGACTCCGCCGCGGCCGAGGTCGAAGATGACGGCGGCCGGCACGATCGGGACAATATGGCTCGGCTCGGGGCCGACGGGAAAACCGGCGTGATGCTCCTCGTGCCAACGCATCACACCGTGCGCAGCGGCGAGCCCATAGGCGCTTCCGCCTGACAAGCAGACGGCCTGTACCCGATCGATCATCGCGGTCGGATCGAGGAGGTCGGTCTCGCGCGTTCCGGGGCCACCGCCGCGGACATCGCACGACGCCATTGCACCGCCGTCGACGCGCACAACGGTTGTGCCGGTACGCCAACCTCTGCCGCGTCGCTGATAGTGACCGACCAGGATCCCCGGTACGTCTGTGATGTGGCCGAGGCCCATGTGCTCTAGGCGCTGGCCAGATGGGATTCGGCGGCTGCGGCCTCGAGCGCGCCGCGGCCGATCGTGCGCCACACGCCAATGCCGACGATGTACAGCGGGCAGGCGATCAGGAGGGCAGCGCCAACTGCGGGCACGGGCTTGTGATGGGGGGTTTCGTACGTCGTGACCAACACGGTGGCCAACCACAGCACCGTGACCGAAACGGTCAGCGGACGGAACCGGCGGACCTGCATCGGATGCACGAACTTCCAGTTGGTCAGCTGTGTCAGTGCGAGCGCAACGCACGCAACGGTCGTCAACCATGGGTTGGCGCGCAGCAGATACAGCGTGGGCACGATCATGTTCCATTC
>JANMQX010000149.1:0-9783 GCA_031370745.1 Ilumatobacteraceae bacterium
GCTCGGTCAACAACCACTCGAATTTCGATGCCGAGAAGTAGGGGTCGAGCACCAGTCCGGTGGTCTCGCGCACCAGAGGCAGATGGCCCGTGTCGCGCAGTGCTTCGCAGCGATCGGCGGTGCGCCGGTCTTGCCATACGATTGCTGTGCCGTACGGCTTGCCCGTTTGCCGGTTCCAGGCAACGACAGTTTCACGCTGGTTGGCGATACCCATCGCGGCGACCGACTCTCGCCCAACGCGCTCGACCACCGCGTTCAGCGTCGAGCGGGCAACCGACCAGATCTCTTCGGCATCGTGTTCGACCCACCCCGGTTGCGGATAGAGCTGGGTGAACTCGAGATATGACGCGGTCGCCGGACCTTCGTCGGCGAAAATTGCCCGGCTGCGAACGCCGGTGGTGCCGGCATCGATGGCTATCACGCATCGCCGTGCTTCGGTCATTGATGTCACGGTACTCAGCGACGCCGCTTCTTGGTGGACCTGTTCGGGCGCTGCGATGGGCCGGTACTGGTGCGCCGTGTAGGCGCCGGTCGGGCGCGACCTCCCGGAGTCGCAGGCGCGGGGGAGTGAGCCACTACTCGGCGATTCTCACGTGCTTGGCGGATCGATTGCCGCTCGTACCCGAACTTCGACAGCACGGCGACGAAACCGACGTAGAAGAACATCCCGACGACGAGGCCGACGAAACTGGCGGCCTGTGGCTTCTGGACGAGGAACACCATGGCCAAGGCGCCGAGGACGAGGAAAATTGCGGCCTCGCGCAGCAATCGCCGCCATGGGATCGGGCGGTTTGGGTCCCAAGCCAAGTGGATCTCCTTCTTTTCGGTTGCCGTGCCCTACCCTGTGCACACGTGCGCGTCGGCATTTTGACAGGTGGCGGTGATTGTCCCGGACTCAACGCGGTCATCAGGGCGATCGTCCGCAAGGGCGAGCTGAACTACGGCGACGAGTTGATCGGTTTCCTCGACGCGTGGGACGGTGTTCGCGAACGTCGGACGATGCCACTGGACGTACGTTCGCTTCGTGGGATGCTGCCGAAGGGCGGCACACTGCTGGGGACGCGCCGGGGCAGCCCCTACGACGATCCCGGCGGACCGGAACAGGTGGCGGCGACCTTTCGTGAGATGGGGATCGACGCCCTCGTGGTGGTCGGCGGCAACGGTTCATTGACCGTGGCGTGCAAGCTCTTTCACGACTTCGATCTGCCCATCGTCGGCGTGCCGAAAACCATCGACAACGACATCGTCGGCACCGATATGACCTTCGGTTTCACCACCGCCGTGCAGATCGCCACCGACGCCATCGATCGCCTGCACACCACCGCCGAGAGCCATGACAGGGTGATGATCGTCGAGGTGATGGGCCGCCACTCGGGATGGATCGCCACCTACGCGGGCATCGCTGGTGGAGCGACCGCGATCCTGATTCCGGAGGAGCCGTTCGACATCGACAACATCTGCGAGTTGCTGCACCGGCGACACGAGCGCGGTCGATATGCCTCGATCGTGGTGGTCGCGGAAGGTGCTGAGCCCAGAGAAGACACGATGCCGACCCGGGAGAAGATCTACGACCGGTTCGGTCATGTGCGGCTGGGCGGAATTGCCGACACCATCGCCCATGCCATCGAAGACCGAACCGGGTTGGAGACCAGAGTGGTGCTGCTCGGCCACGTGCAGCGCGGCGGCACGCCATCGGCCTTCGACCGGGTTCTGTCGACCCGATACGGGATTGCCGCAATCGACGCAGTGCACAACCGCGAGTGGGGCAAGATGGCCGTGCTGCACGGCACCGACGTCACCACGATTCCGCTCGACGAGACCGTCGGCAAGACCCGCTACGTCGACCTGCAGCTCTACCACGACGTCGCCGAAGTCTTCTTCGGTTGATCCGCCGGTCAACCCTCGGGGTTCGCTGGGTGTCGACCGAGTAGGTGTTGGTCTCGGCGCGGGCCCCTCTACGGAGCCGCCGGTCCGGGAGAGGGCACCGAAGGGAATGCGGGTTGTGACGACAGCACGATGCCGGGAAAGTCATACTTCGTCAGCGGCTCGCTCTGCAGCACGCCGTTTGCCGCCGGCCACTGCTGCGGAACTCCGTCGATGGCGATCAGCACGGCAGACACGCCCGTGATCTCGGCGGCGGTCAGCACGATCTGTGCAACCCCGTCGATCAACGCCTCGCCGGTGAGTTGCTGCAGCTCGCTCGAGACGTTGACGACGAGCGCGCCACCGCTCTCGGAGACGTCGAGCAACCGGGTGCCGCTTGGGATCGCCGAACGAAGCAACGCCTGAAGTTCAGCGGTGTTCGGGCCCTGGAACAACGCGATCATCGCGTCGGCCGGGGTGTCGGCCACATCTCTGGCAACTGATTGGAGGGTTCGAAGTTGACCGAGCACCTCGGGTGAAAGCAGGTAGATCCGACCAGAGCCCGTCGCGGCTCCAGCGGTCTGACTGAAATCGACGGTGAGGTCGTCGCGTTCGCCGACGGCAATGTTGCGTGGCGCATCTTCGGCGCTGATCGCACACGAGGATGCTGTCAGCAACAGCCCCAGCGCGATGCAGCGCGCCGCCCATCGTCGACCACGCTGGCTCAACCGACACCGACCTCGTCGGCCGGCAACTCCAGTACGAAACGCGCGCCGGGCTCGCCATCGGCCCTGTCCTCGACCCAGACCCTGCCGCCGTGCATGCGCACGTGTTCGTCGACCAGCGACAATCCGAGTCCGGCACCGTCACTGCTTGATCGGCGGCCGGCCACCGCGCCGCGAGCGAACCGTTCGAAGACAAGGCTTCGTTCTTCGGGCGGCACTCCGGGACCGTGGTCCTCGACGATGATCCACACGTGGGCCAACGGCTCTCCTTCGTCCTCCGCTTCGGTGACGATGATCTCCGGTGCCCCGCCGCCGTGCACGCGGGCGTTGTCGATGAGATTGGCGACGACACGTGCCAGCCTTCGCCGGTCGCCGTGCAGGATCAGACCCTCGGCGCGATCACTGACCGTCAACTTGGTGCGCGGCAGGCTGCTGACCGCAACGGCCTGGCGGACGAACTCGGCGACCAACAGATCTTCGAGGTGCAGTCGAATCGCGCCGGCATCGAACCGCGAGATCTCCAGCAGGTCTTCCACCAATCCCTGGAACCGCGTGACATCGCCGACCAGCAGGTCGAGTGCCGCCTGGGCACGCTCGGGCATCTCATCGCGGCGAGCCAGCATGACCTCGACGCTGGCAGCAAGCGTCATCAACGGCGAGCGCAGTTCGTGGCTGACATCACTGGCGAATCGAGCGTCGCGTTCGACGCGGTTCTGCAGGGCTTCGGCCATGTCGTTGAACGCCGTCGAAAGCAGTTGCAGATCCTGGTCGTCGGTGTTCTCGAGCCGGGTGTCGAGGCGACCTCCGGCGATTGCCTTTGCGGCTTGCGCTGCATCGCCCAATGGACGGATCGCTCGTTTCGCAGCGATCATGCCCGTCAACGCGCCCGCCAAGGTCGTGATCACTCCACCGAACAACAAGCTGAGCCCGACGTTGCGCAGCGTCGCGTTGGCGTCGGCCAGGTCGGCAAACTCGAAGTACGCGGCGCTGGTTCCCTCCAGGGGGATCCCGATCACCAGCGTCGGAACCTTGTCGAACGAGATGATCATCTTTGCCGGTGTGCGGTCGCCGAGCACTCTGGTCTTCATCGAAGCAGGGATCACGTCGGAGGCGAACTTTGCCGAAGGCGACGCCCACGTGCCATCTATGTACATCGCCGCCTGGGTGACACCGACCTGCTGCAGGCGGTCGATGATCGCGTTCGCGTTGGTGTTGTCGGCACTGATCTCGCGTTGAGCGACGCGGGCGTTCTTGTAGGCCTGGGCCGTGCTGGTGCGTTCGCGCTGGTTCAGCAGGCTGCTCCGGGTGAATGAATACGCGACCGCTGCAAGAAACGTCGACAGCAACAATGCGCCGATGATGAACATCGACATGATCCGCGTCCGCAGTCCGAACCTTGTGGGACGCCAGTTCCCAAAGACACCCAACGCTGTTCGTACCGCGTTTCGCCGTGGCTCCACGCCGACGCTGTCGTGCGTGGCGGCGGTCACGACTGAAGGCGATACCCGAGGCCGCGCACGGTCACAACGTGGCGTGGATTGGCGGCATCGGTCTCGACTTTGGTTCGCAGACGACGGACGTGCACATCGACGAGCCGGCCGTCGCCGAAGTAGTCATAGCCCCACACCTTGTCGAGCAGGCTCTCCCTGCTGAAAACTCGGCCAGGGTTCTGTGCCAGTTCGCACAGCAGCCTGAACTCGGTCTTGGTCAGGTGCAGCTCGATGCCCGAGCGCGTCACCTTGCCCTCGTCGGGGATGATTTCGAGATCGCCGAAGACCAGACGGGCGTGCGACGGACTGATGGGGCGGATACGTCGGAGCAACGCCCGGATTCGAGCAGAGAGCTCCTTCGGCGCGAAGGGCTTCGTCAGGTAATCGTCGGCGCCTGCCTCGAGGCCGGCGACGACATCGTGGGTGTCGTTGCGGGCTGTGACCATCACGATGGGCACGTCGCTATGACGGCGCAGCGTGCGGCACAACTCGAAACCGTCCATGCCCGGCAGCATGATGTCGATCAGGACGACATCGGGGAGCGCGCGGTGAAAGAGATCGATGGCCTCCTCGCCGCTGCCGGCTTCATCGACGGTCCAGCCCTCGTCCTCGAGGGCCAGTTTCACCGCTGTTCGGATGCGCTCGTCGTCCTCGACGGAAAGGATGCGGGTTCCCACGGCTCACATGATGCCAGGATTGCGGCCAGGTTCCGTGCCCGCCAGCAATTCGATCATCTGATCCCACAATGCCGTATTGCAGGCCAGCACCTGGCCGTCGCCGACAGGTGAGCCGTCGAACCGTCCGGTGCGGCACCCGGCCTCGCGGGCGATCAGTTCGCCGGCCGCCCAATCCCACGGGCCGAGGCCTTGTTCGAAGTACACATCGAGCCGACCTGCTGCGACGTAGCACAAGTCGGGTGCAGCGGCTCCGAAACGACGGATGTCACGAACGCGTGGGATCACCTCGGCGATCCGCATGGCCTGTTCGCGTCGTCGTTCGATCTGGTACGAGAAGCCGGTTGCGACGAGCGCCTGTTGTAGCGACGACGTCGTTCCGCAGGAGATCGCGATGCCGTTCAACCACGCGCCGCCGCCTGCTGTCGCTGCGAACAACTCCTTGCTGCTCGGGATGTAGATCGCACCGGCCAATGGACGATCCTCCGACAAGGCTGCAATCGACACCGCGTAGCCGGGCAGGTCGTACTGAAAGTTCGTCGTGCCATCGATCGGATCGATCAACCAGCGGAGGCCGGATGCGCCCGCAGAGTCTGTCCCTTCCTCGCCAACGATTGCGTCGTCAGGCCGCTCGGCGCGGATCGCCTCCACGATCAGCTGCTCCGAGGCCCGGTCGAACTCGGTCACGATGTCGGTGTCGCTCGACTTGGTCGATATCGACGTCAGTCCGTTCTTGCGTCCCTCGAAGACGAGATCGCCTGCCGCAATGGCAAGGCGTGAAGCCAGCTCGCACAGCCGGCCGGGAAGATCTGTCACGAGGCGGTGTCGTTCTTCTGCCGGCGTTCGATCTCTTTCCACTCGCCGAGGGCACGCAGGACCAGCACGGCAACCACACTCATGCCGAGCGCGGCGATGATGGCGCCGACCAGGGCGCCGATGCCTCGCTGAGCGGCACACGGACCGTGGCATTGCAGCTTCACCAGCGTGTAGCCGATCAAACCGCCGGCCAAACCGCCGAGCAGGATGGCCACGAACGCAGCGAGTCGTGCCCTCGGCGCGGGGAGGGCGGAGAGCGGAACCTCGTGGTCAGCCACCGCCCCATCGTACGGCGCGCCGACCTCGTAGGCTCAGCTCCTGTGCGTGTGACCGTGGTCGTACCGACCTACAACGAAGCCGGCAACATCGAACGCTTGTGCCGCGAAGTGCGTTGTGCCGCGCCCGACGCCGACATGCTGATCGTCGACGACGGCAGTCCGGATGGCACTGGCGAGCTGGCCGAGAAGATGAACGAGGAGCTCGGCCGGATCAGTGTCATTCACCGCTCGACGAAGTCCGGCTTGGGGGCTGCATATCGCGCCGGCCTGCGTATTGCGATCGATCGTGGCGCCGAGATCTGCGTGCAGATGGACGCCGATCTGTCGCATGATCCAGCGGTGCTCTCCGCATTGATCGCCAACGCCGAACACGGCGCCGATCTGGCGATCGGCAGTCGCTACGTGCCGGGTGGCCTGACGGAGAACTGGCCGAGGCGGCGGCGGATGCTGTCGCGGTGGGGCAACCGCTACGCCGCCGGCGTGCTGGGTCTGGCCGTCAACGATGCCACGGCCGGCTATCGGGCCTACCGCAGCGACGCACTCGAACGAATGAAGTTCGACACGGTGGCGGCCGACGGGTACGGGTTTCAGGTCGAGATGACCTATCGGCTGGTGCGCATCGGTGGCAAAGTCGTTGAGTTCCCCATCACGTTTCGCGATCGCACCGAGGGTTCCTCGAAGATGTCGGGTGGCATCGTGCGCGAGGCCTTGGCGATCGTGATCAAGCTATGGGTCGCCGATTTCGGCGGCCGCCGCCGCCGACGCGCCCAGGGCGGCTGAACCGTGCATGGAAGTTCGGGCAGGGAAGTTCTGGTTCCGGGACGTCGGGCATGAGGAACTGGGTCGTCGGAGGAGCCTTGATCCCTCGAGTCGCAGGCGTGGACCTCGACGGCTTGGTGTTGGTCGGCAACCGGCGCCGCGACCGCAGCATCGAATGGACGCCTCCGGGCGGTGTGATCGATCGTGGCGAGTCGATCCGCCAAGGGCTGGAGCGCGAGGTGTTCGAAGAGACGGGGCTCACCGTCGCCGGTTGGGCCGAGCTGCGGTACTCGGTTGTCGTCGAGGCTCCCCAGTTGGGCTGGCGGTTGCGCGTCGAGGCTTGGGAGGCTGCTGATGTGGTAGGTGACGTCGTCGTCGCCGACCCCGACGGCATCGTCGAGGAGGTACGCCAGGTCACCAGCCCTGAGGCATTGGTCCTGCTGGCGAGCAGCCCGCAGTGGGTGCACATCCCCGTGGGTGACTGGCTGAACGGCGTGGTGCATCCCACCGGGTCGTTTCATTTTCGAGTGAACGGCGCCCGTCGATAACGATCTCGGGTCGTGCGCATCGCATGACCGGACCACCAGCCACTGGTCAGCGGGTGATCCTGCATGTCGACATGGATGCGTTCTATGTCAGCGTCGAGCTTCGCCGGCGCCCCGACCTGGTGGGCCAACCGGTCGTGGTCGGCGGCACAGGCGCCCGCGGCGTGATTGCCGCAGCGTCGTATGAAGCTCGCCGCTTCGGGGTGCGTTCGGCGCTGCCGAGCGTGACCGCCAGACGATTGTGTCCGCAGGCGGTGTTTCTTCCCGGAGACCACGCGCTCTACGCATCGGTCAGTGCGGAAGTCAACGAGATCTTCTCCTCGATCACGCCGTTGGTTGAACCGCTCTCGCTCGACGAGGCATTTCTCGATGTGTCCGGCTGCATCCGCCTTCATGGCCCGGGCGCCATCATCGGCAACTCCATCCGCGACCGCGTGTGGCACGAGTTGCAACTCCGCTGCTCGGTGGGTGTCGCTCCAAACAAGTTCCTCGCCAAGCTGGCATCGGTCGCAGCGAAGCCGATTGCTGCACCCGAAGGCGTCCGCCGGGGCAGGGGCGTGGTCGAGGTGCTGCCTGGGGACGAACTGGACTTCCTGCATCCGCTGCCGGTTCAAGCGTTGTGGGGCGTCGGTCCGTCCACGCTGCAGCGGCTGCAACGTCTGGGGGTGCGCACGGTTGCCGATCTCGCCGACCTCGACGAGGCGACGTTGGTGGCGGCGGTAGGCGCCGCGCACGGCCAACATCTGTATCGACTGGCGTGGGGAGTCGATGATCGGCCGGTCGAACCCGACCGGGAGATGAAATCGATCGGGCACGAAGAGACGTTTGCCACCGACCGTCATACGCATGCCGAACTGGTTCGCGAGCTGGTTCGACTGTCGGATTCTGTCGCCGCCCGTCTCCGTGCCCACAGGGGAGCGGCGCGCACATTGACGCTGAAAGTTCGATTCGCCGGATTCGAGACGATCACCAGGTCGGTCACGGTTTCTCGCGGCGTGTCGACCGCTCATTCGATCGTGGCTGAGATCGAGCCGCTCTTGAAGGCCATCGATGTCTCCTCGGGGGTGCGCCTGCTGGGTGTCAGCGTCAGCAACTTCACCTCGAGTGCCCAGCAGCTGAGCCTCGACGATCTCTTGTGCGAGACCACGACGAACAGCCTCGACGACCACCAGTGGCAGCTTGCCGAAGAGACCGTGGATGCGATCCGGAAGCGGTTTGGCGCCACTGCAATCGGTCCGGCGAGCGCCGTGAGTGAGCGAGGCCTGCGAGTTGTGCAGCGCGGTGCCCAACATTGGGGTCCCGACGAGCCGGCGCACGGATGATCGACGAGGACGAATTCGACACGGTTGCATCGACGCGGTGAAATGGTTCGCGTCCTGCGTTGTCTCCGGGGCGGAATCGTGGAAAGATGTCCCAAGGCAATCGGTCAGGAGTTCGCCATGCCGCTGTCAGAAGATGAACAACGCATTCTGCGCCAGATCGAAGAGCAGCTCCAGCGCGACCCGAGTTTCGGTCGTGACATCAAGCCGCGCCACGTTGGATCGAGGAGGGCCGTGATCGTCAGCTCAGTCTCCACGGTGTTGTGTCTCGTCCTGACCGTCCTGCTACTCGGAGTCAGCCCCTACCTGTCGTTCGTTGCATTCGTTGGTGCCGTGGCCGCACTTGTCATCGCCGAACGTCACGTTGCGGCTATCGGTGAGGCTGGCCTCAACCACCTCAGTGACAGCGTGCGAAGCCGTCTCGGCGGCTCCGCCGGCAGTCGCGGTGAATAAGACCTGAATCAAACTGTTCGGGCGATATCAAACCGGCGAGTCTGCTCAGCCGGTGATTCGTCCCCAAGCGGAGCGCGGATCGAGATGATCGAGCAGTCGGGCCACCATGCTCATGCGGGCGCGGCATGCGGCATCGACCTCACTACGAAGTAGCTCACTTCGATCGGCTGCACCGTTGTCGACGCCGCGGGGCGAATACACGGCACGGGTGACGAGCCGGGCGATCTCGACCGTCTCTGCCCTGCCGACGTCGATCGACTTGGCGTATTCCAGCGGTGTCGAGCCGGCAACACGCGGCGCGCCGGCCATGGTCAACGATCGCACGGTTGCTGCCCACGCCGACGTGACGCGGTCGGCGGGATCGCGCAGTCGGCGCCGTGACCAACGGTTGAGCACGCGTGGCATTCCTACGACCCAGGCCACGATGAGCAGCAGGATTGCCGCAATGATCAACGCTCCGGACGAACCTCCGTCCGACACCGGTTTGAGGGTCGGACGGGGAACGGACCCACCCGTTGATGGGCCGTTCTCCGCACTCGGACGCTGCGAAAGCGGTGGCTGGAACGTCGGCGTGGGCGTCGATTTGTCGACGGTGCCCCCAGCCGTTCCATTTCCCGTCTCCTGGGCTGCAGCCGTGCCGGTGTGCTGTTCGGAGCCTGGTGCACCGCGACCCGGGGTCGGGTCGAACAACACCCAGCCGAAGCCGTCGAACCAGACCTCGTCCCAGGCGTGGGCGTGACGCCCGGCAACGTGGTACAAGTTGTCGGCGCGGAGGATCCCGGGCGTGAAGCCCACCATCACTCGGGTCGGCAAGCCGACGGAACGCGCCATCGCTGCGAATGTTCCGGAGAACTGCTCGCA
>JANMQX010000167.1:0-19758 GCA_031370745.1 Ilumatobacteraceae bacterium
GTCAGCTTCGACGGCAGCACCACTGGCAACCATCCCGGCCACCACCGTGCCAGGGTCGACGAGCTCGTCGTCGACATCGTCGTCCTCGACGACCTCATCCGCATCGTCGACTTCGACGTCGACGTCGACAACAATTCCGGCCGATCCGGTGATGCCGCTGACCGGCCTGCCCATCGAAGACCCGGCCCTCGCTGCACGATCGGCGTTGGTGGTCAAGATCGACAACCATCCCGATGCCCGTCCGCAGAGCGGGCTCAACCAGGCTGACATCGTGTTCGAGGAGAACGTCGAACAACTCACCCGCTTCGCGGCTGTTTTTCAGACCACCGCACCCGATCCGGTCGGCCCGATCCGCAGCGGACGCGAGCAAGACGTGCAGTTGCTCGGCTCGCTCAACAAGCCCATCTTCGCCTGGAGCGGAGGGAACCCTGGCGTGACCGCGGCCATCAACGGCTCCGACTTCATCGTCGCCAACGTGCAGACGAATGCGCGCAGTGCCAGCAAGTCCTTCCGATCGAGAGACAAGGCCGTGCCGCACAACTTGTACGCCCAGGGCAGTGGGCTGTTCACCCTGAGCCCCGAGCCCTCGTCCCCGCCGCCGCTGCAGTTCACGTACCGCAAAGAAGGCGCGACCGTCGCCGGTGATCCCTCGGCCGGGGTCGACGTGAAGATGGACGGTGTCAACGTCAGCTGGAAGTACGACGCAAAGTCCAACGCGTACCTGCGCTTCCAGAACGGCAAGGCCCACAACGACGCGGCACTCGGTCAGGTGAATGCCGCCAACGTCGTTGTGCTCGTCGTCGACTACGTGCAGAGCGCGATCTATGCACCAAGCCCCATCGCCCAGACGCTCGGCACCGGCGAAGTCTTTCTCTTCAACGGCGGCAAGGCGGTGCACGGCAAGTGGAGTCGCGACGATCGGCTCAAGCCGTTCACTTTCACGGCAGACGATGGTCAGCCGATGCTGATGACGCCGGGGCGAACGTGGGTGGAGCTGGCTCGCGTCGACTCGACCACGCCTACTCCCGCATGATCAGGCCGCCGCGCCGGAGTCCTCGGTTGCCCCGACAGGCTCGGCCGGTGTGCCGGCTTGCAGGATCTCACGCTGGTTGAGCAGAACGAATCCAAGCAATCCGAACAGCACCAAGGCCACCCCGACGAACTGCCAAGTCCGCAAGGTTTCGCCGAGGATCAGGAACGACCACAGCGCGGCCAGGGCCGGCTGGGCGATCTGGGCGATGCCGATCGACCCGATCGGGATCGTGCTCTGGGCGAACACCATCAGCCCGTGGGCGAGGACGCCGGTCATCATCGTCAGCAGGACGACGTACGTCCACCCGTGGGCGGTGATCGACAGCATGTGGCCATGCAGGATGGCGAGGGGCAACACCGCGACCGTCGCGACAGGTGTCATCGCGGCCATGTAGGTGACAACGTCCATCCGGCCGCGGACGTGGCGCGTGCCCGAGATGTAACCGGCCCAGCAGGCAAGCGCGATCAGGCCGAAGATGCAGCCGCGAACTGACGAATCGCCATTGGCCGGTGCCGAGAACAGAACAATCGCGACCCCGCCGAGGGCGAACACCGCGAAGAGGAGCGCCCGCGTGTTCAGCCGCTCGCCAAAGAACCTGGCGCCGATCGGCACGACGATGAAAGGGGTCATCGCGCTGATCATCTCGGCATTCGCCACACTGTTGTGCGTGGCGCCGAGGTAGAAGAACGCGATGTCGAGGCCGAAGAAGATTCCTGGGAGCGCGGCGAGGCGAATGTTTCGCCAGCTGGGCCGCCTCCCCGATGCCAGCACGAGCCCGTTCCAAACGGCCGAAGTGATGACCATCCGCCAGAAAGCGACGAGCTCGGCGGGCGTTCCCGCCCGTTTCACCAACGTCGATGCGAACGAGAAGACGGTGATCGTGATCGCGACGGCAGTTGCGCCGAGGGCCCGCCTGCGCTCACGCATGCGGCAAGGTTGGCACACACACTCGGCGCTCGTCATCTCACGATCTGCAACGAACATGGTGGCCAGACCACCAGATACTCCTTGGGTCGTGTATCGCCGTGGCGATACGCTAGGCACATGACTTCGAGCAGTTCCTCGCCGCGCGCCACTGGTACGTACCCGGTCAAGCGCGGCCTTGCCGAGATGTTGAAAGGTGGCGTCATCATGGATGTCGTCACCGGCGAGCAGGCCAAGATCGCCGAGGACGCAGGGGCCTGCGCGGTGATGGCACTCGAGAGAGTGCCTGCCGACATCCGCCGAGACGGAGGCGTTGCCCGCATGAGCGATCCAGAGATGATCGAGGCCATCAAAGCCGCGGTCACCATTCCGGTCATGGCCAAGGCGCGCATCGGTCACTTCGTCGAGGCGCAGATCCTGGAGTCGCTCGGTGTCGACTACGTCGACGAAAGCGAAGTGCTGACACCTGCCGACGAGACCCATCACATCGACAAGTTCGCGTTCACCGTGCCGTTCGTGTGCGGTGCAACCAATCTCGGCGAGGCGCTCCGGCGAATCAGCGAGGGCGCCTGCCTGGTCCGCTCGAAGGGCGAAGCCGGAACGGGCAACATCGTCGAAGCCGTGCGCCACCTGCGCAACATCATCGGCGACATCCGCAAGATCGGCCAGGCCGATTCGGCCGAGTTGTTCAACTGGGCCAAGCAACTTCAGGCGCCACTGCCGTTGGTTCAAGAGATCGCCGAGACCGGTTGGCTTCCTGTTCCACTGTTCTGCGCCGGCGGCATCGCGACACCCGCCGACGCGGCGTTGGCAATGCAGCTCGGCGCCGAAGCGGTCTTCGTCGGATCCGGGATCTTCAAGAGCGACGATCCCGCTCCACGGGCCAAGGCCATCGTCGAAGCGACGACTCATTTCCGCGATGCCGACATACTCGCCAAAGTCAGCCGGGGACTCGGGGCGCCGATGACCGGAATCGCAATGGACGAGATCAATCAGCGCTACGCGGAGCGCGGCTGGTAACCATGGCGCAGGTTGGCGAGCCCGATCGGCTCGTCGGTGTGTTGGCATTGCAAGGCGCCTTCGTCGCCCATCAGCGTGCTCTCGAGTCCGCCGGCGCGACCACCCGCCAAGTTCGCCAACCCGCTGATCTCGATGGCATCGATGCGCTGGTGATGCCGGGTGGGGAGAGCACCACGATGTCGCGGTTGCTGACGACGTCGGGCCTGTTCGACGACATCAAGGCACTGCTCAGCGATGGTCTTCCGGTGTTTGGAACCTGTGCCGGGATGATCCTGTTGGCGTGCGAGGTCCTGGACGGGCGGCCCGATCAGCTCAGTTTCGGGGCCATCGACATATCCGTGCAACGAAACGGGTACGGCCGCCAGATCGACAGCTTTGAGACCGACCTCGATGTGGTCGGTTTCGACGTTCCCTTTCACGCAGTGTTTGTTCGGGCCCCTAAGGTCGTGGCGATCGGCGCCCATGTCGAAGTGATCGCCGAATACGATGGAGTGCCTGTCGTGGTTCGACAGGGTCATGTGATGGTGGCATCGTTTCATCCCGAACTGACGGGTGACGCACGGCTGCACGCCAGATTTCTGCAGGAGGTATAGGCCATGTCTGGCCATTCGAAGTGGGCGACCATCAAACACAAGAAGGGCGCGGCCGACAAGGCACGCGGCCAGCTCTTCGCCAAGATGGCCAGACAGCTCGAGGTAGCGGCGCGCGAGGGCGGCGGCGACCCCAGTTCAAACTCGACCCTGCGCACGGCAATGCTGAAGGCGAAGGCCGGACAGATGACCAACGACGCCATCGATCGGGCGATCAAACGCGGAACCGGCGAGGACGACGGCCGCACGTACGAGGCGATCACGTACGAGGGCTACGCGCCTGGCGGAGTGGCATTGCTCATCGACGTGTTGACCGACAACCGCAACCGCACCGGAGCCGAGGTTCGCAACATCTTCTCCAAGCTCGGAGGATCCATGGCCGAGCCGGGTGCTGTCGGCTGGCAGTTCAGCAGACGCGGTGTGATCATCGTGTCCGGCGACGAGGACGCGGTGATGATGGCGGCACTCGAGGCCGGCGCCGACGACGTCTCGATCGAGGGCGGGTCGTTCCGTGTCACGTGCGATCCCTCCGCTGTCTACGACGTGCGCGACGCGCTCCACGCTGCAGGTTTCGAGGTCGAGTCAGCGGAGAGCACAATGGTCGCCAGCCAATCGATCGAGATCACCGATACCGACGACGCTCGTAAGATCCTGCGGATCGTCGATGCGTTCGAAGAGAACGAGGATGTGCAAGACGTGTACAGCAACTTCGATATCAGCGACGAACTGATGGAAACGGTCGGGGTATGAGCATCGGCGTTGGCGACAAAGCACCCCCTTTCACACTTCCGGCAACTGGTGGGTCAAGGATCTCGTTGTCCGACTTTGCCGGCAAGGCGGTGGTGCTCGTGTTCTATCCGGGCGACGACACGCCGGTGTGCACGAAGCAACTCGGCTCGTACAGTCGCGACCTCGACGAGTTCGAAACCCTCAATGCGCAGGTGCTGGGTGTTTCGGCACAGAGCATCGAGAGCCACGAAATGTTTGCTGGCAAGCAGGGCCTGAAGTTTCCGCTGTTGTCCGACAGCGACAAGGCCGTCGCCGGCCTCTACGGAACGCTCGGCCCGCTTGGTTTCCCGCGTCGCAGCGTCTTCATCATCGACAAACACGGCGTCGTCCGATACGCCCACCGGGCGATCGCCGGGTTGACCTATCGGCCGGTCAGCGAGCTCGTCGAGGTGCTGAGCTCGCTGTAGCCGCCGTGATCCGCTTGGGCGTGCGCGCCGGGTACTACAGTACGAACCTGTGTTCGTTGCGCAGCGCGTCTTGGGGATCGATCCCGGCCTCACCAGGTGTGGATACGCGGTGCTCGACAGCACCAGCCCCGGCACCGCCAAGGCATTGTCGCTCGGGGTGCTGCGCACGCCGCCGACCGATGCGCTGCCGAAACGACTTGCTGCCCTGCAGGCCGAAATCGTGGCGCTGCTGCACGAGTTCCGCCCCGACGTCGTTGCGGTCGAGCAGGTCTTCTTTCAGGTCAATGTGCGCACTGCGATGAGCGTTGGTCAAGCCAGCGGGCTGGCGCTTGCCGAAGCGTCGGCCTTTGGCTGCCAGGTGGTGCAATACACCCCGAACCAGGTGAAGAACTCTGTTGCCGGTTGGGGCGGCGCCGACAAGGCGCAGGTTCAAAAGATGGTGCAGGTCCGGCTCGGGTTCTCCGCGCCACCGCGCCCTGCCGACGCAGCAGACGCGGCGGCGTTGGCGCTGTGCCATCTGTCGTCCGCGCCATTGCGTCGACACCTCGAGACGATCACCGCGGCCATGTCGTGATCGGATCATTGCGCGGTTCGGTGCTCGAACGCCTCGACGATGGCCGGGTACTGGTAGAAGTCGGTGGCGTCGGTTATCTGGTCACGGTGACTCCACGGACGTTGGCCGAGCTCGAACCAACATCGCCCGTCTTTCTCTATGTGCACCACCACATCCGCGAGGATGCCCAGACGCTGTTCGGGTTCCTGCGGCGAGACGAGCGTGCGGCGTTCGACATCCTCGTCGCCACGCATGGCATCGGTCCGGCGCTGGCCGTCGCCATTCTGGGAACGCACTCACCAAGTGCGTTGGTCGACATCGTCGCCGGTGGCGATCTCGGTGCTCTCACCTTGGTGCCCGGGGTCGGCAAGAAGACCGCCGAGCGACTGCTGGTCGAACTGCGCAACCGACTCAACCTGCCGATGCTCGACCCGTTGACCACGTCCGCTGGCAGCACCACGATCGGCAATGTCCGAGAGGCGCTCGCGGGCCTCGGCTACGCGCCGGAAGAGATTCGCGATGCGATGCGCGATCTGCCGGAGTCGACATCCGCAGAGGATCTGTTGCGCGATGCACTACGGCTGCTGGGGGTTCGACGTGCGTGAAGAGTTCCTTGATCCGTCACCGACCGACGACGTCGAAGAAGCCGACGAGGCAGGCCTTCGGCCGCGCCGGTTGAGCGAGTTCGTCGGCCAGGGTGAGCTGAAAGAGCATCTGTCCATCGTTCTCGAGGCAGCCAAGATGCGCGGGCAACCCGCCGACCATCTGTTGTTGGCGGGCCCACCCGGGCTCGGCAAGACCAGCCTCGCCGGAATCGTCGCCGTCGAGATGGGCGTGCACATGCACATCACGTCCGGCCCCGCCCTCGAACGCGCCGGTGACCTCGCGGCCATCCTCACCAAACTCGGCGATGGCGACGTGTTGTTCATCGACGAGATCCACCGCCTGTCGCGCGTTGTCGAAGAGATCCTGTACCCGGCGATGGAGGATTTTCAGCTCGACATCGTCGTCGGCAAGGGTCCTGCTGCGTCTTCAATCCGCCTCACGTTGCCACCGTTCACGCTCGTCGGCGCGACAACGCGTACGGGCATGATCACGGGCCCGCTACGCGACCGCTTCGGTCTGGTCGCCCGCCTCGACTACTACGCCGACGACGAGCTCGAGACCATCGTGCGTCGCGCCGCCGGCATCCTGCACGTCAGCATCACCTCCGAGGCTGCCTGGGAGATCGCCCGACGATCGCGTGGCACGCCGCGTATCGCCAACAGACTGCTTCGACGTGTTCGTGATTACGCCGAGGTTCGCGGCGACGGCACGATCTCGGTGACCACGGCACAGGACGGTCTGAAGTTGTTCGGCGTCGATGGTCGCGGTCTCGACAAGGTCGACCGGGCGATCCTCGCTGCGATCTGCAAGCAGTTCCACGGTGGACCGGTGGGCCTCAGCACCTTGGCGATCAGCATCGGCGAGCAGCCCGAGACCGTGGAAGACATGTACGAGCCGTTCCTCATCCAACAGGGCATGCTGGCCCGCACTCCTCGGGGCCGCATCGCGATGGCGGCGGCCTACGAGCACATCGGCCTGACGCCACCTGCGGGTGGGCCTGCACCGACTTCGTCATTGTTCGACTGAGAGTCCCTAGCGGAGTTGGTCCGACATCCAGTCGGTGACGACTGCGAGCACCTCGGCGTTGTTGCGTTCGAACATCGCACCGTGGCTGTTGCCGTGCACCCCGCGCTCTGCCAGGTCGATGTGCACGGCATTGCATCCGGCCTGCTGCAGGAACTGAACCAGTGGCCCGTTGGTGAACCGGAAGACCGAGGCTTCGCCCGAGACGACGGCGATGGGTACCTTGGCGAGGTTTGGCAGCCTCCGGGCCGGCTCGGTTTGCAGGACCAGTGGGGGAGCGCCGGGCGCCGCCGGCTCGTTCTCCACGAGGCTCAACTCGGTGGGCGACGACGCGGGTGGGTCGAAGGTCATCGGCACCGCGGCGACACCCCATTGCAGCGTCGCGGGGCCGAACATCTTCGCGAATGCCGGACCGATCGGTTCGAGCTGCACGAGTGCGACAACGAGATCGGGCCGCGCCTCGGCGACGAGGAATCCGGCTGGCCCACCAAGGGAGTTGCTGACAACGAATGCCGGTCCGATCCGGTCGACGAGCTCGACGAGCCGCTTCTGCTCGAGGGCCTGGCGATCGGCGGCATCGGCGGCGAACGGGCCACCCGAGGCAAGGAACTGCAGCAACGCAGGGTCGTGCGGATCGTTGCGATCACCCGGCCATTGCGTGTGCAAGTGGGCAAAGGGCATCGCTGCCGGACCCTCGGTTGGGGGAACGAAGATCCCGGTGAGGACCTCGATCGGCAACGGCGGTCCCATCGGGCCGAGAGTTTCGGGAACGTATGCGGACCTCCCGTGGCCCGGCCGATCGACGACGTAGACCACCCAGCCCTGCTCGACGAGCAGCGCCGACCATCCCGGTCGCCCGTCGGGTGTTCCGAGATAATCGAGCCCTTGTCCGCCGCCGCCGTGGATCAAGACGATGGGGTAGGGCTGGGTGACTTCGACTGGTGCCTCCCAATAGACGAACATCGGACCGCGGGCGACACCTGTTTCCGGCTCCGGCTCGGCGCCAACCCAGAAGTGCCCGCGTCGCGACGTGGTCGGTGCAGAATCCGCCGGCGGCTTTGCGGGCGCGCCATTCGAAAATCGAGCCATCGGTCCCCCGTGTGTCGAGCCTCCGCCGACGATACTCGCCTCGACTTGGTCACGGCCCCTGTCAGCGCGGGGATCGGCGATACGAGCGAGTCAGTGAGGCGCGACCAAAGCCGGCGCTGCGGTAGAGGTGCCCCGATACCGGGTTGTCGTCCATGTACGTGATCCTCATCCGCGCACAGCCCGCAGCGGCCAGCCGTTCGACGCCGGAACTCAGGATGTGCCGGGCCAGGCCGCGACCCTGATGTTCTTCCTCGGTGCGCATCGGCTCGACGAGACCGACACCTGTGACCGGATCGGGCCAGAACAATCCGTACGCGGCCACGGATCCATCGGAGGCTTCCACGAAGAGATCGAACGTCGGATTGTAGAGCGAGCATTCGCGCAGCCGTTCGGCAACGTGCTCGCCATTGCGTTTGATCATGTGATGTGGAGACGTGGGCAGGTCGGCGCGTGAACGCAGCCGGTAGCCCGGCGCCAGGTCGCTGATCTGTGGACGGTCGGCCGCATCGAGCCAGCAGGAGACGGCGATGTCATCGTCGGCGACGAACCCAGCTCCGAGTGCAAGGGCGATTGTCGCTTTGTCGTCATCTCGCACTGCAGTCGCGAGCGCAGCGTCCGGGATCTTGGTGAGGATGTTCAATGCTGCATCCCACATCGTCGGCAAATGGTCCAACACCTGTTGCCGGGTGATCACGTCGAATGCCACCCTGTCGCCGTAGTTCGTGACCACCACGGCCGCGACAGGGTTGTGGTCTGCGTCCATCCAGAACGTCGCGTTGTTCGGATCGGCGTGCTGATCCCGGCGCCACGCCCACTGAAGGTCCGCTGCCTCCCACAAACCGCCCTCGGCCGAATCCAAGCGGATCTGCTGCAGTAGATCCGTCACCAGATCCAGATATTCGAGACCGGTCGCTTGTCGCAGGAGCAACCCCATCGTCATGTGCGGAGGCGAACACTCAGACAGGTCACGCAGCCTTCGAGCTTTTGGAACTCGCCGATGTCGACCTCGACGGGCTCGTAGCCCATCGCCCGATACATCGCCGCGGACAAGGGACAGTCGGCCGCCATCAGCAAGCGCTTGTCGCCCAGCAGCACGACATGCGCGCCTGATTCCTCCGGTGTCTCTCGGTACTTGGGGAACGTTGCTGGATCGTCGACTGCGTCGGGCCAGCCGACGATCGTGCCGTCGGGGAGCGCGGTGACAGCGGACTTCAGGTGCAGCACCTTGGTGACTTGGACAGGCACCACGGTCGCCCCTCGCGGTTCGAGATGCGCGGCAAGTTGGGCGAGCCCGGCAGCGTTCGTGCGGCCGCCGAGCCCGACGTACACAGTGCTGCCAACTTTCAGCACGTCGCCGCCGTCCAAGGTGCCGGGCGATTCGATCCTGGCGATCTCGTAGCCGAGCCCGCCGACGGTTTCGTCGACTGCTGCGGTTTCGAGTTGCCTGCTCGGCGCCCCGGGACGTGAGATCACGGCAAGATCTCCGAACATCACGATGGTGTCTTCGATGAACACTGCATCGGCGCAATCGTCGGCGGCAGGAACCTCGATGATCTCCCAGCCGTTGCGCTTCAACGCGTCCACGTATCCGTGCCACTGGCGCGTTGCCAGTTCGACGTCGATCTCGGTGCGTTGGAAATGCGTCAGCAGTCCCTGAGGCAATCGACTGCCCGGTTGCCGGACAAGCGCCCTCACGCCGGCAGGTGTGTCGCCAGGAACGCCATGGTCTTGGCCCACGCCGCGTTCGCCGCGCCCTCGTTGTAGAACATTGCACTCTCGTGGTTGTCGAAGGCGTGGCCGGCGGTCTCGACGTTCAATGCAAAGCCCGGGCGGCCGGCAATGGCCTCGCCAACCTGGTCGACGCCCTCATTGGGGATGAACGGATCGTTGTTGCCGAAGTGCAGCAACGTCGGGCATTTCACTTGATCGATCATCCCGAGCATCGACGGCACACCGGACCCGTAGTAGCTGACGCAGCAACTTGGGTCGCCATTCGCGGCAACTCCCCACGCGATCGTGCCGCCGAGGCAGAAACCCATCACGGCCGGCGCAGCAGCAATACCGGGTTGTGTGCGGAGTTGCTCGAGCGCGGTGACGCAGTCGCCGATCGCCTTGGGAAAGTCGAGCTGTTGCACCTTCTCCATCGATGCCCCAAGGCCTGCTTCGGTGTGATCGCTCTCCCAGTTGGGGGCGAACCGCCAGAAGATGTCGGGCGCTCCGACGAGGTAGCCGGCCTCGGCCAACCGCTCGGCGACGGAGCGAATGTATGGCCCCACTCCGAAGATCTCCTGGATCAGCAGGATCGCCGAATGTGGAGCGGTCTCGGGAGTCCACATGTGCATGTCCATGGACCCATCTGAGCCACAGACCACCTGATCGGTTCGAAACGACGTCATGGCACCCATGGTGTCACACGATCGCCTCACAGCAGATCACGTGCTCCGGGATCGCGGGGTCCGCCGTAGCCTGATTGGCCCATGCGCCTGACGGACTTCGATTACGAGCTTCCGGTCGAACGGATCGCTCAGGTACCCATCGAGCCACGAGACGCAGCACGGCTGATGGTCGACCGGGGCCGCAGCGAGCCGGGTCACCTGCACGTCCACGATCTGCCTTCGCTGCTCGGCGACGGTGACCTGCTCGTCGTCAACGACACGAAGGTGATACCAGCGCGGTTGCGTTTGCGTCGCGAGACCGGCGGTGCCGCCGAGGTGTTGCTACTGGAGCCGATCAGCAGCGACAGGCGTACGTGGGAGGCGATGATCCGCCCGGCTCGCAAACTGCGAGCCGGTGAGCACCTCGTCGATTTGGCGGGCGAGGCCTTGGTGGAGATCGGTCAGCGCACGCGGAGCGGCGACACGTGGGAGATCACCATCGTTGCCGATGGTGATCCCGTCGAGTTGTTGCAGCGACACGGCGAAATGCCGCTGCCTCCGTACATCGCGGTCGAACTCGCTGAGCCGGATCGCTATCAGACCGTGTACGCCGCCGAGCCCGCCTCGGCGGCCGCACCGACCGCCGGATTGCATTTCACGCCAGAGTTGCTCGCCTCGATAACGGCCATGGGTGTCGAGGTTGCAACTGTCGAGTTGGTAGTCGGCCTCGACACGTTCAAGCCTGTCGTGGTCGACGACCCGGCACAGCACGTGATGCACAGCGAGCGATATCGGGTCGACGCCGAGGTGATGAAGCAGTGCCGAATGGCGCGCAGAGTCATCGCCGTCGGAACGACAACGACGCGGGCACTCGAGTCGGCGGCCGCTCTCGGCGAGTTGCAGGGTCGGACGAGGCTGTTCATCAACCGGCCGTACGACTGGAGAATCGTGGATCTGATGATGACGAACTTCCACCTGCCACGCACCACACTGTTGATGATGATCGACGCCTTCATCGGCGATCGGTGGCGGCGGCTGTACGACGTCGCCCTGGCTGAGCGATACCGCTTTTTGAGCTTCGGCGATGCGATGCTGCTCGATCGGTGGGCGTGTCGATGACTCCGGTCCGGTTCGAGACCGTGGCGGCGGATGGTGTGGCGCGCAGCGGCGTTGCCCACACGGCTCGCGGGGCCTACCGCACGCCGTGTTTCATGCCGGTCGGAACCCGGGGAGCGATCAAGTACCTCAGCGCCGCCGACTACGAACGACTGGGCGCCGAGATCGTGCTCGGCAACACCTACCACCTCATGCTGCGCCCCGGCGCGGAGACCATCGCGGCGTTGGGCGGCCTCGGAACGTTCGCCGGATGGAGTGGCTTGACGCTGACCGACTCCGGCGGATTTCAGGTGTTCTCGCTGGATCCCGACGTCGACGACGACGGCGTCACGTTCAAGAGCACCTACGACGGGTCGACACATCGCTTCACTCCCGAAATCGCAGTGCAGACGCAAGAGTTGCTGGGCTCAGACATCCAGATGGTGCTCGACGTCTGTCCGCCGCTGCCGTCGCCGCCGGAGGTGATCCGCCTCGCCGTCGAACGGACCGCGTCGTGGGCGGCGCGGGCCCGGGCGATACATCGACGTGACGGTCAGGCATTGTTCGGGATCGTCCAAGGAGGTGTCGACGAGACACTTCGTGCCGAGAGCGCGCAACGCACCGTGGCGTTGGACTTCGATGGCTATGGGATCGGCGGCCTCAGCGTGGGCGAGACCAGAGGGGAGATGGTGCCGGCGCTGGCCGCAGCGATCGCCCACCTTCCCATGGACCGTCCCCGCTACCTGATGGGTGTCGGTGATCCAGCAAGTCTGATCGAGGCCGTCGCCTTGGGTGTCGACCAGTTCGACTGCGTCATGCAGACTCGCATCGGCCGCCACGGCACGGCGCTGACGAGCGGCGGAAAGTTGCACATCAAGAACGCCAAGCACACCTTGAGCGACGAACCGCTCGACGCGTCGTGCTCGTGCGAGGTGTGCACCCGCCACAGCCGGGGCTACATTCGTCACCTCTTCCAGGTCGGTGAACCGACAGCGTCCAGGCTGGTCAGCCTGCACAACATCAGTTGGACGCTGCAATTGATGGCGCGAATGCGCTCCGCCATCGCCACAGGAGCGTTTCGGTCACTTCGTCAAGAGGTTCTTGCCGTTTGGCAGTGAATGCCCAACGTGTCCTCCTGGTGGCTAGCATTCCCCGTCGGTTATTAGCGGTCTCTTCCCTTCCATTGCCCAAAATTGGATACCCACATGCACGCCCTGTCGATCTTCGCTGCTAACAAGTCATCCGGTTCCGGATCATTGGCCGGTCTGTTCATTCCGATGCTCCTCATCGGTGCGGCGATGTATTTCCTCATGATCCGTCCGCAGCGCCGCAAGATGCGCGCGTCGGCCGAACTGCAGTCGTCGATCGAGATCGGCGACGAGGTCATGACGACCTCGGGCGTCTATGGCTTCGTGACTCTGATCGAAGGCGATATCGCCTGGCTGGAGATCGACGACAACGTGCAGATTCGCATTGCTCGGCAGGCTCTGCAGCGCAAGGTCGACACTTCGCAGGGTGAAACTGCGATTCCGAGCGACGATGGCAGTGGTCGCGGCACGAAGATCGAGCCGACCGACGGCACGGCGGCAGACGAGCCCTCAAAGTAATGCGCAAGAAGCTGCTGTATTCGCTCATCGGAACTCTGATCCTTGCGTTCGGCGGACTCATCATCACGTTGGCCGACGGCGATACTCCCTCGCTCGGCCTCGACCTGCAGGGCGGTATCTCCATCACCCAGAAGCCGGTCGGCCCGTTCAACACCTCGAGCCTCGACCTCGCCGTCGAACGAATCCGCTCACGCGTCGACAGCCTTGGGGTTGCCGAGCCAGAGATCTTGCGTCAGGGCGACGCCATCGTCGTCAACCTGCCGGGCGTAAAGAACCAGGCCCAAGCAGAACAGCTGGTGAAGGTCACCGGCCAGGTGTACTTGCGACCCGTGCTGACCGACGATCGATTCGGCATTCCGTGCGTCACCAATGCTCCCACCACGGCGCCCGCTACCTCCACGACGACGCCGACGGGAGCGACATCGATCCCGAGTTCGACCGTCGCAGGATCGACAACCGTGGCGAGTCCAGCCGGCGCTTCAACGACCACCGCGGCCGGAGGACCTTCGCGCCTGCCCGGTTCTGCCAACACCAGCACGACGGTGGCTCAATCAGCGACGACCACGACTTCGGCCGGGTCGACGACGACAGTGCCCGCGGGCACGCCGACCACCACGATTCCCGGTGGCGCGACGCCTACGACGGTTGCCGGGGCGACGGGCTTGCCCGACGTGCCGCCGGATCAAACCGGTTACGTCAAGGCTCGCGGGGGCAGCGTTTGCAAGGTTGGTCCGGCTGGGGGCACCGGCGAGGTCTTCAAGGACGACGCGACAGCGCGCATCCTGTCGGGCTCGGGATGGGGTGTCACTGTCAGCCTGCGTGGCGGTTCGAAGGGCGCGGATTTGTGGAACGTGTTGGCCGCAGAGTGCTTCAACGCCACGGCGACCTGCCCGACGCGTCAGTTGGCAATCGAGCTTGACGGCGAGGTCATCTCCGCACCGACCGTGCAGCAGGCCAACTTCACCGACAGCGTGCAGATCACCGGACAGTTCAAGGAAGCCGAAGCCCGCAACCTGGCTCGAGTGTTGAACAGCGGTTCGCTGCCGGTCAAGCTCGAGACGGAGGCTGTTCAAACGGTGTCGCCCACCCTGGGCAAGGACTCGCTGCGGGCGGCATGGATCGCCGGCATCGTGGGCATCGGGCTGGTCTTCGTCTTCATGCTGCTCTACTACCGCTTGCTGGGGTTGATCGTCGCCGCCGGCCTGGCAGTCTCGGGCGCGCTGATCTGGACCATCATCTCCTTCCTCTCCAAGACCCAGGGTCTGGCGTTATCGCTTGCGGGCATTGCCGGCCTCATCGTCTCGGTTGGTGTCACGGTCGACTCGTACGTGGTCTTCTTCGAACGATTGAAAGACGAGATACGCGCCGGTCGTTCGATGCGCAACAGCGCTCAGCGCGGCTTCGCCGGTGCCTGGCACACAATTGTGGTTGCCGACATGGTGTCGCTGATCGGCGCCGCGGTGCTGTGGTATTTGACCGTCGGCTCGGTTCGCGGCTTTGCGTTCTTCCTCGGCCTGTCGACCTTGTGCGATCTGGCGGTTGCCTACTTCTTCACCCGTCCCGCTGTGCTGTTGCTCGCCCGCACCGAATGGATGTCGCGCCGCAAGGTGATGGGCATCGAAGTGTCGAGGGCGGTCGCGACATGAGCACCGATGTTCTCCCCAAGATTCACCAACGTCGCGGGCTCGGCGGCCGGCTCTACCACGGCGAGACCGCCATCGACTTCTTCGGTCGTCGCTGGTGGGGCCTGGCAGTGTCCGGGTTGCTGGTGCTCATCACGATCGTTTCGCTGTTCACCCAGGGCCTCAATCTCGGGCTCGACTTCGAGGGCGGAGTCGCTTGGGAGGTTCCCTCGGCGAACCTGACGATCGGTCAGGCTCGAGCCACGCTCGATGCGCACGCGATCAACGGCACCAGTGCCAAGGTCCAAGAGCGCACATCGGCGTCCGGTCGAGTTTTGCTGATCCAGGTCGGCGACCAATCGGTGGCCAAGCGCCAGGAAATCCAAGAGGCACTCGCAAAGGACGCCAAGGTCGACACCCAATCGGTCAGCGTCAACTCCGTCAGTTCCACGTGGGGTCGCAGCATCACCGAGAAGGCGATCAGGGCGCTGATCATCTTCTTGATACTCGTGGCTCTGTTCATCGCATGGCGCCTCGAATGGCGGATGGCCTTGGCGGCGATCATCGCCATGTTGCACGACGTCTTGCTCAGCGTGGGTGTTTACTCGATTTTACGATTCGAGGTCACACCGGCGACTGTGGTCGCCTTCCTGACGATCCTCGGGTTCTCGCTCTACGACACCATCGTTGTGTTCGACAAGGTCAACGAGAACACCGATCGATTCGCCGGTTCGCGCGTGCCGTACGCGGACGTGATCAACGTGTCGATGAACCAGGTGCTGATGCGCTCGATCAACACCAGCCTGGCAGCGGTGCTTCCTGTTCTGTCGCTGCTCATCCTCGGTGCCGAGATCCTCGGTGCGGTCACCTTACGCGAGTTCGCCTTGGCCTTGCTCGTCGGATTGTTGACCGGCTCGTACTCGTCGATCTTCATCGCCTCTCCGCTGTTGGCGATGTTCAAGCAGCGCGAACCTCGGTATCGGGCCTACCGCAGCTCGCATGTGACCGGTCTGGAACTGGAGCGGTTGGTGCTCGGCGGGTCCCCCTCGGCTCGCCGCGACATCGGTCGCGTTCGAATCGATACGACGGCCGGCGAGATCGTCTTGCCGGCCACACAGCGGCCCACCGAGTCGCTGCTGACGCATCCGCCGCGGCCGCGGAAGAAGAAGCGTCGCACCAGCTGAGGGGCGGTAGCGTGAAGCTGTATGGCATCGAATGGCCACTGGCTCAGCGACCTGGTCCGAGATATCGACGACTTTCCGACCAAGGGCGTCAGCTTTCGCGACATCACGCCGCTGCTGGGTGACGGCAAGGGGTTTGCCAGGGCCATCGACGAGCTGGCCGATCGATTTGGCGATGTGCCGGCCGACCGAGTGCTGGGCATGGAGGCCCGCGGTTTCATCATCGCTGCTCCAATGGCATACCGCATGGGCGCGGGGTTCGTGCCAGTCCGCAAGGCCGGCAAGCTTCCCTGGGCGGTCGTGCGCGAGGAGTATTCGCTCGAATACGGTCGCGACAAGCTCGAGATCCACCGCGACGCCATTCACCCCGGCGAGCGCATCCTGGTGATCGACGATGTGTTGGCCACGGGTGGCACCGCTGCCGCCACCGTGAGGCTCGTCGAGGCGCTCGGCGGCGTCGTCGTCGGTGTGGGTGTGTTGATCGAGCTCGAAGATCTCGGCGGCCGGGCCCGCCTGCAGGGTCATCGCGTCGAAAGCCTCGCTAGGTACTGAGGCTTCCCCGTGGCTGCTGTAGACCGTGTGCTCCCGTGGCGGCGGCACCAGAACGTCACCGCCGACGAGCTGACCCCGCTCCTCAGCGCGTACCGCCGTCGGCACCCGAAGGCTCCTGTGGCGATGATCAACCGTGCTTACGAAACTGCCAAAGAGGCGCATCGCCATCAGTCGCGCGGCAGCGGCGAGAGCTACATCAACCATCCGCTCGCCGTTGCCCGCATCGTTGCCGAGATTGGTCTCGACGAGGTCTCATTGGCCGCAGCGCTGCTGCACGATGCTGTCGAGGACACCGAGATCACCATTGCCGATGTCGAGGCTGCATTCGGTGCAGAGGTGGCTGCCATCGTCGATGGCGTGACAAAGCTCGAGCGGCTGCAGTTCGACTCCAAAGAGGAGCAGCAAGCAGCAACCATGCGCAAGATGCTGGTGGCGATGGCCCGCGACCTGCGGGTGCTCATCATCAAGCTCGCCGACCGCTTGCACAACATGCGCACCATCGCGGCGATGCCCAGCGAGAAGCAGCGCCGCATCGCCCAAGAGACTCTCGACATCTACGCCCCTCTGGCACACCGCCTCGGTATGCAGGAGTTGAAGCAGCAACTCGAAGACCTGTCGTTCGCCTCGCTGTATCCCAAGCGCTTTGCAGAGCTCGACCATCTCGTCAGCACGCGCACGCCCGAGCGAGAGGTGTATCTCGCCAAGGCCATTGCCGAAGTTGGTGGCCGGCTGTCAGAGCTCAACGTCCAGGCAGAGGTCACCGGTCGCGGCAAACACCTGTGGAGCATCTACGAGAAGATGATGCAGAAGGGCCGCGAGTTCGACGACATCTTCGACCTGGTCGCGATCCGCGTGATCGTCGATTCCGTGAAGGACTGCTACGCAGCACTCGGTTGCATCCACGGCAGTTACAAGCCGGTTGTCGGCCGCTTCAAGGACTACATCGCGATGCCGAAGTTCAACCTCTATCAGAGCTTGCACACCACGGTGATCGGCCCCGGCGGCAAGGTCGTCGAAGTGCAGATCCGCTCGCAAGAGATGCATCAGCGCGCCGAGTGGGGTGTGGCCGCGCACTGGTCGTACAAGGGCGACGGCTCCGCCCAAGACATCGACTGGCTGAACCGGATCATCGACTGGCAGGCCGACATCTCCGACCCGGCGGCCTTCATGGAGAACCTGAAGACCGATCTCGAACAGGACGAGGTGTTCGTCTTCACGCCGAAGGGCCGGGTTATCCCACTGCCGGTCGGCTCGACCAGCGTCGACTTCGCCTACGCGGTGCACACCGATGTCGGGCATGCGTGCATCGGCGCCAAGGTCAACGGCCGGCTCGTGCCGCTGGGCACCACGTTGCACAGCGGCGACACGTGCGAGGTGTTCACGTCGAAAGTCGAGACCGCCGGGCCGTCGCGCGACTGGTTGCAGTTCGTTGCCTCGCCGCGGGCCCGCAACAAGATCCGCCAGTGGTTCAGCCGCGAGCGACGCGTCGACATGATCGAGGCCGGCCGCGAGGAGCTCACCAAGGAGTTCCGCCGCGAGGGGCTTCCCCTGCAACGAATTTGGGACAGCAAGGTGCTGGGGGAGGAGATCGCGGCCAGTAACTACGCCGATCTCGACTCGGTGCTGGCGGCAATCGGCGAGCACCACGTTTCGGCTCGCTCGATCGCCCAGAAGGTGGCCCGCGGATTCTCGCAAGGCGCCGACGGCGAACAGTTCTCGGTGGTCTCGCCCACCAGGCCCGATCGACCCAATCGTCCCCGGTCGTCTGTCGGCGTGCACGTCGAGGGCCTCGACGACATCTTGGTTCGTCTGTCGCGGTGCTGCACCCCGGTGCCCGGTGACGACATCGTCGGCTTCGTGACGCGTGGTCGGGGCGTTTCTGTGCACCGCACCGACTGCGCGAATGCCGAGAGCCTGATGAGCGACCAGGTGGCGCGCTTGATCGACGTCGATTGGGATGGGGATCGCACCAAGGCCATCTTCAGGGCCGGTGTCGAAGTCGTCGCGCTCGACCGATCGCGGCTGTTGCGCGACGTCGCCAATGCGCTCAGCGAGCAGCACGTCAACATCGTCTCGTGCAGCACGCACACCGGCGGCGACCGCGTCGCCAAGATGCGCTTCGAGTTCGAATTGGCCGACCCCAGCCATCTCGAGTCGGTGTTGCGCACCATCAAGCACATCGATGCCGTCTACGACGCCTACCGATTGGTGCCGGGTAAGAGCGGCTGACCAGGGAAGTCCTGCCGGTAGCCTTGGTGGACAATGCCGGAGTTTCAGACGAGTCCAGGGATGCGCGACATCCTGCCGCCGGAATCGGCACGTTGGCGGCAGTTCGTCACCGTATTCGCCGGCGTGGTCGAGGCGGCCGGCTACGGCCAGGTGGTCTCACCGTTGCTCGAAGACCTCGGCGTTTTTCAGCGGATCGGTGACGCCACCGATGTGGTCACCAAGGAGATGTACGACTTCGTCGACAAGGGCGGACGCCATGTCGCGCTCCGTCCGGAACTCACGGCGTCCGTGTGCAGGGCCTTCGTGCAGCACCGACCGTTGACACCATGGAAGGTGTGGTACGCCGGGTCGCAATTCCGCTACGAGAAGCCCCAGCGCGGCCGGTACCGCCAGTTCGATCAGGTCGGTATCGAGGTGCTCGGCGCCGACGATCCATTGCTCGATGTCGAGGTCATCGCGCTCGCATGGGAGTTCTACAAGGCGCTCGGTCTGAGCAGGGTCAAGCTGTTGCTCAACTCGCTCGGCGAGCCAGAGGATCGGGCCCGCTACGTCGAGTCGCTGCGCCAGTACCTCGAGTCGAACCGCGCCTCACTGTCGCCGGAGAGCCAAGTCACGCTCGACAAGAACGCTTTGCGAGTGCTCGATTCGAAACGGCCCGGGGACGCGGCAATCGTCGCGGCCACGCCGCGCATCGCCCACTTCTACAGCCCCGACGCCGCAGCTCACTTCGCAGCTGTGCAGACGGGTCTCACGGCCATCGGCATCCCGTTCACGATCGACGACACGTTGGTGCGCGGCCTCGACTACTACCGGCACACGACGTTCGAGTTCCAAGGGGGCACCCTCGACTCGGCACAGAACGCGTTGGGTGGCGGAGGACGTTACGACGGTCTCGTCGAGTCGCTCGGTGGTCCGCCCACCCATGGAATCGGGTTCGCGTTGGGTCTCGATCGCACACTGTTGGCGTGCGACGACGAAGGTGTGTTCCCTGCGCAACCCTTGGCACTCGATGCGTTCGTCGTCGACACCACTGGCGGCGTCGAGGGTTTGCGGCTCACCTTCG
>JANMQX010000185.1:0-12654 GCA_031370745.1 Ilumatobacteraceae bacterium
CGGTGCAGGTCGTTGGTCGCTCATCGCCCCGCAGCGACTGCCTGTGCCGTCGTCCACCCAGGCCGCGCACGCGGCTGCGCTGCAACTGCTCGAGCGGTACGGCGTGGTCACCCGCGAGGCCGTGCTGGCCGAAGGTGTGAAGGGTGGATACGCGGCCACGTACGGCGTGTTGAAAGTGCTCGAAGAGCGCGGTCAGGTGCGCCGCGGCTACTTCGTCGCCGGTCTCGGAGCTGCCCAGTTTGCCCTGCCCGGTGCGGTCGATCGGCTGCGATCGGCTCGCGAAGTGGCCGACCCGTCGCTGCACCCCGAACTCGCTCCGGCACCCGTTGTGCTGTCCGCCACCGACCCGGCTCAGCCGTACGGTGCCGCGCTCGACTGGCCCGAGTCACCCGGGCGCGCCAGCCGCACGGCCGGCGCGGTCGTGGTGCTGCGCAGCGGCGTGCCGTTGGCATGGTTCGATCGACGTTCGTCGCATCTGGTGACCTTCCCCGAGTCAGCCGACGGCAGTTGGGCCGAGGCATTGGCGACCCTTGTGAAGGATGGCCGCCAGCGGTCGATCGAGGTTCGCAAGGTCAATGGTGCACCGATCGAGCGCACAGGCAGCGAGGCGGCAATGCTGCTCACTGCCGGATTCGTCGAGGGCTATCGAGGCTTCGCGGTGCGCGGCACCTGATCCGGGTCGTCGGTTTGTGTGAACATGACGAGATGCCGGACGAACGAGTTCTGTCTCCCGCCACCATTGCCGTCACGGCCGGCCGGCCATCGGGTGCCGGAGATCCGCTGAATCAACCGATCGTGCTGGCGTCGAACTTTCGTGCCGGCGGCGAGTACACCCGCACCCACGGCACCGAAACGTGGGCAGCGCTCGAGGCGGCTGTCGGAGCGTTGGAAGGCGGCCGGGCGATCGCCTTCGCCAGTGGAATGGCCGCGGCCTCCGCCATCGTCTACGCCCTTGTCCCCAGGGTCGTTGTCATCCCCACGTTCAGTTACCTCGGCGTGAGGTCGCTGCTTTCCGAGTATCAACTTCAAGGCCATGTCGAACTTCGTCCCGTCGACATCACCGACACTGCGCAAGTCGTCGCCGCGGCGGTGGGGTCCGACGTCGTCTGGGTAGAGACCCCGACCAACCCGACGCTCGATGTCGCCGACGTGCCGGCGATCGCGGCAGCGTCACGCGATGCCGGCGCGCGGCTGGTTGTGGACTCGACCTTCGCGACCCCACTGTTGCAGCGGCCTCTCGAACACGGTGCTGCCATCGTGTTGCACAGCGGCACCAAGTTCATCGGCGGGCACAGCGATCTGCTGATCGGACTGTGCGTCACCTCCGACGATCAGATGTACGACCGGCTCGTGCAAGCGCGAACGTTCCAGGGCGCGACGCCCGGCGCTCTGGAGGCGTTCCTTGCTCTCCGAGGGTTGCGTACGATGCCGATCCGTCTCGCCGCGATGCAACGCAACGCCGCTGTTCTCGTCGAACGGCTGCGGGCCCACTTCGCAGTCGCCGAAGTGCGCTACCCGGGTCAGGGCGCGATGGTGTCGTTCATCGTCGCCGGTGGGGCGGCCGCAGCCGATGCGCTGTGCGCCGGTGTGCGGATCATTGTTCCTGCGACAAGCCTCGGGGGAGTCGAGACCACCATCGAGAGACGCCAGAAGTACGCCGGCGATGCCCACGTCCCGCCTGGTCTTTTGCGCATGAGCGTCGGTATCGAGCACGTCGAAGATCTGTGGATGGACCTCGTTGCCAACCTTGGCGCGGCCTAGATCGACAGATGCCCCGTCAGCTGTGCTGGGAGCGCGGTTTGTAGAGCCCGTCGAAGACCGTCTGCCAGGTTGCACGGTCGTCGGACGATTGCTCCCAGTGTTGCCGAACGTCTCGATTGGCCAATGGAGTCCACGAGATCGCTGAAGCCTCTCGTCGAGGTGGTGCCGTGTCGGAGGCACCCGGGGAGGATGCCGACGACCGATGAGCGAGGCGTTCGATCAGGGCACGAAGGCAATGGCATCGATCTCCAACGCGCAGTCCATCGGCGTTCGACCGGCTTGCATGCGCGTCCGTGTCGGTAGCGACTCGCGACTCCCGAAGTAGCTGCGGTAGATGCGATCGAACGCTTCTTGATCGGTTTGATCCTTGAGCCAGACCACAACCTTCAACAAGCAGTCCATGTTCGATCCCGCTGCCTCGACCAACAACTTGAGGTGGTCCATCACACATCGAGCCTGAAGGTCGAACGCGGTGTCGGGAAATGGCGGGATGGGGTCACCCGTGGCCCGCGCCGAACGAAGCAACGAGCAGTACTCCTCGTCGAATGGAGGCAGCCCCGACACATAGACCATGTTCCCGTGGCGGATGCACAGATTGAACGGCCCGCCCGTGTCGGGAACATCGGCGTTGACCACCTGCTTGTCCATCTCAGTCGTGCACGGCGCGCAGACCGGCCCAGGCCAGATCGGCCACCTGTTGACCGAGAACCAGCGGGTCGAACGACTGGCCCTGCTCGACCAGGCGCCGGCTGACACCTTCGGCGAGGCCGACGAGGCCATGCGCCAATGTGCGGCGATGGTCGGCACCAATGTTTGCGGCAATCAACGGGGCGATGGCGTCGGCTGCGCCGGCCGTGATGCGACGAATGGCCTGGGTCGATTCCTCGTCGCGACTGGCGCGAGACCCGAACAGCAGCAGGAAGGCATCGTGATCGTCGGCCACCCATTGGAAGTAGGCCAGGAATCCCTGCTCGGTCTGGCGGCGCCCGCTGGCCACACCCGCCGTGGCCTTGGTGATCGCGGTCAACAGCCGGGTGCCGACCTCGTCGAGCAGCGCCATGTAGAGGTCTTGTTTGGAGTCGAAGTGCTGGTAGAGCACGGGTTTGGTCACACCGGCGGCGTCGGCGACATCGTTCATCGACGCTCCATGGAAGCCGTTGCGAGCGAACACCTCGACGGCGACGTCGAGGATCTGTTCGCGGCGGGCCGGAGCTGGGAGGCGGATGCTCATACGTGTTACCTCAGAGTAACAACTGAGCGAGCGTGTGCGGAAATGAGTGCCTACAGACCATGCTCACGGTCGTCGCGTTCGGCGGCTTTCACTGCATAGCCGAGCACGATGGCCGGGGCGAGCAGGACCGAGCCAACGATCATCGACGCGACCACGATCGCTGACACCGTGCCGTTGAAGCTGACGATGAAACCGACGATGAACGTGACGATCGCGATTCCGAAGCACAGGTAGCCGACACGGTTGGCCATTCGGGTCCACCGGGCGATTTGTCGACGCCGGGCTCGGACGGGATCGGTCACGGCGCCATGGTCACAGGTTTGGGGGCAGCAAGCGGTTGACGTTCTCGTAGAAGAAGTACAACACGACGAGAAACGGGACGAAGCCGACCAGCACACCGATCCAGTACCGGCGAACTGCGCGGCTGAGCAGATAGATCCCCCCAGCAACTCCGGCGAGCGCGAGCCCCCACAGGATGGCCGGAGCAATTGCAGAGGTGTCGCTGAACCAACCGTCGACGAAGGCATCGGTTGTGGCACCAGCCGGTCGCGATGACTGAGCCGCGGTGGCGGGCGTGACGGTGCTACCGGGCACAGTGTCGGTGGGAATCACGCCTCCGGCCGGTGATGTGTTCGCCGGGGTCGTGATTGCCGGAGTGGTCGTTGCCGTGGGAGCCACGGTGTCGACGACGCCGACGGTACCTTCGTTCGGAAGCGTTGCGTTGGAGCCGGCCGGGTCGAGCGATGGGACGACGGCGGCGGCATCGGTCAGCGCGTCGGACAGGGCGGGCACCAGGTCGGCATGGACGACGATGCGATTGGTCGCTGAGTATCGCGGGGTGCACGACACCAGCGTGAGCGTGGCCTTGGTGACATCGGTGGTCGGGATGACAGCGGCGTAGTCGGCGGGGTCAACGATCTCCGTGCCGGTGACCTGATACACGTAACGGCCGTTGAAGGTGGTGACGAAAATTTGGTCGCCTGGTTGCAGCTTGTCGATGTCGAAGAAGGGGTGGAGATGTGTCGTACGGTGCCCGGCGATCGCCGCGTTGCCGAGTTGGCCGGGCAGAGGCGTCTCGGGGAAGTGCCCCGGTCCTTTCGTCAACGCCTCGGCAGTCGCGCCCTCGACAACGATCCGGTTGAGCCCCATCCGCGGGATCTCCAGCCGGGCCACCGCCTCCTCTGCTTGAGGGATGGGCTTTGCGGGGGTGGCGGCGGTGGTCGTGGTTGGCGTGGTCGGATCCGTGGCCACCGGCGCCTCGGTGGTGGGCGAGTCTGTGGTCGAGGGCGCCACCGTTGTCGTCGTCTGCGGCGACGTACCAAGTGCTTGGTCGAACTCCCGCGACAACGTGTGTTGGGCCTGTGCCGTCTGAATCCCCGTTCCCCACAACTGATAGGCGACGAACGCGAACATCAGCAGACCGAGGGTGATGAGGATGCGCCCGATCCCACCGACAACCCAGCGCCAGTCGTGGGGCGGCCTTGGGCGGTCCCAGTGGCTGAGCTTGTCGTGGCTGGCAGGGGGTTTTTCGGACATGATGCAGAATCGATTCGGACGTCTCGGGCACTGATTGACCAGAGCTTCACGCTCGTCGAACCCACGATTGACGCTATCGGCAGGATCGAGTGCCAGCTTGGCACGGTGGATGCGGCACGCCACCGCCACACACCCTCAGGCGAGGTCTCATCGGCTGGCCGGTAGCGTTGCCACGTCCTATGGAGACGGATCCGGTCGTTCAACTCGTCGACGTCGTGGCCGTCCTCGACCGCTTCCCTGCGCTGGCCGGCGCCACGCTGACCGTCCGGCGTGGTGAGATCGTTGTCCTCACTGGCCCCAACGGTGCCGGAAAGACGACATTGCTGCGACTGTGTGCAGGCTTGGTCCCTCTGGCTCGTGGCTCCGCCACCGTGCTCGGCCTCGATCTTGTCGAGCATCGCCAGCTCGTTCGGTCCCGCGTCGGTCTGTTGGGACACGCCAACGGCCTCTACACGGATTTGACCGTCACCGAGAACGTCGAGTTCTGGGGAGCGACCGTCGCCGCCTCGAATGAGGAGGTCGCGGCTGCACTCGACCGCATGGGGCTCGCAGGGCGGCTGAGCCACGTGCCGGTTCGCAAGTTGTCGGCTGGTCAGCGGCGTCGCACGGCCCTGGCGTGTCTCATCGCCCGGCGTGCGGAACTGTGGCTCCTCGACGAGCCGCATGCCGGCCTCGACGCCGCCGGCCGCGACGAGCTCGACGGCACGCTGCGAGCAGCAACCGCTGCAGGGGCAACGATGATCGTGGCCAGTCACGAGTTGGATCGCGCCGGAGCGTTGGCGACCCGTGTGGTCGAGGTGGTCGGCGGCCAGGTCCGCGACCAGATCCGCGGCCAAGACGGCGGCGAGTCGTGACAAGCTTCGGTGTCGCCAGATTGGTCGCCGCCAAGGATCTACGCATCGAGTTGCGCAGCCGCGTCCTCGTGAACCAGGTCCTGCCGTTCGCGGCAATCGTGATGGTGCTGTTCGCATTCGCACTCGACAGCGACGATCTCCTGACCAGCGTCGCCCCTGGGTTGGTCTGGTTGGCGACGCTGTTCAGCATGCTCGTCGTCGTCCAGCGGTCGTTCGCTGTCGAGGCGGCGGACGGCGCGCTCGACGCCCTCCGTACCGCTGGCATCCCCGCTCAAGGGATCTACCTCGGTAAATCCATCGCTCTTGCGGTGCAACTGTTGTTGCTGGAGGTGCTGCTGTTGTTCGCGGCATTCGTGCTCTACAGCAGTCGCTTCGGTACAACAGGTGCGATCCTACTAATCACGAGCGCGCTAGCCGCTTCCTGTGGCCTGGGGTTGGTCGGTACGCTTTATGGCGGTCTCACCACCGGAACCAAAGGTCGCGAATCACTGCTGCCGTTGCTGTTGTTGCCGGTCGTGGCGCCAGTTCTGATCGGTGCAACCCGAGCGACGCAAGCCGCACTCGGCGTAGGAGGGATTTCGATGCGTGAGGGTTGGGCGTGGGTGGCGCTGCTGGTCACGTATGCACTCTTGTTCGGCATCGGCGGCTCGCTGGGGTTCGGCCCGTTGGTGGATGACGGCGCATGACCACCACAAACACCACGATTGTGTCTCACCCGACTGGCACGCGTGTGACGCGGGCCATCGGCGTCGCCACGCTCATCGGCCTGGCGTGGTTCGTGGCGTTCGGCTTGTTCTTGTCGCCAGATGACGCTGTCCAAAAAAAGGGCGTACGAATTCTCTACCTCCACGTGCCCAGCGCGTGGCTCGCCTACCTCGCTTTCATCGTCACCGCAGTCAGCAGCGCGGCCTACTTGTCGAAGCGAACCCGATCGTTGGCGTGGGATCGTCTGGCCGGTGCCAGCGCCGAGGTTGGGGTGCTGTTCATGGGCATCACCTTGCTGACCGGCAGCCTGTGGGGCAGGGTCTCGTGGGGCGTCTACTGGGTCTGGGACTCGCGGGTGACGACAACAGCGTTCCTGTTCGTCACCTATCTCGGCTACCTGGCAGTGCGCGGTCTCGGCGGAAGTCACCACCAGCGTGCCCGGCGCAGCGCTGTCGTCGCCCTGCTCTCGGTTCTGGAGATACCGCTGGTGCACTTCAGCGTGGAGTGGTGGCGTCCGCTGCATCAGCAGGAGAGCATCGCCAAGGGCAAGCTCGCCAACCTCATGTTGTTCAGCTTGTTCATCGGAGTGATCGTGTTCACGCTGCTGTACGTCTGGCTGGTGATGCACCGTCAACGGGTGCTGGCCATGCAGGATGCTCTCGAAGATCACGGTCTTGAATTTGCGATTGCCGAACGCCGCCAGGAGGCCACCCTCTGATGGAGACCGGCTTCGTCATCGTCAGCTATGTCGCCACCTTCGGCGGGATTGGTGTCTTGGTGTGGGCAATGTTCCGGCGAGCGCGAACGCTCGCCCAGCGATTGCCGCCGGAAGACCGACCGTGGACCTGAGTCCCCGCCAGACGACCACCCTCGATGCACCAGCCCCGCCTCGGCGGCGCAACTGGGGAGCTGTTGCCGTGTTGATCGTCGTGTTGATCGCAGGGGGCGTGGTCGTGACCAAGTTCTTGACGTCCGCAATCGACTTCTACTGCAACGTCGACGAGGTGGGGCACAAGAGCGGCTGCGAGGAGGGCCGCCGGTTGCGAATTCAGGGGACCGTCGAAGAAGGATCCGTGCGCAAGCAGGGAGCTGTCACCGACTTCAGGATCTCCTTCAACAAGGTGACCATCCCCGTGCACTACGACGGTGACCCTGGGGGTCTGTTCCAGGAATGCATCCCGGTCGTCGTCCACGGCACTCTCGATTCGGGCGGTGTGTTCGAGGGCGACAAGCTGGAGGTCAAACACACCAACGAGTACGCGGCGAAGAACCCGGATCGCCTCGACCCATCGAAGTCAGCGGCATGTTCGCAACCACGAGCCTGAACGGCGTCATCGGCCACGCCGCGTTGGTCGCCGGTCTTGCCGCCAGCGTGTTCGGGGCGCTGGGCCTCGGTATCGCGACCGCGACCGGAGACCAACGGCTGCTGCGATCGATCGCCAACTACGCCTGGCTGGCGCTGGGTGGCGCAGCGATCGCGGTCGCCGTGATGGAGCGAGCGCTCATCACCCGCGATTTCTCTCTCGCCTACATCCAGCAGGTGGGCTCACGCGACACGCCTGTGCTCTTCAACGTCACGGCACTGTGGAGCGCGCTGGAAGGCAGCATCTTGTTGTGGTTGCTGATCCTGGCGATCTACACAGCCGTGATCATGCACCGCAATCGCCGGCGGCTCGACGATCCGCTGGTGGCCTGGGCACTGGTGGTGATGTTCGTCGTCACCGCGTTTTCCTTTCTGCTGTCCTTCGGTCCAATCGATGCGTTCAAGTCTGGTCCGACGCCCGACTTCAATCGCTGCTGTCTCGGCCCGAACCCGCTGTTGCAAAACCACATCCTGGTGTTGTTCCACCCGCCGATCCTGTATCTCGGCTTCGTTGGTTTCACAGTCCCCTTCGCCTTCGCGATCGCGGCCTTGATCACCGGACGCGTCGGGGAGGGCTGGCTCATGGCCACGCGCCGGTGGGCGTTGTATGCGTGGGGATTCCTGACCGTCGGGATCCTGTTAGGCGGATGGTGGAGCTACGAGGTGCTTGGTTGGGGCGGTGTCTGGGGCTGGGATCCGGTCGAGAACGCCAGCTTTCTGCCGTGGCTCACGGGCACGGCTTACCTCCACTCGGTGCTCGTGCAAGAACGGCGCGGGATGCTGTGCGTGTGGAACATCAGTCTGCTCGTGGCCACATTTTCACTGACCATTCTCGGCACGTTCATCACCCGCAGTGGTGTGTTGCAGAGCGTGCACGCGTTCAGCAACGGCACGATCGGTCCGTACCTGCTCGGGTTCTTCGGGGTCATTGTTGTTGTCTCGTTGTCGTTGATCGCCTGGCGCGGGGATCGCCTCCGGTCGCCCGGCGCAATCGATTCTCCCATCTCGCGCGAAGGGGCGTTTCTGGCCAACAACGTGATCTTCGCGGTCTTCGCGTTCATCGTGCTGCTGGGCACGGTCTTCCCGTTGATCGTCGAGGCTCTTCAGAATCGTCAGATCGCAGTTGGCGCACCCTTCTTCGACCGGTTGTCGATGCCGATCGGCATCACGTTGCTGTTCCTCATGGCCGTCGCACCCGTGCTGCCATGGCGCAAGGCGGGCACCGAGTTGCTGCGCGACAGGTTGTTCTGGCCGGCGTGGTGCGGTGCAGGTGCGCTGGCCATCAGCGTGCTCGTCGGCGCAAATGGTCTGGCACCGCTGCTGGCCTTCTTCCTCGGCGGCTTCGCCGGTGGTGCCGCGTTGCGTCAACTGGTACTGGCCTCGCGCCGGCAGGGTTGGCGCGGTCTGGTGGGGCGAGCGAACGGCGGAATGGTGGTGCACCTCGGGGTGATCATCATCGCCATGGCGCTTGCTGCGTCCAACAGCTACACCAGGGTCGCCGAGTTCACCTTGCAGCCGCACGTGCCGGTGTCGTACGGCGGCCACACGTTCGAGCTGGTCACGCTGAAGCAGTTCACCGATTCGCGCTCGACTGGTGTGAAGGCATTGATCAAGGTCGACGGCGGCAAGACCTACGCACCGGCCATCACCACCTTCACAAACTTCGGTACGAAGATTCCGACGCCGAGCGTGCGCAACGGCCTGCTCAACGATCTGTACCTCACGCTCGAACCCAGTGTGCGTTTCAACGGCACCGAGGCGCCGGTCAAGATCTTCATCAAACCGCTGATCGTGTGGCTGTGGATCGGCGGGTCGATGATGGCGGCCGGGACCGTGCTGGCAGGTTTCCCCGGTCGCCGGCGACGCGTCCCGACCGACCCTGTCTCCGCGCCGATTGCATTGGAACCCGTCGGTGTCTGAGCCTGTCGTGCTGGAATCCGTAGCGCCCGACGAACAGAGTCGCCGACGGATGGCTCCATACATCTCGTTGGCGATCGCCCTGGTTGTCGCAGCGCTGTTCGTCGTTCTGGCCAGTGGCAAGGCCTCGAAACCGGACGTCACCTCGTCGTTCCTGATCGGCAAGCCGGCACCGGCCGTCGCCAGCACGACCCTCGATGGGCGCGCCTTCGACCTCGCTCGCCGCAAGGGCAGCTGGGTGGTGCTCAACTTCTTCCAATCGACGTGCCTGCCATGCAAAGCGGAGCATCCCGAGCTCGTGTCGTTCGTTGCCCAGCAGGCCGGAATTTCCGACGGCGCCGAGTTGTACACGATCATCAAGGACGACTCCGACGACGCGGTGGTCAAGTGGTTTGCCGATCATGGCGGCGATTGGCCCATCGTGAAGGACGACAACGGAGCGATTGCTACAGCCTTCGGCGTGGCGCAGGTGCCAGAAACCTGGATCATCGATCCATCAGGAATCGTCGTCGTTCGGCACGCCACGACAATCACAGCCGAGTTCTTGTCGACGGAGTTACAGCAACTGCGCCAGGCCTACGGATGACCCGTTCGCTCAAGGGGTGGCCGAGCTGGGTGCTGTTGGTTTTGGTGGTTGGCGGGCTGCTCGCTGTCGGAGCGTCGCGCGATGCGGGAGCTCGTTCGCCGAAGGAACGCGTTGAAGACATCAGCCGTCGCCTGGCCTGCCCGATCTGCGATGGCGAGAGCGTGTTCGAGTCACGCAATGCCGACTCGCAGGCGATCCGTATCGAGATCGCCCGTCAGGTCGACACAGGAACGGTGAGCGACGACCAGATCATCAACTTCATCGAGCAGCGGTTCGGCAGCAAGGTGTTGCTCGTGCCGCGAGCGACCGGCATCGACGCCTTGGTGTGGGCGCTGCCCGTTGCAGCATTGGTGTGCGCCGTTGTGGGCCTGGGCGTCGCGTTCCGGCGTTGGAAGACGGAGGCCGACACGATCCCCGACGACGCCGACCGGCGTCTCGTCGCGGCTGCGCTCGCCCGCGATGACGGGGACGACGAATTGTGAATCCCGATCAGCTTGCCGACCTGGAGGAGCAACGACGATTCCTGCTGCGGTCGATCACCGACCTCGATCGTGAACACGTGTACGGCGACGTCGACGACCGCGACTACACGACGTTGCGCGACGGCTACACCGCCCGCGCCGCGTCGGTGATGCGGGCCATCGACAACGGCCAGGCCGAAACTCGACACCAGCGACCACGCCGACCGAGGGTGCTCGCCGCGTGGGTGATCGGCACGCTCTTGGTTGCGTCCCTGGCCGGCTGGCTGGTGGCCAGGACCTCGGGCCAGCGGCTGCCGGGGCAATCGATCAGCGGCGGCCTGCCGGGCGACGAGATCGCCCAGAAGCTCGCCGAGGCCAGACAGTTCCTCGGCGTCGATCCGCAGCAAGCCATCGTTCGCTATCAACAGGTCCGCGAACTCGACCCCAACAACGCCGAGGCATTGACGTACATGGGCTGGCTGGTCGCCCAGAGCGGATCCGGTGCCACGTCGGGCGCAGCGCTCCTACGCGGCGCGATCAAGCTCGACCCGACATACGCCGACCCCCACTGCTTCCTGGCGATCACCTCCGCAGATTTCCTGCAGCCTCCCGACATCGCCACGGCCCGCAATGAAGCTCAGGCCTGCCTCGACAACAATCCGCCGTCGCAGATGATCGACATGATCCGGGGCTTCGTCACCAAGCTGGACGCAACCGCGACCAGCACGACTGGCGGCTGAGTGAATCCGCGCTCACCGTAGGTGCGCTCGATTACCGTGAGGCCGCATGAGCATGCCGCCGCCACCACCGCCGCCGGACTCCTTCCCTCCCCGCCCGCCCAGCTATCAGCCGTACCCGGCCGACGCAGCCATGCCGATGAAACAAGGCAACTCGGGCATGGCGATTGCGTCCCTCGTGTGCAGCCTGGTGGGAATCGTGCCGTGCTTCTGGCTGTTCCAGGTCATGGGTTTGCTCGGGACCATCTTTGGGTTCGTCGGTCTGAAGCAGACCAAGGATGGGGCTCGCGGTGGACACGGTCTCGCCCTGGCCGGCACGATCATCGGAATCCTGTTGCTGGTGCTGTGTGCCGCGATCTGGATCTACTTGTCGACCGCCAACTGCGTCCGCTCGGGCAGCAGCATCAGTTGCACCAGAAACTGACAGCACCGGGCGGCGGTTCTGCGGGGCGGCAACCGACTGACGACCTCAGCTCCAGGAGCTGACCGTCAGACATCGGGCGGAGGCCAAGCCTCGGCCGTGACGATCTCGCCGTGCTGATCGCGGTGAAGCACCCACACGCTTCCTTTGCGCCATTCAAGCGGGGTCGTGAATTCGCATCCGCGTCGTTCCAGTGCGGCGATTGTGTCGGGTATGACATCGCCGTGGCTGCACAACGCAGTCGCATCGGGCAACGTCTCCAACATTTCCAGCACATCGACGAAGCTGCGTCCCTCGGCGAGTCGTTCGTCGGGCTCGACCTTGGCGCCGATGGCCTTCGCAGTGGGATGCAGCGTTTGGATGCACCGCAGGTACGGACTGCTGATCAACTGCTTCACATCCTCGGCGACCAGCCGTGTCGCGAGCGCCTTCGCTTGTCGCCGACCCGAGCTGCTGAGCGGCCGTAGGCGGTCGTTGCCGGAGAAGTCATGCCGACTACCGGCCTTCGCGTGGCGAACCAGGTACAGCATCAGACCTCGCGGGTGGCCTGCATGTGCCGAGCCGACAGTTGGCGAATCAACATGAGGAAGATCACCGCCGAGATGACGCTGAGGGTGCCGGCCGCCACGACGAACCCGAAGCGATTGTCGAGCTGCCGGGCGATCGTGACATCGGAGTTGCGGTTGATGCGGGTGAGCGCGTTCCCGACTCCCAGGGCGCCGCCAACCACCACGGTCAGCAGGGTCGAGACGAGCCACAGGTGAACGATGGTGCCGACTGGTCGCTGCTTCCATCCCGCATCACCGGTGGGAGATTCGGGGTCGCTTCCCTTCCACAGCTCACGCCACATGAAGTACGGCAAGATGCCGAGTGTGCATCCGCCGAGGATGTTGATCGCGATGGTGACGCCCGGCGAGAAGGATCGCGATTGGCGCCCGAGAACCTCCAGGTTCTTCGCCATTCGGAACGTCCAGATGATCTGCACGACAAGGATCGAAAGGCCGACGAGACCGGCCACCGCGCTGATCGCAAGGTACGGCCCCAACTTGTTCGCGAAATCGCTGCCGGTGGTGACATGGTTT
>JANMQX010000251.1:0-18301 GCA_031370745.1 Ilumatobacteraceae bacterium
GCACAAGACCTTCGGCACCAACCCGGTCCTGCGCGGCATCAACCTCGATGTCGAACTGCACCAGGTCGTGTGCCTGATCGGGGCGTCGGGCAGCGGCAAGTCGACGATGCTGCGATGCATCAACCAACTCGAAACCGTCGACAGCGGCGAGATCCGCCTCGGAGGCGATCGGGTCAGTGGGCGGGGGATCGATGTCGATGCATTGCGACGCGAGGTGGGCATCGTCTTCCAGAGCTTCAACCTCTTTCCCCACATGTCTGTGCTGCAGAACATCACGCTGGCACCGGTGAAGGTTCTCGGATTCTCCAAGGCGCTGGCTGAAGAGCGTGGTGTCGCTCTGTTGAAGCGAATCGGTCTCGACGACAAGGCCAAGGAGTATCCGGATCGTCTTTCGGGTGGCCAGCAACAACGCGTTGCGATCGTTCGCGCTCTGGCGATGGAACCGCGGCTGCTGTTGCTCGACGAGATCACCTCGGCACTTGACCCCGAGCTGGTCGGTGAGGTGTTGAACATCGTCCGCGATCTGGCGGCCGACGGGATGACGATGATGCTGGCGACCCACGAGATGGGCTTCGCCAAGGAGGTTTCGTCGAAAGTGTGCTTCCTGCACGAGGGAGTCATTCACGAGCAAGGCCCGCCGGAACAGATCTTCGAGCACCCGCAGGAAGAACGCACCAAGGCGTTCGTGCAACGGATCATCGATGCCGGGAGGCTGTGACCGGGCAGGATCGGGCGCGGTTGACAATGAGACACAAAGTGTCTTATTGTCTCACCATGAGTCTTGACCCAGCAGAGCTGCGCGTGCTGGACGCCGCCAAGTTGTGCTGCGAGCGCTGGGGCCTCGCCAAGGTGACGATCGAAGACATTGCCAACGAGGCGGGGGTGTCGCGGGCAACCCTGTACCGCATGTTCCCCGGTGGTAAAGACATCCTGTTCGAGGCGTTGCGGGTGCGTGAGCTCGAGGACTTCTTCATCCGCCTCAGCGCTCATATCGATGGTGCCGTCGACTTCGAAGATCTGCTGGTGCGCTGCCTGATGCACTCGACGCTCGAGTTGCGCAGCGATCAACATCTCTCGTTGATGCTCGCCAGCGAGCCAGGCGACACGCTTGGGCAGTTGACCGTCGACGGCCTGCCGCGGATCATCCGCGTCGCCACCGCGTTCCTCGCACCAGTGGTCGGGGGCTACATGCCGCTGAGCGAAGGTGCCCGGCTCGTGGAACTGGTCGCCCGTCTCGTCATCAGCTACTTCCTCGCACCCTCCGAACAGGTCGACCTCGGCGACCCCGAGTCGGCCAGAACCTTCGTCCAGACCTTCATCCTCCCCGCATTCGAGCCATCCCTCACTAGGAGCTGACCATGACTGTCACGCACAACGACAACGAAACGATCATCGGCCGCACCGAGATCAATGACATCGATGCCATCTTGGCCATCCCCACCCACGATCCCGACGAGATCATCCACATCGTCAAGGACAATGCCGACACGATCTTCACGTGGGACTACTCGCTCAGCCGGCCGGCGCTGCGCAAGCTGTACGAGAAGGCCAAGGTCGGTCAGTGGAACGCGTCCACCGATCTGCCGTGGGACACCGACGTCGACATCGAAAAAACCGTTGCCGAGGATCAGGCGCTGATCGGCACGGGCATCGATGCCAGCATCTACATCGGTACTCCGGTGGAGAAGTGGGACGACAAGAAGTGGCTCGAATTCGGCGTCGAGAGCCGTAACTGGAGCCTCAGCCAGTTCATGCACGGCGAGCAGGGGGCGCTGCTGTGCACTGCCAAGATCGTCGAGACCGTGCCGTGGTACGACGCCAAGTTGTACGCCAGCACGCAGGTCGTCGACGAGGCCCGCCACGTCGAGGTCTTCGCCCGATATCTCGAAGAGAAGCTCGGTGGCAAGTACCAGATCAACTCACACCTGCGCATGTTGCTCGACGACATCGTCAACGACAGCCGCTGGGACATGACGTATCTCGGCATGCAAGTGATGGTCGAAGGCCTGGCGCTCGCGGCCTTCGGGTTCATGCACCAGTTCACCAACGAGCCGTTGCTGAAGAAGTTGCTGCGCTACGTGATGAGCGACGAGGCACGTCACGTCGCCTTTGGTGTGTTGTCGCTCAAAGAGGTCTACGACTCGCTGAGCGACGCCGAGATGAAGGACCGCCAAGAGTTCGCGTTCGAGGCGGCCATCCGCATGCGCGACCGCTTCATGCAGCAAGAGGTGTGGGAGCGCATGGAAGTCAACGTCCGCGAAATCGTGCCGCTGATCCTCGAGGACCCGACTCGCGCCGTGTTCCAGTCGATGCTGTTCAGCAAGATCGTGCCGAACTGCAAGAAGCTCGGCCTGCTCGACCGCAACGACAAGTGGCTGCGCCGTCGCTTCGAGGAGATGGGCGTCATCCAGTTCGAGGATTGGGAAGACACCGGCGAGGAGTACCTCAAGTTCGAGCTTGGCGAGGAGATCCCCGCGTGAGCCAGCACGCCTTTGGCGTGCAGTCTCACCCTGAGCTCAGGTGAATTCGTTCGGCGTCTACGCCTTGATGAACTCGGAGAGCTGACGGCGCCACTCGACCGAGCACCTGTCGGCTTGGACGCTGACCAACGTGGTCTGGTCCAGCGGCAGCACGCCCTCGAGCTGTTCGAGCATGCGCTTGTCTTCGGCGCCGATGGCCACGTCGAAGCGGATGATCTCTTCGGCCGAAACGGAGAAGTCGTCGTTGCGCCACACCACGAACGTGAAGTACGACGTGACGTCGTCGATCGGTGTCGACAGCAGCATCAAGATGTGTTCGAGTCCCGAGTCGTAGCGGATCGTGCTGCGCACGATGAACGGCAAGCTGAATCCGGATGACATCTCGCGGTGCACGACCGGTTCTGCCTGACCGCTGACCATCGAGCCGGTCGTGTTATTGGCCATCACCTGGTATCGATACCCGTAGTACCCGTCGTCGAGCGCCTGCAGTTCGAACCTCGGCACCTGAGTGTCTTGCGCCAGCCCGAACGTGCCGACGTGAACGAAGGGAAAGTGGGTGATGTCGAGGAAGTTGTCGACCATTCGCGTCGCTGACGATTGCCACACTTCAACCGGCGTGTTGATGCGCCGGAACGACGGGTCGTCTTCTTGGGCGATGTGGGGGATCGGGGCCGAGGGCACACCGAGGCACACCCACACCAGGCCGTATCGCTCGTCGCAATCGTAGGGATCGAGGTGCGCCCGAGGCGGAGGTGGCACACCCTCGCTGGCCGAGGGGACGAGCACGCAGTGCCCTTCATCGCCGAAGGTCCACCCGTGGTAGGCGCACTTCAGGCAGCCGTCTTCGACGGTGCCGATCGACAGCGGTGCCTGGCGGTGCGGGCACCGATCAGGTGCCGCGAGAACTGCGCGCGAGGGCGATCGCCACAACACCACATTGCGACCGAGAAGGCGAACGGCGACAGGTTGGGCAGCAACCTCGATCGAGCGGGCGACCGGATGCCACGAGTTGGCCAAAGCCGTGCTGTCGCACAGGATTCCGTTCACATCCGCGACCTTACCGATCGATCACCGCGTGCGACAGCTCAGCGGGCATCGACCTGTGGCCACACGTGGGGGATGCTGATGCCGGCACGGTCGAGCAACGACTGCTGTCGGGCCAGAGCCTCGCCGCGCAGGGCCGCAGCATCGACCGTGACGCACCGACCGCCACGAATCACCGGACGCCCAGCGATGAACACATCGCGTACCGAACGACCATCGGTGCCCCAGACCAGTTGCAATCCGATGTCGCCACGCGGTGACCAGCCCCAACCCGTGGCCTGGTGCACCACGATGTCGGCCTGCTTGCCAACCTCCAGCGACCCGATCCGATCGGCCATACCGAGTGCCTCGGCTCCGGCGATCGTGGCCAGCTCGAACGCCTGATGCGCTCCGAAGCGTTGCGGCTCCAGCCGGCTATCGCGCGCAATTCCCGCTGCCAGTGCGGCCGCACGCAAGATGTCGGTCACATCGCCGGCGTTGGCCGCGTCGCATCCGAGCGCGACGCGGCCGCCGCGCTCGACGATCTCGGCATGGCGGCCGACGCGGGTGACGCCCTGACCGAGGCGGAGGTAGGCCCACGGGCAATAGGCGATCGCAGTGCGCGTCGCCAGGACCAGGTCGATCTCCTCGTCGTCGAGCCAGACGCCGTGGGCCAGCAGCAGGTTCGCGCCGAGCACGCCGAGATCGTGCAAATGGGTGACGGGGCGACGACCGGTGCGGGCCAGATAGCTGTCGGGATCCGACGAGGTCGGTGACAAGTGCATTGTCATCCCAGTGCGCAGCGTGCGCGCTAGTTCGGAAGCGCCCACGAGCAGCTCGTCGCTGGCTAGATCGTGACCAACCAAGGTGACCCAGCCCTCGACGAGTCCGCCGGCCGGGTACGCCTCGACGACAGCCTGCTGACGCTCCAGCACCTCTGCAACGCTGCCGACGAACGGGCCTTCCTCGATGTCCCATCCCCAAGTTCCAACAGTGCCGCGTACGCCGACGGCAGCCATCGCCGTCGCGACCCGACCCGGATGGGCAACAGTGCCGGCTTCGACAACCGTGGTGACCCCGTTCTGAGCACACTCGACGGCGCACAGGGTCGCTGACAACTCGTCGTCGTCGCCGGAGTGTTCGGCGTGGATCGGCACAGCCCAGTCGAAGATCGACGCGCCGGGCGCCAGTAGATCGGGGATGCAACTGCGTATCAACGGGTCGCCGGTGAGGTGTTGATGGGCGTTGATCATGCCGGGCGTGACGACGCAATCGGTTGCGTCGACCACCGCCGCGTCGGGATGGATGGCGCGCAGTTCAGCTGTCGAACCGACCGCAGCGATGAGTCCATCGGCAATGACCACCGAGCCACCGAGCAACACCTGGCGACTGCCATTCATGGTCACCACGTCGCCGCCGGTGATGATCGTCGAGCTCGATCGAGAGTTCATTTCAAGCCGCGGATGAACGGTCTGGCTAGAGCGCCGGGCTGGCGGACGCGTTTGGCGAAGACGGCCATCGCCACCACCGTGACGACGTTGGGTGCGATCGCCAGGAACGACGGATCGATCGACTTGTAGCCGAGAGAGGGGATCGTCAACACGAAGGAACCGACGAGGCCGAACGTGACGCAACCGGCGACTGTGCCCTTCAAGGTCCAGCCGCCGAATATGACAGCGGCAATCGCGATGAACCCGCGGCCGCCGATCAACGAGTCTTCGAACCTCCCGGAGCGGGCGAACAGGAAGTATCCACCGCCGATCCCTGCAAGCAATCCGGTGAGGTAGATCGCTTGGCGGCGCAGTCGGTTGACGTCGAGGCCGGAGACGTCGGCGGCATTCGGGTCTTCGCCGACGGCGCGGATCTCGAGGCCCCAGCGAGTTCGGTAGATGAGCCACCACGCGGAGGGCACCATGGGATACACGAGGTACAAGACCCACGGCTGATCGAAGAGTGCGGGACCGAGCAGTGGGATACGCGAGATGAGTGGAATGCTGACTCGTCGCACGACCCCGGACTTCGGTTGGATCGAGCTGGTCAGAAAGCCCACGAGCCCGAGTACCAGGACGTTCAGTACCAGCCCGACCACGAATTGGTCGGCCGGCAGACGGTGGCTCATGTTGGCCTGGATCGCTGCGACCATGAGCCCGGCGGTCGTCGCGAACAACAATCCGATCCACGTCGATCCCGTGATGTCCACACCGATGGCCGCCGAAAATGCGCCCGCAAGCATCATCGCCTCGAGAGAGATGTTGATTGTGCCGGCCTTTTCGGCAACCAGCTCGCCCGTTGCCGCGAACAACAACACGACCGCAGCGATCACCGCATTGCGGTACGCGCTCTCGTTGGTGGCGATGTCGCCGAGGGCCGAAAGGAAGTTGTCCACCTCAGACCCTGCTGCTTGTGGCCGACAAGGCTCGTCGCCGTTCGCGGACGTACAGAATCGCCGGCGGCAACAGCATCGCCAGCACCAGCAGTCCTTGCACGACATCCGCGATGCGCCCGGAGACCCCTGTCGCACGTAGGAAGCCCGAGCCGGTGCGCATGCACCCGAACAGGAACGAAACGAAGATGAGCACGAAGACGCGCTGTCGGGCGACCAGTGCGGCCAGCAGGCCGGCGAAGCCGATACCCGCACCGAAGTTTGCGACCAATTGGTAGTTCCCGAAATCGCCTCCGGCCAACATGATCCCGCCGGCCAGCCCAGCGAAGCTTCCCGATATCAGCATCGCACCGATGCCGTACCGCCGTTCGGCGACGCCCGATCGCTGGGCAGTCTTGGCGTTGCTGCCGAGCATCCGCAAGCGGAACCCGATCACGGAGCGGTCCATCACGACCCAGACGATGATCGCCAGCGCTAGCGCCAACAGCACACTGATTGGGAACTCGTTGCCGAACCACGTCACCCTGGGAATGCGGGTATCCGTGGCCAACGACTCGCCGACCTGGTTGCGATTGGCGCGTCCAGCGGCGGGGGCGAGCAACAACGATGGGCTGCGCAAGCCCCACCCCATCAGGTTGGCTGCAACCGTGCCCATCAGCAGAGTGCTGAGCACCTCAGGGACGTTGCGGTAGTACCGCAAGGCGCCAGCGATGCCTGCCCAGATCGCACCGCCGACGATGCCGAACAGCATCGCGATCACGAGCACCAACGGGCCGGGCCCACCCAGTCGCACGGCGACGTATGCGGCGAGGCACGATCCCATCACGAGCTGGCCTTCCTGGCCGATGTTGACCAGGCCGGCCCGGCCGTTGACAACGGTGCCGAGAGCAACGAGGAGGATCGGCGCTGTTACTCCGAGGGTGGTGCCCCACCGACCGGGCTTGCGGATGCTGCCGTCGAGCATCGCGATGTACACGTTCGTCCACGACCCACCCGTTGCCGCAACGCAGATGGCCGCGAGCGCGAGCGCGACGAACAAGCAGATCGCATAGAGCGCGACGACCTCGCCTCGCGTGCCGAACTTCGATCGCTGCTTTGCGGCACCGGCGACTTCAGCATGCTGCGGATCGGTCACGGCACGCTCGCCGACGTCAGCCACTGGCGCCGCTCATCATGAGGCCGAGCGCGTCGAGATCGACCGCGTCGCGGTGCATCTCGCCGACGATGTGACCATTAGAGATCACGACGATGCGATCAGCGAGGTCGAGAATCTCCTCGAGCTCGGTGGAGATCAACAACACGGCGACACCGCTGTCGGCGGCAGCGCGCAGTTGCGATGACATGTATTCGATCGCGCCGACATCGAGACCACGGGTCGGTTGCGCGGCCACCAGAACGCGTGGATCGTGCGACAGTTCGCGGGCCAGGACGACGCGTTGTTGGTTGCCCCCGCTGAGAGACCACATCGGGGCGCGCGGCCCGGCGCAGATGACATCGAACTTGTCGATCAGGGCGGCGGCCTCCTGGTACATCTGCTTCCGGTTCATCAGACCGCGCTTCGTGATCCGATTTGGATTCGCGATCAACATGTTTTCGGCCACGCTGAAGTCGAGCACGCAGCCGCTGTCGTGACGATCCTCCGGAATCACAGCGATGCCGGCCGCTGACATCGCTCCCGCTTCGCCGGTGGCAACAGCGTGGCCGTCGACGACAACATGTCCGCCGGCCAACGTGCACAGACTCGACAGCACGTCGCCGAGTGTGCGTTGGCCGTTGCCCTCGACGCCGGCGACACCAACGATCTCGCCAGCGTGCACCTGCAGGCTGAGCCGGTCCAACAGAACGCGTCCGTCATGCCCCGTTACCGAGGCGTCGGTGACAACGAGCACCGGCGGGCCGGTCGGTCTGTTCGTCGTCGTGACCGTAGGCGCGGATTCGTCGAGTGCGCCGAACGCGGCGTGCTCGCGTCGCAGGACCACCTCGCGTCCGACCATTGCCCTCGCCAGCGTCGTCGGATCGCTGCCCGCGGTCGGACGCCAATCCACAACTTTGCCGTCTCGCATGATGGTGATCTCGTCGCTTGCCGAGATCACCTCGGCGAGCTTGTGGCTGACCAGGGCGACAGCTTTGCCTTCGTCCTCGACGACTCGTCGCAACGCGGCAAAGAGGAACTGCGACTCGGCGGGGGAGAGCACCGAGGTCGGCTCGTCGAACACGAGGATCTGAGGGTCGCGACGTAGGCACTTGATGATCTCGACGCGCTGGCGCATTCCCGCCGTGAGATCGGAGATGCGGTCGTCGAGGTCGATCTGCAGTCCGTACTGCTCGCTGATCTCACCAACCCGGCGTCTGGTGTGGCCCGGGTCGAGCCTGCCGGAATCACCGAGCGCGACGTTCTCCCAGACGGTCAAGGCCTCGACCAGGCTGAAGTGCTGGTGGACCATGGCGATGCCCATGCGCGCTGCTTCGATCGGGTCGGAGATCCTCACCCGCTCTCCGTGAAGCCGAATCTCGCCGGCGTCGGGTAGCACAAGCCCGATCAGCATCTTCATCAGCGTCGATTTACCGGCGCCGTTCTCTCCGAGGATTCCGTGGATGCGGCCGGCGGAGAGGGCGAGGTTGACGTGGTCACAGGCGATCACACGCCCGAATCGTTTCGAGACGTCGATGAACTCCGCGGCGGGTGGGAACTCAGCCTTCCCGCCCGCGCGGTGGTCGGCCGCTGAGGTCACTGGTTGCGGTCAGCCCTGAGCAAATGCTGCGGCGTCGATCTTGCCGAACTGGTCGGCAAGATCGCCTGCTGCGATCTGCTTGTAGACGGCGTCCATCGCCGCCTTCTGATCCGCGGTCGGGTTGCAGATCACAGCGCCGGGTTCGGGGTCGATCCCGACCTTGAACGTCTTGGTGTCGCCCTCGTGGAACGTGCCGGCGATGATCTCCTTCATCACGGCCTTGACGTAGTCGCCGCCGTCGAACTTGACCGCGATGTCGTACTTCAGGTCTTGGCCTGCGTCGCAGACCTTCGACGATCCAGCGCTCATCGTGATGATGCCAGCGGCGTTGGCGGCTTGCACGACGGGCCGCAAGGCACCACCGAGGTATGGATACACAGCATCGACGCCGTTGTCGATCGCTGTCTGCAAGGCGGCGGTGGCATTCGCCGTGTTGTCGAAGTCGAACGGGAAGTCACCGCTGGGCACGTAGGTCTGGGTGTACGCCGGGTCGACGGCCTTGAGGCCGAGGTCGAACGACGCGACTGCCTGCTTCTCGAAGCCGAGGTCGCAGCAGCCGATGATCACCACGGAATCGCCGCCCTTCTCCTTGAGCTTCAGACCGGTTGCATAGCCGGCCGTGTAGCCGATCTCACTGCCGCGGTCGAGACTTTGCGACAGACCGGGGTTGGCCGGGAATCCTGCGCCACAGTTGCAGTACCAGAAGATGTCGGGATACTTCTTGATGAGGTCGGGCAGCGGTTCGGCGATTTCGGAGGCTCCGACGATGATGACATCGACGTTCTGTTGGGCGAGGTCACCGATCACGGTCGCTGCATCGGCGGCCTGGATGTTGTCGACGACGATCGGGTCGGCGAAGCCGTTGTCCTTCGACAGTTGCTTGGCGGCGTCGACCACTGCTTGGTAGTAGGCACCGTCGTCGGCTGGCCCGGCGGCGGCGATGCCGAACACGACCTTGCCGTCGTGGTTCGTGTCGAGCGAGGCCGCACCGCCTCCGGTTGCAGCGGTCGTTGCGGGTGCATCCGTAGCGGTCGGCTGGGTTGCGGTCGGCTGTGTCGCGACCGGCGTCGTTGCCGCGGGAGTCGTTGCTGCAGGTTGCGACGCGGCAGTGGCGTTGCTCGCCTTGTTGTCGGACCCGCAGGCGGCGGCGGCGAATGCGGTTGCCACCAGCAGGACCAATGCCCGCCTGGTGCCCTGGGCCAGTTTCCTACTGTTCACGGCGGTTCTCCCCCTTGTGTCGCGGACTGATGGTCAGACCAGTCCCTTGGCGACGAACCATAGTCGTGCTCTGTAATGGTCGGTGACACGGAGGGTCATCGGCGCATGAAATCGGGCGCGCGAGCAATGCATGCGAAGGTCAGACCATCAGTCCAACGATGCTACGTTCGGGCAGTATGACCCAACCCAACACGTTGATCTTCGTGGATCTGCCGAGCGACGATCCCGAGGCCTCCGGGCGGTTCTATGCAGAGGTGTTCGGGTGGGAGGTCGAAGGCCGTCCAGCGAATGTGTTCCATCGCATCGTTCCTGGTGGGCACTTCGCGATGCCCGATGGCTCGCCGTCCGAGATCGGCAACCTGCACATGGGCATCTTCAACGTCGCCAACGCCCGGCCACATCCAGATCCGGCCGGAGTCGAACCTCGCACAATCGGTGCACCGGCACGAACTGCCCGTGTCTGGATACTTGTCGGCGACGACGACAACGACGAGCGAATCCTCGACAAGGCCGTCCGTCTGGGTGCGACCGAACTGTGGCGCCGCCACTACTGGGCCGAGTTCAATGGATTCAACAGCGCCTTTGTGGATCCATGGGGAAACACGCTGATCTTGTGGACCAAGGGCGGATCGGACCCTGTCGTTCCGGAGGGCTGGACCAGTGAGTGAGGTCGCCGATCACTACGCGGTGCATCCGCCGTCGATGCGCTGGACGCACATCGCCCTACCGGCCACCGATATCGACAAGACCATCGCCTGGTACGAGCGGTTCACGCCGCTCGAGTTGCTCAACCGCCGCGCGGACGCCGACGGGCAGGGTGCCTGGCTGGGGCATCGCGATCAGATCGACAAACCGTTCATCCTGGTGCTCGTCAGCTTCATACGCGACCACGACAAGGGTCCGCAGACGATCATGGCTCCGTTCGCCCACATCGGCATCGAGGTCACCATCCGCGCCGAGGTCGACGCTATTGCCAAGCGCGGCGAGGCGGAGGGTTGCCTCGCTTGGCAGCCCAGCGAGATGCCGCCACCGATCGGGTACATCTGCGCTCTGACCGATCCCGACGGCAACATGATCGAGTTCTCATACGACCAGGGTGTGTACGCGACGGTGCAGGAGGTCTGGGGTAACGGGTCGTGAGTGTGGCCACCGACTCCGACTCGTACGACTCGCCGACCGCCGTGTGCGTCGGCTACCTCGAAGCCTTTTCCAGGGGCGAGGCCGACGCGGTCGCCGCGTTCGTCACTGACGACTTCGTGAACGAGCACACCGCCGCGCTCGGCGCAGGGTGCGTCGGCATCGACGAGTACCGAAAGCGGCTTCCCGGATTTCTTGCCTCGATGCCTGGGCTGCACTACGAGGTCGAAGATGTGGTGGCCGACGGGGACAGGGTCTGCGCGGCGTACACGCTGCGGACGACGGTCAACGAGCGGCCGATCGCTGTGCGCGGTGTGATGCGGTTTGTCGTGCGTGACGGCCGGGTCGCGCATCGCATCGACTACTGGGACAGTTTGGTGTTCCAACGCCAAGCAGGTCTGGCCTAGGGGATGCAGTACCGGCAGTTAGGGGCCAGCGGTATCGAGGTCAGCGCGCTGGCGCTCGGCACGATGATGTTCGGCCAGTGGGGCAATCCCGACGAACCGTCGTGCAAGCAGATGGTCGACATCGCTCTTGGTGCCGGGGTGACCTTGTTCGACACCGCAGATATCTACGACTTCGGAGTCTCGGAGGAGATCCTCGGCCGAGCCCTGGCCGGACGTCGCGACAGCGTGGTGCTGGCGACGAAAGTTGGCAACGCGATGAGCGATGACGCGCTGCAGCGTGGGTTGTCGCGGCGTTGGGTTGTTCAATCGTGCGACGCCAGTTTGCGGCGATTGGGCACCGACTACATCGACCTCTATCAAATGCACCGCCCCGATCCCGAGACGCCGATCGAGGAGACTCTTCAGGCTTTCGACGAATTGGTGCAAGCCGGGAAGGTTCGTGCCGTTGGCACGTCGACGTTCTCGGTTACGCAACTCGAACAGGCTCGGTCGCAGGCCGCGGCTCAAGGTGTCACAATGCCGTGCAGCGAGCAGCCCCCGTACTCGCTGCTCGTGCGCAACATCGAAGTCGAGGTGTTGCCGTGGTGCCGGCAGCATGATGTCGGCATGCTCATCTGGGCGCCGCTGAACGGAGGTTGGTTGACAGGCAAGTATCAATCTGCCTCGATCGATGACGCGTCGCGCGCGGCGCGGGAACCCGATCACTTCGATCACGGCGACGCGGTGATTCGTGCGCGGAAACGCGATCTCGTCGACCGCCTGGCAGGCGTCGCCCGGTCGGCGGGGCTGACGTTGATCGAACTGGCGCTCGGATTCGTCCTTGCCGACCCAGCGGTGTCGGCCGCACTGGTCGGACCGCGCACGCCGCGCCAGCTCGGTCCGTTGCTTGGCGCCGCTGACGTGACGCTGCCCGGCGATGTTCTCACCGCGATCGACGAGATCATCGCGCCGGGAGTCACCGTCAATCCGGTCGACGACGGATGACGTCAGCCGGCTCGAGTCGGGGTGCCGCTGGCTGGAACGAGCTCGTCATGCAGACCGTCGGCAGTGCCGGATCGCGAGGCGGCGTACACCGTGTGCGTCGCCAGGGCGACGAACACCATCGAGCCACCGATGAGGGCCGGCACTCCGGGATACTCGCTGACGACGATCCAGACCCAGATCGGGCCCATGATCGGCTCGAGCATCGACAACAGGGCGACATCGGTGGCCGGCACCCGGGCCGCACCAATGCTGAAGAGCGTCAAGCCGATGCCAAGTTGAGCGAATCCGAATGCGAGCAGCAGCAACAAGTCGTGTCGGCTGATGTCGAATGGGTGAGCAAACGGCAAAGAGATCACGGAGCTGATCGCCGCCGCCAGCAGCATTGCCGGTGCCATCGCGATCTCGGAGTGCCGGCGGATCATCACCGTGCCGAAACCGAATGCCAGCGGGATGATCAGCGCGATCACGGCGCCCGATGTGGAGCCGGCGGCTCCGGGGCCCGAGACCATGAAGGCAACGCCGGCGACCGTCACAGCGATCGCCATCCAGGTGTAGTTGTGCACCCGCTCTCCGATCAGGATCCACGCCATTACCGCCGCGGCAAGTGGGCTCAGCGCAAAGATGACGAGCACGATTGCAACGCTGGTTCTGGTGAGAGCGACAACCATCCCGATCGATGACGCGCAAAAAGCTGCGCCGACTGCCCATCCCGGCCGACCGATCTTGATGACAGCGCTGACAGGGTTAGACCGCTCGCGCCAAATGATCAAGAGCGCGAGGCTGATGCAGGCGGCGAACGACCGCCAGAACACGGTTTGCCACGCCCGCGGATGATCGAGCTCCCGGATGAACAGCCCGCCGGTACTGAAGATCAAAGCAGACGAGGCGAGCAGCAACACCGCCATTGGCGAGACGCTCGAGCCGGCAGCAACAAACGACACCGCAACTCCACCCTCACCCGCGACGGCCGTGACGCTCTCGGCAGCGTGATCGCGCTCGGCCGAGCTCACGAGCCGGTGCCGTAGGGGCGGGTCAACACCTCCAGGAAATGGCCGCTCGGGTCCTCGAAGTAAAAGCCGCGGCCACCGTCGTTGTGGTTGATCGTGCCCTCGTTCCCCCGCCACGGATTGGGCCAGAAAGTGATTCCGCGCTCCTGCACCCGGGAAAAGACCTCATCGAACTCATCCTCGCCTATGAGGAATGCGTAGTGCTGGGCCGTGATATCGCCTTCGGTGTCGGCGAAGTCGAGCGAGACGTCGTTGCCTGTGGTTACCAGGACGAACTGCCCGAACGACTGTGGCGCGGGCAGCCCGAGAATCTCCGCGAGAAACGCTGCCGATTCGTGCTTGTCTCGGGCGGCGACAATTGTGTGGTTCAGTTGCGCAACCATGCCCCAAGACTATGCACCGCACTAGGCGGCGAGTGGGTCGTTGGTGAAGATCCAGTTGATGGCGGCGGCGGGATTGATGCGTTGTTCGCGGGTTTCGTCGAGGAGTGCTCGGATTCTGGCGAGCTCGTTGGAGGCATTGATGCCGTAGCGCAGCGGGTTGGCTGCGGCGATCGTGGTGCAGGTGGTACACGCTCGTTCGTGCAAGGCGTTGAAGTAGTGCCCGGCCAGTGGTGGGGCGAGGAGCCCGCAGAGTGTTTCGCGGCGGCGGCCTTCAGGTCGTGTCGAAGTGCGTAGGGCGTGGACGCGGCCGTTGCCCGGGAATAATCCGGTGAAAGTGCGTTCGTAGCCGGTGCCCGTCCAGGTTTCACCGCGGGCTTGGCCGGGCAAGGGGCGGACGCTGCGGTGGTGGGTGAAGCCGTGGCGGTGTTCGTAGGCGCGTTGGCGGCAGGTGTGGTTGCAGTACAGGCGAGGGCGGCCGGGGCGCCGGTTGACGGCGAATTCGCTGGCGCACCATGCACAGGCACGTCGTATCGGGCGAGGTTGGTTGATGATCGGCATGGCTCGGTTGTACCCGATCGGTGTAACACAGTCCCTTCTGCCCTGCATTGCTGCGGGGTCTCCGGGCGTGTGGTTGATCTGTCGTTCTGTTGCGAATCGCCCGTGACGAAACCGGAAGTGTCGCGGAGGTTTTACGTCACAGACAATTCGCAATGGGCCGGGTGAGCTGGCTGCGGGTTGCGTCACGGACGATTCACCAGGCGCTGGACGAAAATACCTCAACCCTCAGGAGTCGCCGACGAGCGCCTCGATGGCGGCCACATGATCGGCCGGTGCCGGCATCGCTTCGATCTCCATGGCGACCGTCGCCGCTGCGTTGCTGAACTGATGGTCGTGCAAGAGGCGCGCCAACGCTGCCCCGATCTCGGCGTCGGAGCGTTGCTCCAGCTCACATGTGAGCGCGACTCCAGCACTCGTCGCCGCATCGGCGTTTTGCCATTGATCAGCGACCTGTGGAATGAGCAGCTGAGGGATCCCTTTGCGAGCTGCGCCGAGCAATGACCCAGCGCCGGCGTGCGACATCACGACGGCGGCACGGTCGAGCACGAAACGCTGGGGAACGAATCGCTCGACATGCACATTGGGCGGAACGTCTCCCAGCAGCGACGGATCAACGTGATTTCCAATCGTCACGACGCCATCGACGTCTGTGCACCCGAGCGCGGCGACGAGGGCAGCCCACGGAGCCATGCTCGCAGCGGGCTCCGTACCGGACGTCACGTAGACGAGTGGGCGCCCGACACCGAGGGCATCGAGCCAACGCGGTGGCGACCCACCATGACGGTCGACGGCTTCGGCTCGCATAGGCCGCACTACGTGGCACGCCGGAACCTGGCCAAAAGATGCAGGAAACGGGTGCAGGTAGAGGCTTCCACGGACGTCGTCCATCGTGGGATGCGGCAAACCTTCGGCGCTCCACACCGGCGCGAGTCCCGCCAACACGAGCTCTTCGGCCCACTCCGGCAATGCGCCGCTGAACGCGACGGTGACGTGCGGAATGCCTCGGGCCACCGCCATGGGTCCGGCCGCGAGCTCCGCAGATTCGTGAATGGAAATGTCGGGACAGAAATCGTCGAAGACCGGTTGGAGATCGACGCGCATCACGGGCGCGGCACCCTGAGCGAAAAATCCCGTGAAGTAGATGCCTCTGCGCTGCCGGGGGGCCAAGGCCAGCACCTCGGGCATGCGCGGCACAAGTGACGCCCGTCGGTCGATGCTCGACATACCACCCTCGCGAACTTCGAACCCATAGTCTTCGACGAGCTTGCATGACTCGGTGGCTGTGACGACGAGGAGATCGTGTCCGGCCTCCTGAAGAGCGAACATCAGCGGTAGCAACGGGTTGAGATGCCCTATGCCCGGCGTCGAGGTCACGAGGATTCGCATCGGAGGTGAACGCTAGCGGCTCACGATTCCCCGTTCGTCGGCCAGTGCTTGCGGTAGCGCTGCACCAGCCACCGATTGAACTGGACGTGACTCTCCTCCTGCCAGGAATACCTGCCTCTGGTCGCATAGCGCGAGTGCATCCCGCGCTGCACTTTGGTGGTGGCATCCTGATCCTGCTTGACGAACACCTGCACGCCGGCGTCGCTCATCGCGAAGAGGTGTTCGAACATCGGATGCTGCAACGCGCTGTGGTGCAGCAAGTAGCCGATCTCGACATCGATCGTCTCAGCGGTCTTCGGTGTGACGATGAAGTAGAACGCTTGATCCGGAGCGGTGCCGAGGCACAGCGTTGGAGGCACGAGGGCAAACGTCGAACGCCACCGCTCCTCCTCCGTGAGATCGGGGAACACGGGCAAGAGCGCCTTGGTCGTTGCGTTGAAGCCACCGTCGATGTGGGTATATCCATTGGTCCTGAAGATCACGCTCGATCGCTCGTCCCAGGCCGCTGGAAATGCGGCGAGGTTGCTCGGGCAGAAGTCCTGGATCGTGTGGTGCAACCGGTTGGCGTGGTACCCGTCATTGAAGTTCTCGAACATCACCTTCCAGTTCCACGGCAGGTCGGTGAGCGTGAAGCTGCCGGGGTTCACCGCGTTGGCGAGGTCGTAGTGCTCGAGAAACGGTTCGTATGAACTCAGCGTCGGTGCCAGAGGCTTTGCCGCCGGATCGAAGTTGACGAACACAAAGCCGAGCCATACCTCCACCAACAGATTGGGAAGGCTCCACTCCGACTTGGCGAAGCCGCCGGTGCGCTCCATCGCCGGCGCTCCCAGTAGCCGACCGTCGAGGCCGTAGACCCACTGGTGGTACGGGCACGTGAAGGTGCCGCAGGTACCGCTGTCGTCGACGATCTGCATGCCGCGGTGTTGACAGATCGCCGAGAAGGCGTGGATGATCCCGTCCTTGGCGCGGGCGATGATCAACCGCTCGCCGTTGACTGTCGGCGTGAAGTAGTCCCCGGGATTTGGGACTTGGTCGATGCGCCCGACGCACAGCCACTCGTGATCGAAGAGAGCCTTGCGCTCGAACGCGAGGAACTCGTCGGTGGTGTAGCACACAGCAGGGAGGGTGCAGGCCTCGTCGACGTCGACGACCGACTGGTCGAACGAGCTGAGCAGATCGGTTGTCAGCATGGATTGTCAGTCATCGAGATCGGTCCTTCCCAGAGATTTCAGCTGCCGGATCCTTGAGCAGGAACTTTCGTATCTTGCCAACACTTGTCCGCGGAAGCTCGTCGACGAGCGAGATGTCGCGTGGTCGCTTCGATTTTGTCAGCCGCTCGGCACACCAGTCGGACAACTCTTGCGAGCTCGGCGGCCGGGCCGGATCGGCGGAGACGACGAATGCAACCGGAACCTCGTCGCGCACTGGGTCTGGCATCCCGATCACGGCGGCCTCGAGGACGCCAGGGTGGGCGGCCAGGACCTGCTCGACCTCCACGGTCGACACGTTCTCACCGGCGACCTTCAACAGATCGGCGCGACGCCCATCGAAGAAGTAGCGACCGTTCGCGACACGTCGAGCCCGATCGCCGGTCAGGAACCAATCGCCGTCGAAGCTCGACGCGGTTGTCTCGGGATCGTCGAGATAACCGGCGAACAGCGTGATGCCGCGCTCACCGCCGACGACGATCTCGCCGACCTCGCCATCTTCGGTGGTTGCTCCGCCCGCGTCGTGGACATCGACAAGGCAGCCGGGTGTGGTGTAGCCCATGCTCGACGCCATCGGATCGGCCGCCTCGTCGGTCAACACTGCAGGAATGGTTTCGGTCATCCCGTAGAGCTGTCGCGGCTTGCACCCGAGCAGACCGGACAGCACGCCGTACTGGTCGTCGCTGATGTTCATCGCGTACCAGCAATGCTCGAGTCGAATTCCGTCGACCGGGGTCGCCCCTCGGGTCAGAATCATCCGAATCGGCGCGGCGAACAGGCTGGCGTGCGTCGTCTTGTGTCGTGCGGCCTGGGCGAGGAATCGGCTGGCCGAAAAGGTTTGCATCAACGCCACCGAAGCTCCCGTCCAGATCGCCGAGGCGAACGAGTAGTACTGGGCGTTGGCGTGGAACATCGGCAGCACCACCAGTTGACGATGGTGCGACTGCAAGCCGGCGGCCTCGGCCATCACCTTGCCGGCGAATGCGTAGTTGGCCTGGGTGATCTCGACGCCCTTCGGACGACCAGTGGTGCCCGAGGTGAACATCACCGCAGCCCGATCACCTACACGTAGTCGTGGCCAGTCCGTGTGCGGTTTGCCGTCGAGCTGGGCGAGCTCTGTGTCGGCCTCGTCGATGGCAATCGTCTGCAGGTCGCCGGCCGCCGCCAAGTAGTCCTCGCCTCGCGATTCCGCGTACAAGCCGACCGTCGGCCGTGTGCGTTCGATGTGCCCAGCCAGCTCTGGTGTTCGCCCCACCGGGTCGCTCGGCACGACCCACGCACCAAGACGAATTGTCGCGAGCCATGCGGCAATGAATGCTGGACTGTTGGTGAGCGCGAGATGCACTGCGTCACCGGGCATGGCGCCGGCTTCCACCAATGCGGTGGCCATCCGAC
>JANMQX010000259.1:0-10529 GCA_031370745.1 Ilumatobacteraceae bacterium
GCCAGGCGGTCGACCCGTTCGTCGGGGACCTTGGCGACGCCGATGTTGGGATCCTTGGTGGCAAAGGGATACGGCGCAGCAAGCGCGCCTCCACCAGTGAGGGCGTTGTACAGCGAGCTCTTGCCCGCGTTGGGAAGGCCAACCAGGCCGAAGCGTTCCATAGCGAAGGTGTGAGGCTACCCCGCCCGATTTCCGCTCGGCCGATGTCGTCGTGGATCTGTGTGGGGTGAAGAGAATCCTCGGCGTCGTCTTCGTGGCAATGGTGATTGCGGTGCCAGCGTCAGTTGGCGCCGGTCAATTGGGTACCCAGATCCCATCGAATTGTGTCGCCCACGTCAGCTTCGACGGCGGTCCGGATCTGGTCGACGACTATCGCTGCGCGGGACTGGCAATCGAGTTCCACACTGCCGGAGTGGCGTTCTCGCCGGGCCCGATCTGGGCCGGACAGTGGTTGTTCAGGGATCAGGTCGGTCAATTTCGAGTCGGGTCGTGCACGTTCAACCGCGGTATCCACCCGAACATCGACTCGCCGTCAGCGATCGTTGCGCAGCAGTTCCCCAACGATCCGACGGGAGCGAAAGGCGCCTATCTGACGTGGGGATATGGAGATACCACAGACGATTTGACGGCGGCAGCGATGTGGGCAATTTTCCACTACTACGCCCAAGACGACGCTGGCACAAGGCGTGCCGCCAACGGGGCAATGGCACTGGTCCCGTCTCTCGACATGATCGCCAGCGCCAGCGGACGCGACGACATGCAGGCACTCGCGATCGCGCTTGACGCCGAGGCCTCGCAGTTCGCCGAAAGCTGGACGATCTCGGCCACCATCGATACAGCCGGTCAGATCGAGGTTCGTGTGTTCGCCGGAACGCAGCCGGTCCTCGGCGCACAGGTGACTCTGCTGATGAGCGGACAGGACTCGCCGACAACCGTGGAGACCGATACCGCCGGATTGGCGCGAGCAACGATGACGGTTGTCCCTGGAACCATGACCGTCGTTGCAACCACGTCGAGTCCCGGCCCCGCTGTTGTCTATCGCGGAAGTCCAGCGGGGCCGGATCCGCAAGGCGCACAGCGCTTGGTCACCGGCGGACCTCCGCGGATCATCTCTGCCACGGCGACCGTCGATGTGCCGGTTCTTCCGGCGGTCACCACAACCACGCCACCCACGACAACAACTCCCACGACCACGACGATCTTGCCACCATCTACGACGACCACATTGACCACATCGCCGCCGATGACGACATCGACCACCACGACCACCCCGACAACCGTGCAGCCGACAAGTACGTCGACCGTGAACACGACGCTGGAAACGAACACGACCGTCCCACCAGAGGCAGCAACAGCGGTCCCCGTCCAACCTCCAACGACGACCACGGCATCGCCGCAGACCACAACGACGGCAGTCATCATTCCCGACGTCGACGTGTCGCCACCTGCGCCGCCGCTGCCGAAGACCGGCAACGGCTCCGACCTCATCTCCTACCTCGGCACCTCGTTGTTGGTGGGCGGGATTGGAATCGTCGGCGTCGCTGGCCGCCGCCCGACCCGGCGTGGTGCGTCCGGCGTGGCAGCACGCTGACGCCTGTCGGCCCGTCACACCGTGACCACCCGCCGCAAGGCCGACCACGCGACAGCTCACCTACACTCGACGCGATGACGCCGGTCGAAGCTCTTGAACGTGTAGTGCATTACCTGGACCGGGCGCACGAGACCGGGTTCAAGACGAAGGCATTCGCCCGGGCGCTGGAAGTGGTCCGCGGTGTTCCGCCCGATGAACTCGAGGCACGAGCCCAAGCCGGCACCTTGACCGACCTCGAGGGAATCGGCGACTCGACGGCCAGGTTGATCACCGAGGCACTGCACGGCGACACCAGTTACGTCGACAAGATGGACAACGAGACTCAGGTCAAAGTCACCGACGAGGGTGCCCGATACCTCGCCGCGCTGAAGGGCGACTGCCACCTGCACAGTCGTTGGAGCGATGGGGGGGCAACCATCGAGGCAATGGCTCGCACCGCATGCGATCTTGGCCACGAGTACATGGTGTTGACCGATCACTCGCCACGGCTCACGATCGCCCACGGGCTGAGCAAGGAGCGCCTCGAGCAACAACTTGCCGACGTGGCGACTCTCAACGAGAAGATGGCACCGTTCCGGATCCTCACCGGCATTGAGGTCGACATCCTCGAGGACGGCTCGCTCGACCACGACGACGAGGTGCTCGGCCAACTCGATGTTGTCGTGGCCAGTGTCCATTCGAAGCTGCGGATGGAGCGCCAGCCGATGACCGAGCGGATGGTGCGAGCGGTGGCCTCACCGCACGTCGACATCCTCGGTCACTGCACCGGGCGGATGATTGGCAAGCGTGATCCATCGACCTTCGACGCCGACTACGTGTTCGCGGCGTGCGCCCAGTTCCACACCGCAGTCGAGATCAACTGCCGCCCAGAGCGGCTCGATCCACCGCGTCCACTGTTGACGCTGGCGATCGATTACGGCTGCTACTTCTCCATCGACAGCGATGCGCACGCCACTGGTCAGTTGGAATGGCAGCCGCACGGCTGCAACCGGGCTGCCGAGTGCGAGGTGCCGCTCGAGCGAGTGATCAACACCTGGGCGGTCGACGACCTACTTCGCTGGGTGCAGGCTGCCTGACCCGCCGCTAGCCTGACTCCCCATGTCGAAGAAGACCAAGAAGAAAAAAGCGCGCATGCGCCGATCCAAGGCCAATCACGGCAAGCGCCCCAACATGGGGCGTGGCTGAGACAGCGGTTCCCCCTGCACCTGCGACGCGGCGTGGCGCCGATGTCGAGGTGCTGCACGGCGTTTCCGTCGCCGACCCGTACCGGTGGCTCGAAGACGGTGAATCCGAGGAAGTCGCGGCCTGGGTAGCCGCACACAACGAACGAACCCGACAGGCGCTCGATGCCCGGCCGATCTGGAGCCAGTGGCACGAGCGCCTTTTCGCGCTCACGGCCCTGCCCACGGTTGCCAGCGCATCCGTGCGCGGCGAGAAGTTGTTCGTGCTCGGACGTGCGGCCGGTGCCGATCAGTTCTCGTTGGTCGTGCAGTCGTCTGTCGACCGCGCCGAACCTTCACGAACACTGCTCGATCCGGCCGAGCGAGCTGCCGATGGTGCGGTGGCCATCGACTGGTACGAGCCGTCGCCTGACGGCTCGTTGGTCGCGATCGGTCTCAGTGAAGGCGGCACGGAGGAAAGCACGCTGTCGGTGATCGACGTACGTGCTGGGCAATCCCTCGCCGACTCGATCCCGAACACCCGCGCCTCGACGATCGGCTGGCTACCCGACAACTCCGGGTTCTGGTACCTCCGCACCGCACCGGAGAACCGCTACGACCGCCACGTCTACTTCCATCGACTCGGGACGGACCCTGTCGACGACGCGGTGGTGTTCGATGACCTGCCGACACCTGAGAGCTGGCCCGAAGTGTTGGCGAGCGACGATGGTCGCTACCTCTTGGTGCACATGCTCGTCGGCTGGGGACGCGTCGACGCTCAACTATTCGACACAGCGACGGGCCTGTGGCACGACGTCATCAGCGGAATCGAAGCGCAGTCGTCGTTCTTCTTTCACGCTGGCGAGCTGTATGGAGTGACTTCACGTGATGCGCCGAACGGACGTGTCTTTGCAGCTCCGCTCGATCATCCCAGCGAGTGGCGAACGGTTGTGTCCGAACGCGACGTCGTGATCACAGGCGCGGCAGGTCTCGGAGATCAACTCCTTGTTGTCTCGAGCTCTGCCGCGGTCGACACCGTCGAGGTGTGGAACACCGACGGCACCCTCGCGTCTTCGATCGACGAGCTCGGGTTGATCAGCGTGCAGTCAGTCGACACCGACGGCGATGTGGCGTTCATCGCGGTCGGATCATCCGATGCGCCTCCCACTCTCTATCGCCTGACCTCGGGCCGTACCGAGCCGTGGTCGGCGGACCTCGATGTGTCGGTGTTGCCGCCCCTCGTCGTCACTCAGACCGTGTATCCATCGCTCGACGGCACGGCGATCGGGCTGTTCGTCATGCACCGCGCCGACGTCGAGCCCTCGAAACAGACTCCGTTGTTGCTTACCGGTTATGGCGGGTTTGCGATCTCCGAATCGCCATCGTGGTTGGTGCGCGCCGCGGCGTGGTGCTCCGCCGGCGGCGTGTTCGCGGTGGCAGGCCTGCGCGGCGGATATGAGCATGGCGAGGCGTGGCACTTCGCCGGGCGTAAGGCCAACAAGCAGAACGTCTTCGACGACTTCCACTCGGCGGGCGACTGGCTGATCGAGCAGGGCTACACCTCTCGGGATCTGCTGGCGATCGAAGGCGGTTCGAATGGCGGCTTGTTGATGGGAGCTGCCATCACGCAGCGACCAGATCTGGCCAGGGCGGTTCACTGCGCCGTCCCCCTGCTCGACATGATCCGGTTCCCACAATTCCTGATCGCCCGTCTGTGGACCGACGAATACGGCGACCCCGACGTGGCCGAGGAATTCGCCTGGCTGAACGCCTACTCGCCCTATCACCACGTCACGGTGGGCGCCGCGTATCCGGCTGTGTTGTTCACGACGGCTGAGGGTGATTCGCGAGTCGACCCCTTGCATGCCCGCAAGATGGCAGCGCTGTTGACAGCGGCAAGTTCCACTCAGGATGATCACCCGATCCTGCTGCGACAGAGCGGGCGCAGTGGCCACGGCCAGGGTAAGCCTGCCAGGATGCGCGTTCGAGACGACGCCGATGTGCTGACGTTCCTGAGTTGGCAGCTGGGTGTCGAATCGATGGTTGTTGCCTGATTACGGCTCGATCTCGTCGTCGCCTCCGCGCAGGTAGGTCTGGCCCTCGACGCATTCGCCGCGATAGGGGCACCAGCGGCACGAGACGCCTGGCTTCTTGATCGCAACCTCGCCCTCTATCTGCAGTTGGATGAGCCTGTGTATGCCGTCGAGGGTTCGCCGCAATGCAGCGCGCAGCACACCTTGGGTCACGTCCTCCACGATCGGTTCGGCGGAATCGAGGTAGAAGGTGGCCAGTTTGCGCGGTGGCACATCGCGAACGAGGGTTTCAACGAGCGCATAGAAACGCAGGTCTTCGCGGTGGCGTTGGCTGACCCGGCCAGTCTTGAGATCGATGATCACCTTGCGACTCTCGCGGCCACTGGGTCGACCCATGACGAGGTCGACGCGAGCGCGCAGCAGGATTGGGTGATCCAGAGGCCATTGCGCTGCGGCCTCGGTGGACGGATTGCTGCGGATGTCGAGCGGCGGGAAGCACTCGGCGAACTTGCTGACCCGTTCGACCGCGCCGCCACGAAGGTCGGCCTCGTCGCCAGGCGAGAGAGCCGCGATCCATCGCCCGAAGTCGCGTTCTTCGTCGCCCAGCCGCGCCAATGCCTCGTCGACGAGCTCGCGCGGGCTTGGTTCGCCGCGCCAGTTGAGCATCAGCTGGATTGCCTTGTGCGCCACTTGACCCCGCGCCCGAGCAGGAGTCCACTCGAAGTCGTCGGGCGCGAGGAAGTGAACCTCGCAGTCGTGCACGCTGGCCAGGGTGTGCTTGGTGACGAACAGGGTGTTTCCATCGAGCCTGTCGCTGAACTGGGTGAACGCTTCTTCGGCTTGGTCCCGCAAGTCGGCGACCATCGCCGCGTCGAACAACGTCGGCTCTGCCGACCGCCTCAGAAGCGCAAGCGTGCGCTGCTGAGCGGGATTGAGTTGCGGTGGTTCGTCCACGAACGTCGACACTAACGAAGGGGTGTCACAGCCGATGTGTAACACCCCTGCGCGACACTGCACGCATGCCTGTCAGCAACACCTCTCTCGAGTTTGCCAACGCCGCCCGCATCATCGGCCGTGAGGTGCGTCGACGTGACCTGCTCGCGCCGGGATTTCGTTGCCCGCCACGAATCGCCGGCGTCGATCGTTCGGTTCGCCGCGTCGCCACTGGTGCAGTCATCTCCGTGCAGCTGAAGGGGCGGCCGTGGGCGGCAATAGTCGGCGACATGATCGAGGGGGTGATCGTCACCAATCAGCTACAACCACCGCGGTCTGATCGTCTGCGAGCCGAACTGTGGCAGGCGTTGGGGTTCGAGGCACCACGGCTGCGATCGGTGGCCTAGTTGGGCAAGGCGATGACCCACACCACCGTGGTGTCAGGCGGCACATCGACCTTGGCGCTTTGCAAGGCCTCTTCATCGAAGCCTTTCGGCCCGATGGCTATCACCGCCATCGTCCTGCTCTGCCCGTCGCTGTAGACACCCTGTGCTGTATCGGCGCTCGGGAGCAACGGCGGCGCTTCGAACACCTTGAGGCCGGCATCGCCCAACGCTTTGCTGTATGCCGCGATGGCGTCCTTTGCGCTCAGCGACGTTGTGCGCAGCTCGCTGAACACCTGGGTCGGCTCCGCCCCCAGAACCGCAGCCACTGCCGGCAAACTGGCGACATCCGACACACCGGTGGGTACCGGCAGCGCATCCCACCAATCCGGCTTCGGAATCACCGGGTTGGGGTCGCAGACCGTGTTGGCACCGGGAAGCTTCAGGTCCGCCAACAGCGAGCCTTCGATGTCGGTCACGCAATTGCTCACGAGCAGCTGACCGTGTCCCTCACCGGTGAACGTGACGAGCTGAGCATGCGGTCCGAGTTCTCCGACCATCTTCTTGGCCCAGCGAATCGGGGTCGCCGGATCGTTCGCACCTCCGACGAGCACAATCGGACCGTCGCCGGAATACGAGATCTTGTCGGGCTTGACATCGCCGACCAGCTTGCTGCAACGCTCGGCTTCGGATGTCACATCTGCGGCGGTGGTGTCCTTCGCGAATCGAGGTGCCTCAGCGCGCAACGTCGCAGCCAACGCCTCGGGGTCGTCGGGTACCGGTGACCCAATTCCGCTCGCACACGAGATGATCGGGAACGCTTGGAACAGCGTGTTGAACTTGCCCTTGTCGTCGCGTCCGTTGTAGGAATCGGCCATGGCGAAGATGCCGGCTGGATCCCCAGCTTCTGCCTTGCTCAGAGCCTGACCCAACACGGGCCAATCGGCCTTGCTGTACAAAGCAGCGGTCGTCGCGGTTTCCATCGTGGCGTTGTTGGCCACGCGTCCATCGGGCCCGGTGATGGGAGTGTCGTCGAGTTTCTGCCTCAGTGCGTCCCATCGGGCGCCGACGTCGGGGGCTTTGAACTCGCACGTCGTGTCGTTCTGGCACCACGCCGCCCAGTTGTTGAAGGCACCTTCGAACCCGACGAGCTGTGTCTCGAACGATTGCTGCACGCTGTCTCCGTTCGGCTCGACCACCGAGTCGAGCACCATCGCTCGCACCCGGTCCGGGAACATGGTTGCGTACGTCGCGCCGAGATAGGTGCCATACGAAAGGCCGAGCACCGAGATCTGGTCGTCGCCGAGCGCCGCCCGTATCGCGTCCATGTCGCGCGCCGTGTTCGCGGTGGAGTACAAGCGCAACGTGTCGCCGTACTTCTGCTTGCAACCGTCGACGAAACCCGTGTTCGCCTCGTCCTTCAGCTTCTGTGCTTCGGGTGTGTTCGGTGTTTCGTCGATGTACAGGTGTTGATCCTCAAACGCGTCGGAGACACAGTGCAGTCCGCCCGATCGGTCGACGCCACGCGGGTCGAAACCGATCAGGTCAAGCGACGAAATTCCGAGACCTTGGGCGATTGCGCTGCCGCTGAACCCGATCGGGTCGAATCCCGACGCGCCCGGTCCACCCGGGTTGAACAGCACTGCGCCGGTGCGATCACCGGTGGCCGGATACCTGATCAGAGCCATGTCGATGCTGTCGCCCGTCGGTTTGTCGTAGTCGAGCGGCACCTTCAACGTCGCACACTCCAGCGACGGGTCGACCGCGCTCGGATCGTTGCACGGGGCCCAGTTGAGCGTCCCGCGGTCGGTCGCAGAGGTGTTGCTCGGCTCTGTCGAATCGGCCGGCACGGTGCTGTCACTGGGTGCAGTGGTGACAGTCGGATCGCTCGATGACACCGACCCGCCGATCGGATCAGCGCGGCTCGAGTGCACGTCCGCATTCGTCCCACACGCGGTGAACGCAATCATGGCCACAACAGCCAGTGGTCGACGTCCGAGCCGCATTGTTCGACACGCTAGGTCACATCGAGGATTGCGCTGTTTCAGGCTGGCAAATCCAATCTCATGTGCCGGGATCGCGTACCGTGCCGCATGACTTCGAGCGCTGACCGACGGCTCCTCCAACGACGCAGCGTCGACCTCGGTCACCGATGCGAATAGCCTGTCCTCCTCACCCGCCCGGGTGGTGGAATTGGCAGACACGGGGGGCTTAAACCCCCCTCTTCTTCGGGAGGTGCGGGTTCGAACCCCGCCCCGGGCACCAACACAGGCCAGTTCGATGGCAGGATTCGTTACGGTGGGGCTCGTCAGAATGCTGCACCTGCACGAACCCTTCACTGCGCGATTTCGGTGGCGGAAATCGGACATTTGTCGATCAGGGCTGAAGTTGCCCGTGACACGGCCCAACACTGCCAGCCCACGACTCAGCTGAGCGGGGGCAGATCCGATGGGCGTCGGTGGGTCGAGTCAAGGTCGGCGGCTCGTTCCTTGTCGACTTCGATGGGGGTGGAGAGTCCGACGGCGGCTGCGGCGATGAGGAGAGCTGCTGCGCCGAAGTAGACCCAGCGGATGTCGATGCTGTCAGCAAGGAGTGCGCCTGCGCAGAGTGAGACGAGGCGGGTCGTGTTCCAGAGGATGTCAAAAAGGGCGATGGCGCGTCCTCGGGTGCCGGCGGGAACGGCTTGTTGGAGGGTGGTTTGGTAGGCGACCGTTCCGGTCGAGGTTGACATGCCGTACACGAGGAGTGAGGCGCCGGCGACTATTGGGTTGGCAACAGTGGCAAGGGTGAGATCGACTGCGCCGCGCACGAGGTAGGGGCCGAACAGCCAGCGGCGGTCAGCGGCGCGGATGAATCGTCGCAGGAGTGCCGGGCCGATAGCTGCGCCGACACCGATTGCGGCGAGGAGGCTGCCGAATCCTCGTGGTCCGACGCCGAGGTGTCGTTGGGCGAGGATCACGAGCAGTCCGCTGGTGGCACCGGCCGACGATGATGCCAGGACCTGGACGACGGCGAGCCGGCGAAGCAGCGGGTTGGCTCGCACCGCGGTGACACCGGCGAGTGCGCCGGCCCAGCCGCGCACCTCGATCGAGGCCGGTGTGGGTCTGTCGCATAATCCGCGCAGGAGCAGTGCCGAGACGACGAAGGTGGCTGCGTTGATTGCGAAAGCGACGCGCACTCCACCGCCAACGGCGATGACGAGCCCGGCGGCGGGGGCCAGAGCGATCTGGGCGATGACCGCGGCGCTCCACAGGGCACTGTTTGCTGTGAGCAGGTCGGCTTCGTCGACGACATCGGGCAGCAGCGACGCTGCAGCAGGATTGAACACGGTCGCTGCGGCGCTGAGCACGAACGCAACCGTGAACACGGCCGGCACTGACCCCGTCACGACGACAAGGCTGGCAGCCGTAATGGCGCGGACGATGTCGGCGCTGACCATCAGTCGGCGTCGTTGCATCTTGTCGGCGGCGATTCCGGCTACTGGGCCGATCAACAGCACTGGCAGTACTTCGAACACGACTGCACCAGCGACTCCTCGTCCGGTGCCGGTGAGTTGGAAGACGAGGACGACGATCGCGACGGTGTTGAATGCGTCGCCGGATCGTGAGATGGCATGTGCGAGCCACAGTCGACGGAACTCCCGGTTTCGTCGGAGCAGGCTTAACACGAGAGCGTCCTGCCGGCGGTCGTGCGGGTCACCCGGTTGGGTTGATGTAGGTGGTGATCGTGTTGTTGAGTGTGTCGGTGTCGCCGATGATTGGGTCGCCGAACGCCACGGGTGTGGGGTGCTCGTTCCAGACGGTTTGCGGGTCGAACAGGATGTAGGCGTCCCACAGGATTGGTTGGTCGCCGAGTCCGTGGTTGGCGAACCAGGTGCCGAGGGTGCGGTCGTTGTCCCAGTAGCGGGTGACGCGTGGGTCGGTGAACAAGTCGTTGGGGATGGCGTTCTGTTGGTCGCCGGGGAGCATTGGCATCCACACGGCGTAGATCTTGATGTCGAGGTTCGGGTATTTGTCGAGGATGTTCTGTGAGACCCAACTGGCCCCTGCGAGGCATCCGCCTCAAGTGGGAGATATCGGCAGGATCAGGCGGGGCACACCTTTGTCGGCGTTGAAGGTGGTGGCGAACTGCTCAACGCTGGACAGCGCAATGACCGGTGTCGTAACACGGGTGTTGGTGGTTGTGCGTTCAGTGCTCTGGGTTGCGCAGGACGTGGCCAGTGTCGTTGCCGCGATGAGGAGGGCGACGACTTGGGGTCGATTCATGAGACACGCTCCGCGATGTCGGCGACGGCGGCTTGCCCGTCCGCACGGGGTGGGCGGCGGCGTCGCCAGGCGATGGTTGCGACACTGACCACGATGACGGCGATGGCAAGAATGAGGCCACCGCGCTGGTGTGCCCAGCGTTGCGTTTCGGCGCTGAACCGGGT
>JANMQX010000273.1:0-8962 GCA_031370745.1 Ilumatobacteraceae bacterium
GATCAGTGATCCGACGTCAGGATTTCGGGCAATTCGCGACCCGCTGCTCAGTGCCTTCGCCCACGACTTCCCCCATCACTACCTCGGCGACACGTTCGAGGCCTTGCTCGTCGCCGGTCGGCGTGGCTACCGGATCACCGAGATCCCCGTCGAGATGCAGGCCCGGCAAGGCGGCCAGCCTTCTGCGGCCCTACCTGCTTCGATGCGGGCGATGCTGCGCGCCCTCACCGTTCCATTCACCGGCTGCAGCTTCGACCTGCCGCCACGGACGCAGAGCTGACCAGGCCACGCCCAGCACTGCGACCGCGTTGATTGCGATGAGAACCATGGGAGCCACCGAGGGTTGCCACGGAAGGCGGCCGGTGAGAAGGATCTTGCCATCGGCACCCACGCTGAACCTGCGCAGCATCTGCCAGAAGGCGCCGATCTCGGCCACCACCACGAGGGCCAGCGCGATGGCGACGAGCCAGCGTTGCGGAAGGCGCGGCCAACGCAACGTCGACCGATCGCTCCACATCGGCAGGAACACCAGACCAACGAAGATCGGCAGCGAGTAGCGGCCCTGATAGGTCAAGCCCGCCCGTGAATTGGTGAAGCCATTGATGATCAACGGCAGCGCCAGCCACGCCGCCACCAGCGCGAACAGTGCCACGATGCCCCGAGGGTTCGCGCCGCGCAGATGGATGATGACGACGACGACAAGGGCCACGAGCCACGCCACGTAGACGAAGAACGGGAGCGTTGTGTCGAGCCACCCAAGTACACCAATCGTCTGGCGGAAATATCTTCCCCAGTTGTCGACCGACACGCGCAGCGCCGCCGAGAGGCTCAACGAGTTCGTCAGCCGGTCGTCTTTCACCTCGAAGCTCGAATACACGGCCCACACCCACGACAAGACCAGCGCTACCGCGGTCGGGCCGACCGCCCACGCCAGCGGGCGCCACGAGAAGAGGTCTCGACGCCGTTGACGACTCGCACCGATGAGGACAACGGCAACCAGGCCGGCCATCCACACGATCGAGATCGGCCGCATCAACACGATCACAGCCGAGAGGAACGAGGCGAGCATGAGCAATCGCATCGGCAACTCAGCGTCGGTGACGACGCGGGTCATGCAAGCCCACACTGCAACGAACCCGGCGATCTCCGCGGCGTTGGGATTGACCGATGCCATCAAGAACACGGCCATCGGTGTCAGCGCGGCGAGCTGCAACCCAGCGACGTCGGGCCGCCTCGATCGTTTGGCCAGCCACATCGCCAGCGTGAGCGCGGCGACACACAAGATCGCCGAGACGAGCCGATAGGCGAACACGCGTGCCGATTGGCCGCTGGCGGCGACGGGTAGACCGACCAGGCCGTAGTACAACGGCGGGTAGCGCGACGCCGATGAGATCAGCAGCGGCGAGTATGTCGTGACGCACGACGCCGGCACATCGGGATGACCGTTGTAGCAAAACGGATCGGGCGCACCGAGCGAGTCCGGCCCGTCGAACTCGCGCAGGTTGGTAGGGAACTGCGGAGGTGCTGCTACACCGAGCAGTTGGCCGTGAGCTGTTCCATATGCCTTGAACACATGGGCGGGCTCGTCGGGAGAGGCGAATCGGGGAATGCCAACTGCCCACGTAACCACCACGACGAGCATGGCGATGAAGAACATCGCGGCAGGTCGACCGGCTATCGGAACGCTCACGAAAGGACGCCTCATTCGATCAGCAGGCGAGCGATCGTGATGGTCTCGTTGTAGATGAACCATCGACCAAACAGACGCGGGAGAGGGAACGAACGAATGCTCAGAATTTGCATGCCGGCTTTGTTGGACAAATCGGTCAGCGCCGCAGCATTCATGAATCGAACATGGGTCGCGTCTGATCGCTGCCCGCGTTCCTGCGGAGTTATCAGGATGATCCGAGAATTTTGACGGAGGTACGGCACGTATGTCTGCAACAAGGCGACGCCTGTGGCTTGATCAAGATGCTCGAGCACGTGCGAGCACAACAGTGTGTCGAACTGTGGTTGGGTGTTCGGCACCCCGTAGACCACTGCGAATTCGTCGGGTGTCAGTGCCTGATGGCCTTTCTCCCTGCAGACAGCTACCGAGGATTCATTCGGGTCGACGCCGACTCCGCGCGGCCTGACGAAGTCCAGACAGCGTCCGATGCCGCATCCGACATCGAGCACCCGACCGGTAGCCAGCCGTCGAACGTTCCATCTGTACGGGTTTGGTATCAGACGCTTCCAGCGCCGGCCACTGAGGCGCTGAAGGCGGCGCGTGTAGGTGCTGTCAGTAGACGTCATGGCCGGCTGATTCCGGCAGGTAGAGGTGGAGAATGGTCGAGCACCACGGTGTCGAAACGCTAGCGTTTCATGCTCGTGGTCGAGCACCACTGGCTCGGCAGCGTTCGGGCGGAGAGGATCCATGCATATGACCGCCGATGCGACAGATCAGCTGCGCGGGGCGAATGTCTTCATAACCGGGGGTGCCGGATTCATCGGTTCGACCTTGGCCTCGCGCCTCGCAGCCGAACGTTCACATCGTCCGCGGCGACATCCTCGACCTCGAGGCATCACGTTGCTTCGACCATTGGAATCAACAGTTGGTCAGCGGTGACGTCGCCGCGGGATCGATCGACGACGAGCAGCGCGCCGGTCGACTCGCCAGGCTTCGTGCCGACGACCCAGCGCTGCGCTCGCCTCTAAGGCGCCGTGGCCTCGCGTGACACGACGTTGCCATCTCGATCCACCCAGCCGAGATGCCGAGCCGGCGTACCGGCGTAGAGTTGGTAGTCGGCCACATCGTGCGTGACCGTGGCTCCAGCGGCAACCATCGCGTAGCGCCCGATCGTCACCCCGCACACGATCGTCGCATTGGCTCCCAACGATGCCCCGTCGAGCACATTCGTCGGCGTGATCGTCCATTCCGAGTTGAACGCTCGCGGGACGCGATCATTGGTAAACGTCACCGATGGGCCGACGAAGACGTCGTTACCAATCGTCACTCCGTTGTAGACGCTGACGTTGTTCTGAACCTTGCAACGCGTGCCAATTCGGACGCCTTCGTCGACGTACACGTTCTTGCCGATGACGCAACCAGCACCAATCGAGGCGCCAGCCCGAATATGGGCGTGGTGCCAGACGAGCGTGCCCTCACCGAGTTCCGAACCAGCCTCGACCACAGCCGTCTCGTGGATTTGCGGCATCGCTAATCGTCGTCCACAGTGGCGAGGAGGTCGGCGCTCAGGGCCAAGGCAGTGGCGATGGATGCTGCTCGTTGGACAACCCTGGCGAAGTACTTGGCGGCGTCGGCGCCGTCGTGCATCGGCGGATCACCGAGTGATCGCAGCAGGGCAGCGGGTTCGGTCGAACTGGCGATTGGTTCCATTTCTGGCAGTTCGCCAGGGTTGCGCCACACATCCAATGGTGCGGGGCGCCTCACCGGTGGCCGGCGACCCTGGTTGCCGCCCCGACGCGGCGCGCGGCTCACTGGTCGTCTCCTGCGAGCAACTCGTCGGGCCGCAGCCCGAGCGCAAGACGGAGCTGGTCGTTGTTGAGATCGGCCAGCGAACTCGAGCGTGGCAACACCACATCGGCGATGTGGCGCTTTCCGGCGACGATCTCTTCGACGCGTTCGTCGATGGTGCCAGGACACACCAAGCGGTGCGAGATCACGGTGCGGCTCTGGCCGATGCGCCACGCCCGGTCGCGGGCCTGGTCTTCGACGGCTGGGTTCCACCAACGATCGTAGAGCACGACGTGGTTCGCCGCGGTGAGGTTCAAACCAGTACCACCGGCCTTCAGCGACAAGACCATCGCGCCAGGCCCGCCGGCAGTCTGGAAGTCGGTGACGAGCTTGTCGCGAACTGCTCGCGTCAAGCTGCCGTCGTAGCAGGCGATCGGAACGCCCGTCACCTCGGTCAGGTGGTCGGCCAGACGGCGACCCCATGTGGCGAAGTGGGTGAACACCAGGATGCGTTCGCCGGCAGCGAAGACCGAGTCGACGATCTCCTCGAGGCGAGCCAACTTGCCCGATCGCCCGGCCAACGGTTGCCCATCGTCGCGGTAAGCCGACGGGTGGTTGCAGATCTGCTTCAAGGCAGTGATCGCCGCCAGAATTGCACCCTTCTTTGTCTCGCCCAGTGCCGCCGAATCCGAGACGCTCTGGACCAACTCGTCGAGCACCGCTTGATACAGACCGATCTGCTCGGGGGTCATCGTGCAGTGGTCGAGCTCGTCGATCTTGTCGGGGAGCTCGACCGCGACCTCTGGTTCGGTCTTGGTGCGGCGGAAGAGCAGCAGACCGTTCAACGCCCGCAGCGCGGCCTCGCCGTCGCCCGACATCTGCGAGATGAACGACGGACGAGATCCGACGAGACCGGGATTGGTGAAGTCGAGGATCGCCCACAGGTCGCCGAGCCCGTTTTCGATCGGCGTACCCGTCAGAGCCAGACGCGTGTGCGCCTTGATTCGGCGCAGCTGTTGCGATGTTTCGCTCGTCGGATTCTTGATCGCCTGTGCCTCGTCGAGCACGATCGTGCGCCAACTGCTGGCGACCAGCGCGTCGACATCGCGGACCGCGGTCGCGTACGTGGTGATCACCATGTCGGCGCCGGCAATCTCGGTGTCGAACTCGTCTGCCGTGGCTCGAGAGGCACCGTGGTGCACCACGACACGCAAGCCTGGCGCGAAACGAGCCGCCTCGGCTGCCCAGTTGCCTACGACAGCTGCCGGCGCGATCACCAGGGTCTTGCCGTCGCCGACAGTACGAGCCAGGTGTGCAAGGACCGTCGGCGTCTTGCCAAGCCCCATGTCGAGTGCGAGGCACCCACCCAGCCCGGCCGAGTCGAGAAAGCCGATCCACGCCACCGCTTCGGCCTGATAGGTACGAAGCGCCCCGTGAAAACCCTCAGGCTTGGTGACCAGCCCCATCGACACCTCGCCGGCACTCTTGACGATGTCGTTCGCCCAGCTGTCGCCGTGAACGACGACGCCACCGGCCAGCGACGAACCGCCGAGACCCACACTCTGTCGCAGGATCTCCGCGCCGGTCAGTTGGGTCACACCTTCGCGCTCGGCGAGCGCGACTGCCGCCGCTTGAACATCGAACCGATCGACTTCCACCCAACGACCACGCGACTGCACCAGCGGGCGCGCCTGGCGGGCCAAACGCCTGATGTCGTCGGCGCTCAGCTCGACGTCGTCGAACAGAACGGACCACGCGACGTTGCTGAGCTGATGTGCTCCGACGGTCGAACCCGCTGTCGCCTCCGCAAACAGCCGCAGCGACGGGCGGGCCTTGCGCCGCGACAGCGCCGGCAGCCGAACATCGAATCCCACCGTGACGAGCGTCGGACCGGTGACGGTCATGAACTCCCATGCCTCGTCCTGACTGATCGCAACCTGACCGCGGCGCGACACACCCACGCGATCGATCGCAGGGAACAATCGGCCGAGTCGCTGCCACTCCGAAACAATCGATCGCCGACCGCCGTCGGTTCGCAGCGCAGTGTCGATGGGGACGAGGGTGCCCTTTCCCGACGGTGCCGACACCGATACCAGCCACACCCCACCGGTCGATGGAGGGTCGAGCTGCACGATCAGCTTCGGACGCGTGGGATCGGTGACCGTTCGTGACCACTGCTCGAGGCGTCTCGACATCGTTGTCGCCAAGCTGACATGCGCACCGAACGGCGTGCCGTCCATGCGGGCGATGATGGTGTCGTCCAGGTCGATCGGGGACTTTGCGCTGGGGGGTTGTGCTGGCAGATCGGCGCGACCGATGCTCTCGGCGACTATTGCCTCCACCGTCGCCGTGATCACCGCGGATGTCACGTTCCGCGCGTTGCCACCATCGACAGCGGCGACCGTTCCGGGCATCGCCGCGGCGAGCGTGTTGACAACGGCGGCGTCGAGCAGCGCCGGGCCCCACCGAACGTTTGCCTCGACGGTGCCGCCGTCCGGGCGGTTGGCAACTCGCAGGCTCGGCAAGATCGCGCCACGTGCCGCGAGCCGCACACCCTCCAACGCTGCACGGCCGAGCCACCGCACACTCGGACCGATTCCTTCGTACGTTTGCCCGCCGCCGATCGCCACCAGCCAGCCGAGGGCATCCTTCATCGGTATGGCAACCGCTTCGGCCTTGAGGCCCCCTGGCAACGGCACGCCGGCGTGTAGCTGCCATCCGACCGACGGTCCGCCGATCGTCTCCAGCCGCGTCGCCAGTTCGTCGTTGCCTTCAGCAGCAGTGCCTCGGCCCGCCGCCCATACGACCACTTGCCCGGCAGACCACGAGGCTTGCAACTGCACCGGTTCGGGCTCCCACACTTCCGAGGCGATCGGCAGTGCCTCGTCGTCCTCGTAGTAATCCATGCGCGTCGCCGCCGGGACGGGCGGCGGCCGCAGCCTCGCCGCAGTCGAGCGGAGCCCCTGGAGCGTGTCGGTGAAGTCGGCAACAACCTGGTCCCGTTCTTCACCCGTCAGGTTTCGCACTGATGCGAGGTCGTCTTCGGCATCGATGATCATCCGATCAAGCATGATCAGCGACAGCCGTTCGTCGGCGCGCAGCAGTGCAAGCTCGTCGTCCGATCCCCTGCCTTCCGAGATCGACCAGATCGCCGCTTCGAGTTGTTGTGAGTCGAGTATCAAATGTTGGTTCCTGCGCGCGCAGCGCGGTAACGGCATGTAACGCAGCGTGCATGCCGCGTCCCAGCGGCATCTTCGCTTCAGGGTGGCCAGGCCCGAAGTCCGATACTACCCGAATTGCACCCCGGCTAAGCGCAGGGCAGTGCTGAGATTTCGAGGCGCCGATTTCGACTGTCGGTAGTCGATGGACCCGTTCAACGTCAGCACATTGAACGACTGGGCGTCCTATGAGCTGACGCTGACGATCGCACACAACACCCGACATCGGGTGACAATCAGAACGTCACGAGTTCAAAGGCGACCGCGTGTTGAACGCCGAACCGCGTGCCGACACTCTCGGCGTTCGACCGCAGGGATTCGCCGACATCTTCGCGATCTCCGCCGAGGTTGGCGAGATAGAGCTCGTGGCAGCGCAGCGACTCAATGCCTCGGTCGAGGTATCCGGTGACGTCGACAGCGTGCGTCGATTGTGGCGAGGCGTTGAACGCTGCGAAACGCACCCCCGCCCACGCTGCACCGGCATCCGCAAAGATCCATGGGTTGGCCGCGTCGCGCACGGCGTCGAGCAGTGCCCGACCGACGGCACGGTGATCGGCATGGTTCCAGCTCGGGCCACCCCAGCTGTCGCGATGATTGATCGACAGGATCACCTCGGGCTGGTGCCGACGAATGGCTTCGGCGAGGTCTCGTCGTAGGTCGACATTCGCCTCGACCAGTCCATCGGTGTGATCGAGGAACTCGACGATCGACACGCCGACAGCTGCACAGCTGCGCCGCTGCTCCTGTTCTCGGGCCGGCCCCACTTCGGAGGGCGGCATCGTGGAGATCCCGGCTTCGCCTCGCGTCACGAGGAGGTAGCGGACGTCCTTGCCCCGGTCGGTCCACCGGGCCACGGCACTGGCGGCGCCGTATTCCATGTCGTCGGGGTGAGCCACGATGCCGAGCGCTCGACCCCAATCGTCCGGGAAGGTTTCGAGCCGGTCGAGTGCCACCGAGGATTTGACCGATGTCAGGGAATCTCCGGAAAGCCGTAGGTCACGCAGATCGCGAACGCATTGATCAGAACCAGCCCCACTGCGATGGCGACGGCAACTACTGCGCGCCAATCCCTGCGTGCCCTGCTCGCCGACACCGGCATGTACCACAGCGGCAACAGCGGGTCCCCTTCGGCCCGCAGCGAATCAACGGGGACGGCATCGTCGTCGATTGGCGCGTCCGGATCGGCGGCCAGCGCTAGCGCTGTCAGCTCCTCGTCGCTGATTTCGAACTCATCCAGATCGAGTTCGTTGATGTCACCTTCGACGTCGTTGGACACGTTGCTGACCCTACTCGTCAGGTAGGAGGAGAGGGCGGCGGGGCGTACGACGGAGGAACTCCCGCCAGCTAGTCGTCACGCCTCGTCTGATGCCAGCAGCGCGTAGATCTTGCGTCGCGTCTCGTCGAGCAACTCTGTCGCCCGTTGGCGCTGAGCGTCGGTGCCGGCCATCGCCACCTGCTTGGTGGCCATCAGCAAATGGTGAATGGCCTGGCGCAAGCTGGGAGCGCCTTCGCCTGCATCGCTCGATGCTTCCTCCCACGGAGCGGTCTTGGTGGCGGCAAGAACTTGGGCGGCGGCTCGGCCGGCCTCGGTGAGGCTCGACACCTTCTTGCCATCCTGGTCATGTGTCGTGATGAGCCCTTCGTCTGTCAGCAGCTGGATCGTCGGGTAGATCGCGCCGGGGCTTGGGCTCCATGCTTCCCCACTCCGTTCGCGGATTTCGAGGATCATCTCGTAGCCGTGCATCGGCCGCTCGAGCAGCAGAAGCAGAGCGGCAGTGCGCACGTCGCCGCGTCCGCGCCGTGGGCCACGGCCCATTGGAGCATCCGGTCCGAAGCCAAAGCCTCGTCCGCGTCGACCGCGCCCGCGGTCGCGCTCGCCCCGGCCACCGCCGAATTGGCCACCTCGGCCGCGGTGGTTGTGGTCGTGGTCGCGCTCGTGATCATGTTCGTTGGATCGTGGATCCATGTGCATAGGTCTCCTTGGTGTCGCCGAGGAATGTCCTCGGGTGTTGATGCAGTCACGATATATCGTTATTGCATCGTTGACAACCTGACATGATGAGACATGGCAACTTTTCGCGATCACCCATACGAGGGTTCGAACTTCCTCGTCGACATCGGTACCGGCAAGCCGACCGACATCCGGTCGGACTTCTTTCGCATCGAACTGCCCAACGCGATCATCGATGAGGTGGCGTATCGCGCCGGCAACGACAAGACCCAGGAGGCTCGCAAACAGCCAGGTCTGGCGAAGTACGACCACGTGGTTCTCAAGCGCGGGCTGCTC
>JANMQX010000345.1:0-13399 GCA_031370745.1 Ilumatobacteraceae bacterium
ATCGCGGCCTGCCTGCTCGCCGACGGCCGACGAGCTTGGGGGCTGTCGACGGAAACCGGGCTTGCCACGGCAATGTGCGACGGTGAATGGATCGGCACGCGTGTGTCGCTTACCGGCGCCGGAATTCTCACGGTCTAGAGCGCGTCGCCTACGCCGCTGGACACGAGGTCGGGGCAGTGGGCTACGAGATAGGCGTCGGTCAGCGGCGTCGTGATCCCGTCCACGACCAGACTCGGGTCTTGGGCGAAAGGCGTGACGTCCTTGTCGTACGTGGCTGCGGCGGCGTCGACCTTGGCCCGCAATTCGGCCGCGGCCGGCGGGACCGCCAAGACGGGTGCCACAGGATCGCGTTGAAGCAGCGCCGATTGCCAAACCGACGTCAGCGTGCTGATCTCGTCTGTCGTGACCCCGGCAGCGGTGAGTACGTCAAGGGCGCGCTTCGCACGCCGCGCGTACGGCCCGATGCGCTGGTCGACCACGACGGCGTGTTCGCTGGCGAGTTCGGGGGGCAACGACGCATCGATTGCCGCCGCGACCTCGCCGAGTCGAGGCGCTGCTTGCAGTTCGAGAGCAGCAAACTGCTCGCTCGACAGGCCGCCGAACGATGCCGCAATTCCCAGCGCCTGCACGGTGCCGACAAACGCGGCCCACGCTGCGCAGAGTGGATCGTCTGCAGTCAGGCCGGGCACACCGGTTGACCCCGCTGCGGCCGTGGCGCCCACCGTCGTGACGACCTGGGCGTGGACCTCGGTCGGCGGAAGCGAGGTGGTCGGCGCAGACGATGTGGCCCCATGGGCACATGCAGACATCGCCAGTGTGAACAGCGCAAGGACCCACGATCGTCTCGACCTCACGTCCCGATGGTAACGGTGGCAAGCTCTGGTGGTCATGGCACCGACCGACCAACCTCGTCCACAACGTCGACGCGTACCCGTCATCCTCGACTGCGACCCGGGCCACGACGACGCCATCGCGATGATCGTCGCGGCGCGGCATACCAACCTGCTCGGCATCACGACGGTTGCGGGGAATGCGCCGCTCGAGTCGACTACTCACAACGCCATCGTGGTTCGCGACATGTTGGGCATCGATGTTCCTGTTCATTCTGGCGCGAGCCGGCCGCTCGTTGCCGAGCCGCGCCATGCCGGATACGTGCACGGCGAGAGCGGGCTCGACGGAGCAAAGCTGCCGCCGCCATCCGGCCCGCCGGCCAGCCGAGATGCGGTCGCCTTCATCATCGACACCGTGCGCAACGACGACGGCGTGTGGTTGGTACCCGTCGGACCGATGACCAACATTGCGCTCGCTCTGCGTTCGGCACCCGATATCGCCGCCAGGATCGCCGGCATCTCGTTCATGGGGGGCGGGCTGTTCGGCAACCGCACCGCGACTGCGGAGTTCAACATCTGGGCGGATCCTGAAGCCGCCGCAATCGTTCTTGACTACGGAGGGCCGCTCGTGATGGCGGGCCTCGACGTCACCCACCAGTTGCAGGCCACGCCCGAACGCATCGATCAGGTTCGCGGCCTGCCGGGTGACCTGGCGTCGACGCTCGCCGATCTCATGAGTTTCTTCTCCGGCACGTACGTCAGTCGCCACGAGAACATGCGCGGTGCCGCTGTGCACGATCCATTGGCGGTGCTGGCGTTGACACATCCCGATCTCTTCACCAGATCGTTTTCCCATGTGGCCATCGAGACCACCGGCAAGCACACCCGAGGAATGACCGTCATCGATCAGCGCACGTTGATCGACAGACCGGAGCCGAACTGCGAGCGGTTGACGTCGGTCGACGGCGACGCGGCATGGGACGTGTTGCTCGAGGCCATCGCCCATTTCAGCAACTGACGCCGATGGTCGACGGCGCCGCAATTGTGGCGACGAACTACGGTCACGGCAATGCGCGCCGCGGTCATGCGAGATTGGCAACTTCGAGTCGATGAGCTCCCCGATCCCACACCTGGTCCAGGTCAGGTGCTCACGAAGGTCTTGGCATGCGGGATCTGTGGCAGCGATCTGCACCTCCTGCAACATGGCGAGGAGAGTCGCCGGCTGATGAACGAGCTGAACGCCGACCGCCCACCCGACCCGATGCAAATGACCGTCTTCGAGCCACAGCTCGACACCGTGATGGGACACGAGTTCTGCTGTGAGGTTGTCGATCTCGGCGAAGGCTGCACCACTTTGAAGGTCGGCGACATCATCGTCAGCCTTCCGGTCGCGTTCGATACCACCGGACTGCACCCCGTCGGCTTCTCCAACCTCTACAACGGCGGATATGCGGAGCTAATGGTGCTCAACGAGATGGTGGGCATGAAGGTTCCCAGCGGGCTGACAGCCGACATCGCGGCGATGACAGAGCCACTTGCGGTTGGTGTGCACGCTGTCGCAAAGAGCAGGATCACCAACAACGAAAGCGCGATCGTGCTCGGCTGTGGTCCGGTCGGGTTGGCCTGCATCGCTGAGTTGAAGATGCGTGGCATCGGCCCGATCATCGCTGCCGACTACTCGAGCAAGAGACGTTCCCTCGCCGAGCTTCTCGGCGCGGATGTCGTCGTCGATCCTCGCCTCACGCCCGCGATCGAGGCGTGGCGTGCAGCCGATGGCGTGCGCACACCGGTGATCTTCGAAGCCGTTGGCGTGCCAGGGATGATCGACCAAGCGATGCGCATCGCCCCAAAGGACGCACGCATTCTCGTCGTCGGCGCGTGCATGCAAGAGGATCGCTTCCATCCGATGCTGGGTATCGGCCGCGAGCTGAGCCTGCAGTTCGCGTTCGGTTACGAACCTGGCGAATTTGCCGCCGCGCTGACCTCGATCGCCGACGGCCGAGTCGATCTTGCACCGTGGGTCACGGCCGACGTTGGGATCGACGGGATTCCTCAGGCCTTCCGCGATCTCGCCAATCCCGACCAACACGCCAAGATCATGGTGACGCCGTGACGACCGCGATGGGCGACGCGACCGAATCCGAACTGAGTCCAGACACGTTTCCTCGGCAGTACGCCCGCACCCGCCGTTTCACCCTCGGCGAACCGCGCAATCTGGTCGTCTCGCCAGACGGGCGGCGCATCGTCTTCATTCGCAGCAAGTCGGGCGACGATCCGGTCAACTGCCTCTACCTGCTCGATGTCGACAGCGGCGAGGAACAGCTGATTGCCGATCCGTCGGTCCTGCTTGTCCAGACCGACCCCGACGAGGATCTCCCGGCCGAGGAGCGGACCAGGCGCGAGCGCATGCGCGAGACCGCCTCGGGAGTCACCACATTCGCCACCGACACCGCCGTCACGGTTGTTGCCTTTCCCCTCGCCGGCCGTCTGTTCGTCGCCGGGTTGATCAGCGCCATCGCCCGAGAACTGGTTGTCGACGGTCCCGTGTTCGATCCACGCCCGCACCCTGGCGCGGAACGGGTGGCCTACGTGTGTGGCAGCGCGCTACGAATCGCCGAGCTCGACGGAAGCAGTTGGGAGCTGGCCAGCGACGAAGATCCAGATGTGTCGTGGGGATCCGCCGACTACATCGCCGGTGAGGAACTGCACCGCTTTCGGGGCTACTGGTGGAGTCCCGACGGCGCGGCCATCGCGGCGTGCCGGGTCAACGTCGCACCTGTCGAGCGGTGGTACGTCTCCGACCCGGCAGCGCCAGATCAGCCGCCCCAAGAGGTTCGCTACCCGGCAGCCGGAACGCCCAACGCAGTCGTCGAGTTGCACGTACTGGCGCTCGAAGGCGGCACCATCGATGTCAAATGGGATCGCGACCGGTTCCCCTACCTGACGGGCGTTCACTGGGTTTCCAACGAGCGGTTGCTGCTCGCCGTGCAATCTCGCGATCAGCGCGACGTGCAGGTCTTGGAGGGCAACCCGACAACGGGTGACACCTCGGCGATCTACTCGGACCACGAAGACACCTGGGTCGAGCTCGTACCGGGAACACCCGACGAGCTCGACGACGGACGACTGGTGATGACGGGTGATCGGCAGGGCGCCCGTCGTCTCTTGATCGATGGTCAACCGGTGACTCCGACTGATCTCCAGGTGCGATCCGTTGCCGCAGTACGCGGTAACTCGGTCGTGATCCACGCCAACAACCCCGCTGACGCGACTTCCCTACAGGTGTGGGAATGGAGCGACGACGGGCTCCATCAGCTCAGTGACAGCGAGGGCATGCACACAGCCGTGGCAGGCGGCGCAACGACGGTGCTGCGCAGTGTGTCATTGCAGGAGTGCGCGTCGGTGACCAGGGTGATCGACGGGCCGACATTGGCGTCGGTTGCCGCGACACCACTGGTGGATCCCAACGTCACCCTGCATCACTACGGCGAACGCCGCTTGGCTACGGCGGTGTTGCTGCCCCGCGATCACGACGGCTCTCCCCTACCGGTCCTTCTCGATCCCTACGGCGGTCCGCACGTGCAGACCGTGTTGGCGTCGCGCCTCCGGTACTGCTTGTCACAATGGTTTGCGGACCAAGGCTTCGCCGTCGTCGTAATCGACGGCCGTGGTACACCAGGACGCGGCAGCGATTGGGAGCGCGAAATTCATCTCGATCTGGCAACAGCGATTCTCGACGACCAAGTCGACGGGTTGCATGCCGCTGCCAACGATCATCCCCTCGACCTCGCCCGTGTGGCGGTTCGTGGGTGGAGCTTCGGTGGATATCTGGCGGCACTGGCGGTGATGCGGCGGCCCGACGTGTTCCACGCCGCAATCGCCGGCGCGCCGGTCACCGACTGGCGGTTGTACGACACGCACTACACCGAGCGCTACCTTGGCGACCCCACCGTCGACGACACCCCGTATGCCAACTCGTCGCTGTTGCCATTGGCTGGGTCGCTGACGAGACCACTGCTGTTGATCCACGGTCTTGCCGACGACAACGTCGTCGCTGCACACACACTGCAGCTGTCCTCGGCCCTATTGGCCGCCGGCAAGCCACACGAAGTGCTTCCCCTAGTAGGGGTCACGCACATGGCTTCACAGGAGGTCGTCGCCGAGAACTTGCTGCTGCATCAACTCGACTTCCTGCGGCGATTCATCGCACCGTTGCCGAGCGGTTAGGTTCATCGACGATGAACAAAAGCCTGCGCGATTTGTACGGTCACGTCTCGGTGCACGCCACTGCCGATCGAGAACACGAGGCTGTGATCGAGTTGTTGCTGCTGGTGATGGTCGCGGACCGCCACATCTCCGATGACGAGCTCGACGAGATCCGGGCGATCAGCGACGATTCAGGCTGGGAGTCCGAGACGTTCTCGTTCGATCAGTACCTCGGCCAAGCCATGGCCAAGGTTCGCGCCGCCGTCGCCGATCGCAAGACCGATGCCCTGCTCGACGACATCGACCAGCGCGTTGCCAGCTCAGTGCTGCGCCATTCACTGTTCTCGGCAGCGCGCGACGTCGCGGGTGTCGATCACGACATAGCGCCAGAAGAGGAGTCACTTCTCAGCCAAGTCGCTGTCCGCTTCGCTTGAGATCCTCGGACGGTGGCCGACCGCGACACGATCGTGGCCGCTCAGATCAGCGATGATCTCGACGTCGGTGTAGCCGGCATTGCGCAGTTGTTCGCTGACGCGGTCACCGTGACCAGAGCCGATCTCGATCACCAGCCAGCCACCCGGCCTGAGCCATCGAGGCGCCTCGTCGACGAGGTGACGGATCGCGTCGAGACCGTCGGGACCACCGAAGAGCGCCGCCTCAGGCTCCCAATCGCGCACGATCGGTTCGAGCTCCGCATCGTCGTCGGCGACGTACGGTGGATTCGACACGGCAACCGCCAAGCTCCCGCAGAGTTCCCGTGGCAAGGCTTCGAACCAATCACCATGGGCGGCGCGCACGTTGGCCGCAGCCCGCCCGATGCCGGCTGCGTTGGCCCTGGCCACGTCGAGTGCAGCAATCGAGCTGTCGCTGATCCACACCGTGACTCCGTCGATGGGCAACTCGGCGGCGAGCGACAGGCCGATTGCACCGCTGCCGGTACCGAGATCGGCGCAGACAATCGGGCGCGGCATCGACCGAGCGAGCCGAAGGGCGACCTCGACCACCATCTCGGTCTCGGGGCGCGGGATCAACACACGCCGATCGACCATCAGATCGAGATGTCGAAAGCCCCAACGCCCGAGCACGTATTGCAGTGGTTCCCCGGCATCAAGCCGGGCGAGCATCGAATCGAGGTGGGCAACCGCCCGCTGCGTCGCCGGTCGATCGAGAATGTCCAGGAACTCGTCGCCGTGGTGGCCCGAGGCGACTTCGCACAACCATCGCGCTTGCGCACGAGGGACGCGCTCGGCCGTTTCACTCCAAAGACGCCGCCAGACAACGGTGCTGTCACTCATCGCCGGCGAGTTGGCGGGCCCGCTCGTCGGAGGCAAGCGCATCGACGACATCGTCGAGATCACCCGCGAGCACCTCCTGCAAGCGGTAGATCGTGAACCCGATGCGATGATCCGTGACTCGATTTTCTTTGTAGTTGTAGGTGCGGATCTTCTCGCCGCGGCCACCACCACCGACCTGCGAACGACGCTCGGCGGATTGCGCGGCTTCCTGCTCGTCTTGCGCCAGTTTCAACAGCCTGGCGCGCAAGACCTGCATCGCCCGCGCCCGGTTCTGGAGCTGGCTGCGTTCGTCCTGCATCGCAACGACCACACCCGTCGGCTTGTGTGTGATTCGCACCGCGGAGTCTGTGGTGTTGACACCCTGGCCACCGGGTCCGCTGGCACGGTAGACGTCGATCTCGAGATCACGTTCGTCGATCTCGACCTCGACCTCCTCGGCTTCGGGCAGCACCATCACCGTGGCCGACGACGTGTGGATACGCCCCTGGCTTTCCGTGGCGGGCACTCGCTGCACTCGGTGTGTGCCACCCTCGAACTTCAATCGGCTCCATGCCGTGTCTCCGTTGATCAAGATGGTGACGAGGTTGACCCCGCCAAGGTCGCTGACGTCGTGCGACAACACCTCCAAGGCCCAGCCTTTCAGTGACGCGAAGCCGCGGTACATCTCGTACAGATCGCCAGCAAACAGGTTGCCCTCTTCCCCACCTTCTGCCCCGCGGATCTCCATGATCACGGCCTTGCCATCGTTGGGATCCTTCGGCAGCATCAACAGACGTAGCTGCTCTTCGAGCACAGCGAGGTCGGCTTCGGCCTCCGACAACTCGGCGCGCAACATCTGCTTGTCGGTCTCGGATGCATCGACGAGCAGCTCGCGCGCCACGTCTGCGTCGGCCGAGCGCTCGCGGTGCGAACGCAGGCATTCGACGACGGGAGTGAGATCCTTGTAGCGCTTCGACACTCGGCGCAGCGCAGCGTGATCGGCTTGCACATCGGGATCGCTGAGGCTCACCTCCAGCGAGATGAACTCATCTTCCAGGGACGCCAGTCGTTCGAACACCGACCGAGCAGGTTACGACCTTCGCCGTTGGGAATGACCACGGCGTCAGTCGACCGGCACGATGAGCATTGGATCGTTGAGCAACGCGGCGATGTCGCTCTGCACCAGCACCGCATCGCGGGCCGGGACGACGATTCGGGTTGGGTCGCCAGTCGCCAGGCGGGCGTCGGTGGCGTACGGAACGAGGTCGAGATCCACACCGGCACTGACGACCACCGTCACCGAGCGTCCATCGATCACGGCATTGGCAACGCAAGGATAAGGATCCTTCAGGTTCGGGCGATCGAGCGGCGACGGCCGGGCCTCGATGCGATCGGCACCGATCAACGTCGGGTCGTCGATCAGCCGGGCCCGCAGTAGCTGAGCCTGACCGAGCCGATTCAACGGATGCGGATCTGCGCCATGCCGGCGATGCGGCTCGACAGCTGCGACGACTCTGGCCAACGCTTCAACGGTGGGGACGTTGCCGTGCAGCATTTGGAACGCTTCGCGATCGTGTTGACCGATGCCTACCTCGAGCCGCGCGTCGCCGGTGATGGCGTCGGTCACCACTCGGCACACCTCGAGGCCACGGACCTCGCCAACCAGCACACCGTGGTCGACGGCCGGCGTTGCACCGCCTTCGGTGATCAACCTGCGAAACAGTTCGTGTTCAGTCGGCGCATCGAGAAGCTCGGGCAGCGGCCCGGCGATGGCCGGCAGCAGGACCCGCTCGGCGACGTGCCACACACCGATCGGGAGGTGAAACGCCGCTGCCCGACGGGCGAGCGTGCCGGTGCCCTCCTCGGCCAAGATCTGGAGTTGATCCACTCCGGCGCGCACCGCCCAAGCCAACGCCGGCCCCAGGCCGCGCTGTTGGCGTTCGTCGAGAAACACCCAACCGACAGGCCCATCGATAGCCGTCGCGCCGAGCGCGAACGGCGCCGATTCCAGAACGTCACTGGCGCCATGGTGAGTGGCGAGCGCCGCAAGCTTCATCGCCAACAAACGCCCGCGGCGCGATTCGTCGACCATCGCCGGCCACGCTATCGATTGGCTCAACTCGGTCGGCCACGCGTTGATCGCCCATCAGCGTCAGCTCATTGAACGGGAGTCGGTCTATGGGCTGACGATGAGTTCGACTCTGGAATCCGCCTCAGTCGGTGAAGTAGCCGACCACATCGGCGACGAGGTCGACCATGCCGCCGTTGTTGAAGATCATCGCCGTGCCATCACGACCGACGCGGGCAAGCACCATGTTGGGGATCACCTGGCCGCCCGAGACGTTGAGGTTCGACGCCATCGGGCGATCGGTGCCCCCCGGATACACGGTGATGAACGTGTTGGCAGTCGGTGCGACCGCCGTGACGTTCAGCATCACGCCGCTGACACCCGAGGACGGCACGCCGCCCTTGCCGAGGACCTGGAGGGGTAGCGGCGATTGTCCCACCTTGGCGAGCGGCGCCCCGAGACCCTCGCGAGTGTCGAGCACTCGCCTCGGGGTCAGCGCGACGTAGCGGCCGCTCGCGTTGGCGTCGAAGCAGCCAAGCACGTCGACGACGACATCGGTCGAACCTGTGTTGTTGTAGATGCTGACCTTGCCGTTGGCGCCGACTCTCGCCAACACCATGTTCGGCACCGTCTGGCCGGGAATCATGTTGACGCTCGACGCGAACGGACGCGGTTCGCCTGAGGGCCAGACGGTGAGGAAGCTCCCGGCGGTCGGCCCGGTGACGGTGACGTTGAGTGCAACTGCTTCGGGAGTGTCAGACACGCCGCCGCGGCCGGCCACCTGGAGGTCGAGCATCTGCCCGCCTCCGAGCGCGCCCATCTCCAAGCGCGTGTCGAGCAGTCGCGCCGGTGCGAGCGGCTGCATTCCTACGGATGTGCCATCGCGGAAGTAACCGACGACATCGGCGAGCAGGTTCACGCTGCCGGTGTTGTTGAAGAAGTTGACGTCGCCTGCTGTCCCAAGGCGGATTATCGCCAGGTTCGGTACAGCCATCCCAGGCACTGGATTGAGGTTCGACGCGAGCGGCCGCGTCTGTCCACCTGGCCACGCCGTCACGTACGTAGCGGTCGTCGCATCGACCGCGGTCAGGTTGATGGCCACAGCGACCGCTTCGGCTGGTACTCCGTACTGGCCACGAATGACAAACGGCCACGACTCGCCGGCGCTCAACGGGCGGTTGCGGCCGCCGGTACCGTCGCGAGTGTCGAACAAGCGTTGTGGGTTCATCGACACGAACTCCGTCGGGCTCGTCGGCACGCTGATCAGTGGAGGCAGACCGCCGGTTGGCGGCGGATCTCCTGGCCCGGACCGGAAGAAGCCGAGGTTTTCGAACGAACCGCTGAGGATCGTCGATGCGCCGCCACCCATCCAACCGTCGATGACCGTGCCCAGCACGTTGCGAAAGTCGGTGGTCATGTCGAACCGATCCCACTGGTTGTTGATCGTGGCGAACGACGAAGGCTGGCCGTAGTGCCCGCCCTTCACGTTGGGTCCCATGACGAACTGCACGTTGGCAGTGCCGTGATCTGTGCCCGACGAATCGTTTGAGTACGGCGTGCGACCGAACTCCGACATGGTCACGACCGTCACCCGGCTGTAGTACGACGGATCGAGCGTCGAGAAGAACGTTCCCAATCCGGTGTCGAGTTTGGTCAGGAGCTTCGCATGATTGAGAGGCTGGCCGTTGTGCGTATCGAAGCTGTCGAGACCGAGATCGAGCACGCGGAAACCAAGGTTTGCGTTGATCAACCGGGCCGCAACGGTCATCTTCTGAGTGAAGTCGTCGCCGCTTGGGGCCGGTGTGTACACGGGCGCGACATCGATCGCCAAGTTCAGCTGCGTCTTCAGGACGCCGGCGAACATGTCATGCCACGGACCGCGTCCGGCAGCGCTCGCCGACAACGACCTCAGGCCGTTGAACATGCGAACGTCTGCCGGGTCGGTCCCGGTGCCGAACAAATTTTGACCGTTCTCGGGCACCGCGACGGCCCGGCGCACCGCGCCAAGCAGGTGGAGCGGTACCGAAGAACCGATGGTCGCGGCCATCAGGTCGGCTGTCGCCGCGGGTTGACCATCGAGCCAGCGGCCGATCCAGCCGGTTCCCGGCGCAACAGTGCCGAAGTGGGCGGCCATCCAGATTGCCATCGAGGTGAAGTGCGACAGGTCGGGACTGGGATAGCCGACGCCGTGGACGATCGCCAGCTGTCCGACATCCCAGGCGCGCTTCATGTAGCTCAGGCTCGGGTGCAGGCCGTACGTGGCGTCGAGCTGCAGGAGTTGCCCGGCAGGTATCGCCACGTTGCCGTTGGCCGGCCCACGGATGTCGTAGTACTTGCCGTTCGTGTATGGCACGACCGTGTTGAGTCCGTCATTGCCGCCGTAGAGCACGATGTTGATGACGATTCCGTCGCGCGCTCCGATCGGTGTTGCAGCGAACGCCTCCGGCATGTCGAAGCCGAGCCGGCCGAGGCCGAAACGATCGGTCCCGAACTGTCCGAGCGCTGCTCCACCGAGTACGCCGCCGCCGATCGCGGCCAGGAACTTGCGCCTCGTCCACCCATTGGGCCCGGCGACGTCGGCGAGGTAGCCCGGCTGCGAGAGCAAACGCTTCGCGTCGGCCGTGGAGATGTCGGGATCAAGCATCGTCATCTCCTCATGCCATGTGGAATTCGGGTGCGAGCATGACCATCGTCAGCAGGTTTGTAGGCGCCCAATAGTTGGGGTACGACGTCGAATTTCGTTCGGCCTGATGGGCCACGATCAGCGCGTTGCGCGTCGTCGTCGAGAGCGGACTGATGCCGAAGTACGCAGCCACGAAGTCGACCGCGTCGGCGACGGTCTTGTTGTAGATCACGTTGCCATCGGCGAACGGCCGGCCCGAACTGCGTAGCCACCAGGTCATGGATCGGGCAAAATCGGCGCGACCGGCGAGCGCGCTGGTGTTCAACCAATAGGCGTTCGGCTTCCAGCCGGCGACGTTGGGGGGCTGATACATCTGTTGCCCCGCTGACCCCGCGCGCCAGGCAACGCCGAGGCCCGCCGCATCGATGCCCGTGTAGTAACACAGAGCGGCGATGTATTCGATCGGCGTGCGGACCAAGCCCTGTTTCGCCGCCGTCGTGTAGAACTCAGGGCAGTTGAGGATCAGCCGGACCAGGTTCATGAGGTTCGCGGGACTGGTGTCGGCAGCGAACACCGGGGCGATCTGATCCAAGACAGCGGCGGGTGGGTTGGGGTGGGCGAGAAACTCCCAGAGCTTCTTGGTGATGTAGCGCGCCGCGATCGCTCGTTTGGCGACGTTGTTCACCAGGATCTCGTCGATGATGTCCGGGCCGTCCCAGTTCTTGGTCGTGCCGAAGAACGTCTTCATCGTGTTGTCGTGACGAGTCGGATAGAACTGGTACACGTAGGCCGGCCAGTCGGCGTTGTGTCCAGTCCAGGCTTTGGCGCAAGCCTCGACGTCGGACTCCGCGTAGTTGCCAACACCGAGGGTGAACAACTCCATCAACTCGCGAGCGAAGTTCTGGTTCGGCGAGCCCTTCACGTTCTGTGCGTTGGACAGATACACGAGCATCGCTCGGTCGATTGCCATCTTTTGCGTCAGGTCGTGAAAGTTGCCGAGGGCGTTGTCGCGGTACGTCTGCAACTGCTGCATCATGTGGAAGCCCTTGCCCACGTCCCACCATGCACTGACGAAGTGGCCGTGCCAGAACAACGTCATCTTCTCCTGGAACGGCCGGGCTTTGGAGATCATGGCGTTGATCCAGAACGAACACGCATCGACGTACTGCTGCCAACCGTCGGCAGCTTCGCTCTGGAAGTTCGCGGGCAAGGCCGGACTGCCGTTGAGCGCGACGTTGGTGATGTCGTTGACAACGTCGGCGAGCGTCGCCAGCGTTTTGAGGTAGGCAAGGCGCTCGGGCCGGACGACAAATTCAGTTCGCCGCAACAGGTGGGCGAGGTCGTCGTCGGATACGGCCACGCAAACGCTCCTTCACAATCGATGCCCGATAGATCATCGGCGTTGCCGGATCGATCTTGAGCGTCACGTTCGCTAACGCGAAACGACCCGGTCACATGGACCGGGTCGCCGTCGGAACCTTCAGGAACTACTTGGTCTTGCGCTCGCCGTAGCGCTTGTTGAAGCGCTCGACGCGGCCACCGGTATCGACCAGCTTCTGCTTGCCGGTGAAGAACGGGTGGCACTCGTTGCACAGCTCGACCTGCAAGTCACCCGCGCGAGTCGAGCGGGTGATGAAGGTGTTGCCGCAGCTGCAGCGCACCGTGGTGTCGTTGTATGTGGGATGAGTGTCGGTCTTCATGATCTTCTCCGTTGAAATCGGTCGTCAGTGTATCGGCCATTTACCCGTGAGGACGAGCCATTTACATAGCTGGTTGCTTGCCGATTTCGTTGAGGAACTCGTCGTTGGTGCGGAAGGTCCGCAACCGGTCGACCAGCAGCTCGAGGCCGGGGGCCGCGTTGCCGTCGGCAGCGAGTCCGCTGAGAACCCGGCGCAACTTCCACACCATTTGCAGCTGCTTGCGATCGAACAGCAGCTCCTCGTGGCGGGTGCTCGATGCGTCGACGTCGATCGCAGGATAGATACGGCGCTCGGAAAGCTTGCGATCGAGGCGCAGTTCCATGTTGCCGGTGCCCTTGAACTCTTCGAAGATGGCGTCGTCCATGCGGCTGTTCGTCTCGACCAACGCGGTCGCCAGAATGGTGAGCGAGCCGCCCTCCTCCACGTTGCGGGCAGCACCGAAGAACTTCTTCGGCGGGTACAGCGCGCCGGCGTCGATACCACCGGACAGGATCCGCCCGCTAGCCGGTGCTGCGAGGTTGTACGCACGGCTGAGACGGGTGATGCCGTCGAGGATGATCACGACGTCTTCGCCCTGCTCGACCAGTCGCTTGGCCTTCTCGATGGCAAGTTCGGCGACGTGGGTGTGCTCTTCGCTCGGCCGGTCAAAGGTGCTGGAGATGACCTCGCCCTTCACGGTGCGGCGCATGTCGGTGACC
>JANMQX010000132.1:0-4412 GCA_031370745.1 Ilumatobacteraceae bacterium
GGGAAGCACGAAATGGCAACTGTCGCCGAGCAGCGGCTGCTGACGCGGCAGGGCCTCACCGAGCGGGCGTTCCTTGAACTCGTCCAGACGCTCGTTGGTGACTTCGACGTGATCGACGTCCTCACCGGTTTGACGACACGATGCGTCGAGCTACTCGACGCGAGTGCCGCCGGGATCTTGCTTGCCGACGGCGAAGGTACTCTGAGGGTGATCGGCGCCTCCAACGAGCAGGCCTATCTGCTCGAACTGTTCCAGATACAGAACGAACAGGGCCCGTGTCTGGACTGCTACCGAACCGGCAGTGTCGTGAGCAACGCCGACTTGGCCGGCCAGTCACCGTGGCCCGACTTCGCTGCCTTGAGTATCGCCCAAGGATTTGCGTCGGTGTGCGCGATCCCGATGCGACTTGCGACGATCAACATGGGTTGCCTGAACCTGTTCATGTTCCGACCGGGCCCTTTGTCCGATGGGGAAACCGCTCTTGCCCAGGCGCTCGCCGATGTCGCCAGCATCGCCATCGTGCAGGACCAAACAAATCGCGCCGCGGCCGCGCGGGAAGACCATCTGCAGCGCACGTTGCACAGCCGAATCGTGGTGGAACAAGCCAAGGGGATGATCGCCGAACGGGACCAGCTCGACATGGACGAGGCGTTCACGGTGCTGCGCAACTTCGCACGAACCACCAACCGACGACTCACCGACGTTGCCAGCGACATCATCGCGGGCGCGATTGGCGTGGCAGGAATTACCGCGACCCGACGTCTGCCTCCGCCACCGTCGGTCAGCCAGCGCAGCAACTCGAATTGACGAGACGGAGCCGTGGCGTTATCCGCGTGCTTCGGCACGGCTACAACCACTCCGTTGTATGACGTTGGACCGTCAGGTGGACTGCGGCGCCGACGTCCAGACCTGACGGGCGAGGCCGAGCAATGGCAGTTGCAACGGTAGGCGACCGTACGCCAACCAACGTTGGAGCGGCGGCCGCTCGCGCCAGTCACATGCCATCTTGAAGTTGGCGGGCCACACTGCGAGGAAGATAAGACCGGCGAGCATGGATCCGCGCCGCCGAGTTCGTGGTACCGCCACCGTCAGCGCAGCTACCAATTCCGCGCCGCCGCTGACGAGCGTCCACATCCGTTGACTTCCCGGCAAGGACTCCGGAACGATCTTGTCGAAGAAGCTCGGCCGGAGGAAGTGGGCGAGGCCTGACGTTGCCAGCAATGAAGCGAGTCCGACCCATTTCGCACGGGTGCGCCCGCCCGACGGTCTCACAACCACTGATGTTGAGCTGATCCCGGACCCCAGATCCGGACGGAACAACGCTGAAAGTTTCATGATCATTGATGCTTTCTCTGATGAAGGAGCCACGTCTGTGCGCAGCCACATGTGCGACGGCGAGGGCGTGGTTCAGGTGCTGGCGATGTCCGGTTGTGCTACCGGAGATCTTACGAAACGCGACTCCCGATGGTGCCGGTTTGCTCGGACGGTCGCACGTCTGCCCGATGCCTGGATCGGCCCTGTCGACTTTGTGGCGCGGACAGTCGCTCCGTCTTGCCACTCGCAGTTCAAGAATAGGTATAGTTCCTATTGTGAACGTTCGGGCGCGTGTGGCCATGATCTTGCTCATTGGCGTTTGCCTGACCGCCTGTGGCAGGACGTCGACTCCGGGTTCGAGTTCTCGCCGGCAGATCGTGGTGACCTATTCGGTGTTGGGGTCGGTCGTCAAGGACATCGTCGGGAGCAAGGCGGATGTGAAGGTGTTGATGCCGAACGGGGCAAACCCGCATGAGTGGAGCCCATCGGCCAAAGACGTCGAATCGATGCTCAACGCTGATCTTGTGATCGACAACGGATTGGGCCTCGAGGGAAACCTCCAAGCTCCATTGACGGAGGCCAAGTCCAACGGCGTTCGGGTGTTCACCGTTGCCGCTCACATCGCGATCCGCAAAGTCAAAGCCGGCGAGGGAACCGACGCAAGCGACCCTGATCAGGCCCCAGGGGCCGACGATCCCCATCTGTGGATGGACCCGCTGACGATGGCGCAATGGATCGGTCCGCTCGTGACGAGCATGAAAGATGTGGGGATCGACGCAGCCGCGAGCGGCGCACAGGTAGAGGGGGATCTGGACCGATTGAACGCCGACGTCGAAACGATTGTCGGTCGCATCCCTGCCGATCGACGAAGGCTCGTCACCGGTCACGAGTCGATGGGCTACTTCGCCGATCGTTACCACTTTCAGTTGGTCGGTGCGATCATTCCTTCGATCACATCGCAGGCCGAGGCGTCGGCGGGAGCACTCGCCGCGCTGACCGCCAAAATACGCAAGGCCGGCGTTCCTGCGGTCTTCGCCGAGATCGGGACACCCAAAGCCGCCGTCGAGGCCATCGCCGGCGATACCGGGACGAAGGTGATCGAGTTGTCGACCCACAACCTGCCTGCCGACGGTACGTATCGTTCGTTCATGATCAACATCGCGACGACGATCGCCGACGCGCTGACCTGATGGAGCACGGTCAATGACCACGATCAACCCAGAGTGGTGCCGATGAAGTGGTTCGTCACCCCGTTTCTTGACAACCCGTTCTTGCAGCGATCGCTGTTCGCCGGCGTGCTTGTTGCGATTTCTTGCTCAATCGCAGGAACGTTCGTCGTGTTGCGCGGTCTGGCCTTTCTGGGCGATGCGTTGGCCCACGGCGTATTACCAGGTGTAGCAGGTGCACTGCTGCTGGGAGCACCGGGGATCTTGGGAGCCGCCGTTGGCGCAGGCGTGATGATCGCCGGCGTCAATCTTGTGACGAGCCGATCGCGACTCAGTAGCGACACGGCCATCGGCCTGCTCTTCGTCGGCATGCTCGGGCTGGGCGTGATGATGGTCTCACGCTCGAACTCGTTTACCGGCGACATCGTCGGAATCTTGTTCGGGGAGATCCTCGGCGTGTCGCGAAGCGACTTGCTCCAGCAAGCGATTGCAGCCCTCGTCATTGCCGTGATCGCCCGCGTCTTCATCCGGCCGTTGCTGATCCTCTCGTTCGATCCCGAGCAGGCCGACATCGCAGGTTGGCCGGCGCGTCGCTTCGAGTCGCTCATGCTTGTGATGGTCACCATTTGTGTGGTGATGTCGTTTCAGACAGTTGGCACCCTGCTCGTGTTCGGGATGCTGTTGGCGCCGGCTGGCTGCGGCGCCCTGCTTGCGCGGCGCGTTCCCATGATGATGCTTTGGGGAGCGGCCATCGGATCGCTGTCGGTGTATGTCGGCCTGCTGATCAGCTACCACTTCAATCTGGCAGCCGGAGCCAGCATCGTCGTTGTCGCCGTCGCGAGCTTCTTCGTCATCTTCACTGTCCAGGCTTTCTCCCAGGCGCTGAGCCTGCGCCGTCCTCCGGTGGTCGTCGGATGATGACACGGTCACAAGTGGTCGAGGCCCATCGTCTCGCGATCGGCTATGACGGCCGCGTCGTCGTTGCCGACATCGAGGTGTCGCTACGCGGCGGCGAGTCGCTGGCACTTGTGGGTGTCAATGGATCAGGCAAGTCCACGCTGCTCAAGACCTTGGCCGGATTGCTGGCTCCCCTCGGCGGCGACATCATGATATTCGGTGATGAGCCAGGTCGGACGCCGCAACGGGTGGCCTATCTCGGTCAGTTTCACTCCGTCGGCGGCCTGTTGCCGCTGCAAGTCCGCGACGCCGTGATGATGGCCCGGTACCGACGCCGAGGACTGATCGGTCGCCTCACCCAAGACGACCAACGAGCCGTGTCCTGGTCATTGGCACGTGTCGGTATCTCCGATCTCGCTGCGAAGCCGCTGAGATCCTTGTCCGGCGGCCAACAACAACGCGTCTACCTTGCGCACACGTTGGCCCGCGAAGCCGATCTGATCCTTCTCGATGAGCCGACTGCGGGCCTCGACGCCGGCGCCAACGAACGGTACGCCGAACTGATCAGCGAAGAACTGACACGAGGTGCAGCGGTGATCACTGCAACGCACGACGTACGGGATGCGGCACGCTGCAACCAAGCCATCCTGCTGGCGGGTCGCGTCGTCGCCGCAGGCTCACCAACTGAAGTGCTCAGCGCGGAACGCCTTCTCGATGCGTTCGGGATCGCTTTGCTGGCCGTGCCTCACGATGATCACATCGACCTTGTCATACCCGAGGACGCTCATGCACACACCGACCACACACAGCGCAAGCGCGGCCGGCCGTGACCACTCACGCACATTGAGCGCAAGTACCGACAACATCTAGGCGATGTCCGGCCGCTCGAAAGCCGGTGCGACCAATTGCCTGATCGAGCACCGCCTCGACGCTGCGCTCGCCACGAGCAGACACCACGAAATCATCCACGCGACCGCAACTCACGCAAATCAGATGGTGGTGATGGCCCATCAGATCCTCGGCCAGCTCGTAGCG
>JANMQX010000363.1:0-4611 GCA_031370745.1 Ilumatobacteraceae bacterium
AAGCCCTCGATCACCTGCGGCCCGCTGGCACCGAGGCCCAGCACGAACCGGCCATCACTGACGTAGTCGCAGCCTGCCGCAGTCATCGCCATCAGCGCCGCAGTTCGCGAATACACGTTGACGATCCCGGTGCCGATCTCAACTCGTTCCGTGATTGCCGCCAGGTATCCGACCTGACTGATGGCGTCGTAGCTGTAGGCCTCGGCAATCCACACCTGATCGAGCCCTGCCTTCTCGAGCTCGACAACGCGCTGGGCCGCCTCTTTGAAGCCGCCGCCGTAGTTGATCATCATCGACAGCTTCATGGACTCGAGCTCCTGTCAGGTCGTGCATCCGCGAGTCGGTGCGCGTCGTTGAGGTTGCCGGATCGAAGACCCTCGAGGTCGAGGGTCACGTACGCATAGCCGGCGGCCCTCGTTGCCGCGACGACGGCTGCCCGACGTGACACCACGTCGGGGAGTTGTGCGACGGGGACTTCGATACGCGCGGTGTCGCCGTAGTGGCGCACGCGAAGCTCAGCGAACCCAAGTCGCTTCAGCGCCGCTTCTGCTCGATCGACTTGACTGAGCAACGCCACGGTGACCTCGGTGCCGTACGGCAATCGGCTGGCGAGGCACGCCGCTGCCGGCTTGTCCCACGTGCGCAGCCCGAGCAGTCGCGATGCGGTGCGCACATCGGCTTTCGTGAATCCAGCTGTCACCAGCGGGAACACCGCGCCCCGTTGGTCAGCGGCGAGCTGGCCCGGCCGATGATCGCCGAGGTCGTCGAGATTGACACCGAGCACAACCGTTGCTCCGGCCGCATCTGCGATCGGCGAGACGACATCCATCAACTCGGCCTTGCAGTGATAGCAGCGATCGGTGTCGTTGATTCGGTACGCGGCGCGCTCCATCTCGTGCGTCACGACCGGCGTCCACCGCAGGTCCCACTCAGCGGCGAGCGCGCGGCAGTCGGTCTCCTCGTCGCCGGCGAGGGACGGGGAGACAGCGGTCACCGCGTGGGCGTCGTCATCCAGCACCTCGCGGGCCACGGCCGCCAGCAAGGCGCTGTCTGCCCCACCGCTGAACGCCACCACGACCCGACCGAGACGTCGCAGTTCGGACCGCAATGCTTCGATCTTGGCGTCGATCGTGTCGTCGATAGAAGTCTCGGGCACGGAGCCGACGCTAGCGGCCAGGCGGCGGCATGGCCTCGCCGCAATTCCGCAGATGACCGCGAGCCGATTTGGCAGGATGTTGCCGTGGCCATCATCGAGGTGGGCGATCTGTCCAAGACATTCAAGGTTCCTGTGCGCGAGCAGGGTCTGCGCGCCTCGATCCGCAGCCTGGTTCACCGGGAGACGAAAGAGGTCATCGCCGTCGATTCTGTCTCCTTCACGATCGATCCCGGCGAAGTTGTCGGGTTTCTCGGGCCCAATGGCGCCGGCAAGACGACGACGCTGAAGATGCTCAGCGGCCTGCTGCACCCGAGCGGCGGCCAGTGCCGAGTGCTGGGGCTCGAGCCAAAGGGACGACCGCCGCAGCTGCTGCGCCAGATCACCCTCGTCATGGGGAACAGGAATCAGTTGCAATGGGACTTACCGGGCATCGACTCGTTCGAGCTCAATCGAGCGATCTATCGGATTCCCCGAGCCGAGTTCATCCCGATGCGAGACGAACTGATCGAACTGCTCGACATCGGCGATCTCGTCACCAAGCCGATTCGCAACTTGTCGCTCGGCGAGCGAATGAAGATGGAGATCGCCGGCGCGCTGCTGCACCGACCACAGGTGCTGTTTCTCGACGAGCCGACCATCGGCCTCGACATCACCATGCAACGTCGCATTCGTTCGTTCATCGCCGACTACAACAGCCGCTACGGCGCGACCGTCATCCTCACGAGTCACTACATGGCCGACGTGCAGGCGTTGTGCAAACGGGTCATCGTCATCCACCACGGTCGGCTCGTGTTCGACGGCGATCTGTCCGCTCTGTCCCAGCAGTTCACGACGCAGCGCACGATCACGGCCCGTCTTGCCGACGGCGAGGAGATCACGATCCGCGCGTCACGAGCCGAAACGGCAGCGGCGACGACGCGACTTCTGGCCGAGCACGACGTGGTCGACCTGACCATCGAGGATCCGCCGATCGATGACGTCATCGAACAGGTCTTCGCCGACGCCCGCGACGCACCGTGATCACGCTGTACACAGCGCACATGCGCCAGTCAGTGCTGACGCAGTTGCAGTACCGGGCCGCCAACTACTTCTACATGATCGGGATGATCGCCGAGCCGGTCGTGTATCTCGTTGTCTGGTCGACAATCGCCCGGGCCAACGGTGGGTCGGTCGACGGACTCACTCCCGGTGCGTTCGCCGCCTACTACATCGTGTGGACGCTGGTGCGAAACATGAACATCGTGTTGACACCGTTTGCCTGGGAAGAGCGGATCAAAGATGGAATGTTCGCCGGTCAGTTGATGAAACCGGTGCATCCGATACACGAAGATCTGGCTGGTTTTGCCGGATGGAAACTTGTCGTGTTGGTACTTTGGGTCCCGATCGCAGTCGCGCTCGTCCTGTTGTTCCGGCCGACGCTGAGCCCGTCGGTGGTGCAATGCGTGGTGTTCTTCTTCGCCATCTGGGGCGCGTACCTGATTCGGGCGATCATGCAGTGGTCGTTGGGCCTGATCACGTTCTGGACGACCCGGGTCAGCGCGATCTTCGAGGCGTACTACCTCAGCGAGTTGTTGTTGTCGGGCCGGGTCTTCCCCTTGGTGCTGATGCCGAAGTGGTTCCAAACATTGACGTGGTACTTCCCTTTCCGCTGGTCGTTCAGCTATCCGATCGTTGCCCTCACCGGGCCTATCAGCAACCGTGATCTGTTCATCGGGCTCGGCATGCAAGTGGCCTGGATCTTGTTCAGCATCGGGTTGCTCTACCTCGTATGGCCACGCGCGGTGCGGCGCTTCAGTTCGGTTGGTGGTTGAGATGGCCGCCGACGACCATCGCTGCGGACGTGTCCGCCTAGCAGCCACGTTCCTGCGGATCGGTGTGATGAACGAGATGCAGTACCGCATCAACTTCTTCCTGCAACTCGTGCAATCGCTGCTGACCGTTGGGACCGGTCTGGTGATCCTCGCCGTCATCTTTTCGAAGACCCACGATCTCGGCGGCTGGACACGGCCGCAGCTGCTCGCTGTGATGGGGGTGTTCACGCTCGTCGGCGGCATCATTCGAACGTTCATCCAGCCGAACATGCAACGCGTCGTCAACGACGTCCGGGAGGGCAAGCTCGACTTCGCCCTCACCAAGCCGGCGGACGCACAGCTGTTGGTCAGCGTCCGCGATGTTCGTTTCTGGGAGATCACTGACGTGCTCGTCGGGGTGGCGGTGTTGATCGTCGCGCTGGTTCAGTTGCGCCCGGCAGCGCAATGGCACGACCTCGTTGCCTTCGTCGCCCTGTTGGTCAGTGGCCTTGTCTCGATCTACTGCTTCTGGCTGATGCTGGCGTCTGCGGCGTTCTGGTTGGTTCGAATCAACGAGGTTCAGGAGCTGTTCGACGGGTTGTTCCGCGCCGGTCAATATCCAGTGGGCATCTACCCAGGGTGGCTGCGATACGGCTTGACGTTCATCATCCCACTCGCGTTTGCAATCACCGTTCCGTCGGAGGCGGTCACAGGCCGGCTGGCGTGGCAATCGGTCGTGGTGATGGTGGGCTTCACGATCGTCTTGCTCGCTGTCTCGCGATGGGGTTGGAAGCGCGGTCTGCGCCGCTACGGCGGCGCCTCGGCTTAGGCCCGGCCGACGGTGCGCTGCGACTCTGCCCACGTCGATCCGCTCGAAACATCGACGTCGTGAGGCAGCCCGAGGACCCGCTCGCCGACGATGTTGCGTTGCACGTCGCCGGTGCCGCCGCCGATCGTCAACGCTTGGCTGAACAGGAAGCCGTCGTACCAACGCGACCGCAGCAGGTCGTCATCACCCGTCAACATTGCCGCCGCGCCAATGAGGTCGCGGCCCAGGGCCATGACGTGCTGGCCGTGTTCGTCGGCGAGGATCTTGCGGATGCTGGCTTCCGGGCCGGGTTGCTGACCCTTCAATCTGGCGCTCAGCGTGCGCAGGCGGATGAGGTCGAGCAGCGTGTGTTCGATGTAGATGTCGGCAAGCCGTTGACGCATATGGGGATCAGAGACGGGCCCCCGGTCGGTCACCGACTCGATGAGTTCCAGCGCAGTGGGACCGTTGCCCCACAAGACCCCGCCCGTCGACAGCGAGATTCGCTCGTTGCCGAGCGTGACCTTGGCAAGCCGCCAGCCGTCGTTGAGCTCGCCTACCAAGTTCTCGACAGGAATGCGCACGTCGGTGAAGAAGACCTCGTTGAAGGTGTGCCCGCCGGTCATCTCCCTGATCGGACGGATCTCGATGCCAGAAGATGTCATCGGACAGATGAAATACGAGATGCCCTTGTGCTTGGCGACATCTGGATCGGTGCGTGCGAGGAGGATGCCGAACGCCGAATGCTGTGCACCACTCGTCCAGATCTTCTGGCCGTTCACAACGAATTCGTCGCCATCGCGAACGGCGCGGGTGACGAGGCTCGCCAGGTCGCTGCCGCTGCCCGGTTCGCTGAA
>JANMQX010000411.1:0-5132 GCA_031370745.1 Ilumatobacteraceae bacterium
GGCCAACGACGGCGACATGGAACAAGCCAAGCAGTGGCTGCGCGAGAAGGGCCTGGCTGCCAGCGCCAAGCGCGACGACCGCGAGAACAACCAGGGTCTGGTGGCGCTGGTCGTCGAGGGCAACGTCGGGGCGATCGTCAAGCTGAAGAGCGAGACCGACTTCGTCGCAGGCAGCGACCTGTTCAAGGGCGAGGCCGACACGCTGGCCAAGCTCGTCATCGCCGAGGGCGAACACGCAGTCAGCCAACGGTCCGGGCAACTCGACGATCTCAAGATCACCTTGAAGGAGAAGATCGAGCTCGGCGACGTCGTTCGGTTCGAAGCCGCTCCCGGAAACGTGATCGACAGCTACCTGCACATGCAGGGTGGTCGCGGCGTCAACGCGGTACTGGTCGAAATGGCCGATGCATCGCAGTCGCTGGCCCACGACGTGGCCGTGCACATCGCTTTTGCCCGGCCGAAGTACCTAAGCCGCAACGACGTGCCGGCGGATGTGGTTGCCCACGAGCGCCAGACGTTGGAGACGATCAGCCGCAATGAAGGCAAGCCGGAAGCAGCCTTGCCGAAGATCATCGAAGGCCGCCTCAATGGCTTCTACAAGGACGTCGCCCTGCTCGATCAGCCGTATGCCAAGGACGACAAGCAATCAATTGCCCAGGTCATCGGGTCCGCCTCGATCGTCCGCTTCGCCCAGGTCGAGATCGGCTGAGCGGGGTATGACCTCGGCGGCATCGCCCCGATGGAAGCGCATCGTCTTCAAACCGTCGGGCGAGGCTCTCGCCGGTGACTCTGGGCAAGGGCTCGACGCGGCGACCCTCGATTCGACAGCTCAGGAGATCATTGCGGTGCGCGCGATGGACGTCGACGTGTGCGTCGTCGTTGGTGGCGGCAACTTCTGGCGGGGCCGCACTGGGGCCATGTCGGGCATGGATGCCACCCAGTCCGACCACATCGGAATGCTCGGCACCGTGATGAACGCTCTTGCCCTCCAGGACGCGCTGGAGCGTGCCGGACAAGACACCAGGGTGCAGAGCGCGATCGAGATGCCGCGTCTGTGCGAGCCATACATCCGCCGCAAGGCGATGCGGCACCTCGAGCAAGGCCGGGTTGTGATCTTTGCCGCCGGAACAGGCAACCCGTTCTTCACCACCGATACCGCGGCAGCGCTGCGCGCCGCCGAGATCGACGCCGATGCCCTCTTGAAGGGCACGCATTCAGGTGTCGACGGCGTGTACAGCGCCGATCCACGCACCGAGCCGGCAGCCACGAAGTACGACGACATCACCTACATCGAAGTGATGACCAAGGATCTCAAGGTCATGGACGCAACTGCTATTGCGTTCTGCCGCGACAACACCATTCCCATCGTTGTGTTCGACATGTCGTCACCTGGGAGATTGCAGGCGATTCTGCGGGGCGAACGCGTCGGAACGATCATCCAGGGTTGATGGGATGTTCGTCACGCCTCCTCGCAGGTCGATACGCTGGGCAATGTGATCGAAGACACCCTTCTTGACGCCATCGACAAGATGGAGAAGGCGGTCGAGCATGTGCAGAGTCAGTTCACGACCGTTCGCACCGGCCGGGCATCGCCGGCGCTCGTCGAGAAGTTGATGGTCGACTACTACGGGTCCATGGTGCCGGTTCAACAGCTCGCTGGCTTTCAGGTTCCTGAGGCCCGTCAGCTGATCGTCAAACCGCACGACCGTGGTTCACTCGTCGCGATCGAAAAGGCCATTCGCGACAGCGACCTCGGCGTCAGCCCGTCGAACGACGGTGTGATCATCCGTCTCAACTTTCCGCCGCTCACCGAGCAGCGCCGCAAAGAATTCGTCAAGATCGTCAAGAACATGGCTGAAGATGGTCGGGTCGCGGTCCGCAACATTCGCCGTGATGCCCGAAAACACCTCGACGCAGCCGAGAAGGCTGCCGAGATCTCCGCCAACGAGCTCGATCGAGCAGAGAAGGAAATCGAGCGGATCACCCACGAGCACGTGGAGCTGATCGACAAGGCCTTCGGCCGCAAAGAGCAAGAACTCCTCGAGGTCTGAGCGAGCACAAAGGGGATTGCATGACTGACGACGCACGGCGTCCACGACGCCCAGACGAAGGGGAAGCAGAGGACTACGGTCCGCCGTTGTTCGCCGAATCAACCGACGACGACGACACGTCCGGCGGCCTGTCGTTCGGCTCGTCCGACACCGGCCCGTTGCCGCACTGGACGGAGCCGCCGACGGGCGAAGTGCCGCGCACGCTGACGACGCCGGCGGGGTCAGATCCCAGTGACGACCTCGATGTGTGGTCGTCGTTTGCCGGAAAGGCGCCCGTGTGGCGCGACGACCAGCCCGTCGACCCTCATGACGAGACCAACGAGATCGAACGGGTCGCGGCCGTCGAGCCCATCGCCGACGAGATCGACGATGTCACCAACCGCGACGATTCGATTCCGCTGCGGCGCGAGCCTGGGCGAATCACCATCGGCACCGATCCCACCGACGATCGCTCGCGCCCCGTGCCCCGCAAGGGCAGGCCAGGCGAGCCGACTCGCGGCGGTCGTCCGGCCCGCTCCGGTTCCACGGCTCGACCGCCGGCACGACCGACGAAGTCGGGCGCTGGCCGCAATCTTCCCACTGCTATCGGTGTCGGTGTCCTGCTGGGGATCGTGTTTGTCGTCGCGCTCGTCGTCAGTCCGAAACTCGTGCTCCTCGTGGTTGTCGCGGTGCTCGGCCTCGGTTCCATCGAATACTTCGACAAGGTCTCCGAGAAGGGCTACCGGCCGGCGACGATGGTCGGGATCATCGCCTGCGCGGCGACGCCCATCGCCACGTTCTGGGCGGGCGAGCAGGCGTTGCCGCTGATCATCGCCTTGGGGTTCGTCGCCGCGGCGGTCACGTTCATCGGGGCAAAGAGCCTCGAAGCTGCCCCGATGCCGAACATGGCCATCACCACGCTCGGCGTCGTGTGGATCGGTTTTCTGGGATCGTTCGCGGCGTTGATCCTGCGGTATTCGAAGGGTTCCGGCTTCCCGGTCGCGGCGGGCTTTGTCAGCAAGAGCATCGGCACCGACACGTTGTGCGTGTTGGCGGTAGGAGTCGTCGCAAACGACATCGGCGCATTGGCTCTGGGGAGCGCTGCGGGTAAATCGCCTCTCCGCGCCTGGATCAGTCCCAACAAGAGCATCGAAGGCCTGTTCGGCGGCACCGTTGCCACCATCCTGGCGATGGTCATCATCGGCCTCACCGATCGCTCGACCACCTGGAACAGCACCGGCGATCTCATCATCTTGGGCATCGTGATCTCGGTCATGGCCCCACTCGGCGATCTCACCGAGAGCATGTTCAAGCGCAACCTCGACGTCAAGGACTTCGGTGCCCTCATCAAGGGCCACGGTGGGGTGCTCGACCGATTCGACGCGTATCTGTTCTGCCTGCCAGCCGCGTACTACCTGCTGCAGCTGCTCCACCCCTGGGTCACCAAGTAGCTGCTCCAATTGTGGGGCGAGGGAGCTTCGGCCCTCCCCCGATGCGAGACTGAGACGATGTCAGCGGTGCGTGTCGCGATTGCAGGTTCCTCCGGGTCGATCGGCGTGCAAACGCTCGATGTCATCCGGGCCGAGCGCGGCCAGTACGAAGTCGTCGCGCTCGGTGTTGGCTCGTCGATCGACGTGCTCATCGCCCAGGCCAACGAGTTCCGCCCGAAAGTCGTCGCAGTTGCCGATCCAGCGGGTCGGGCCGCAGTCGCCGCTGCGTTGCCCTTTGCCGAGGTGGTTGCCGACCTCGCCGATCTAGCAGACGACGCTGATGTTGTCGTCAACGGTGTCGTCGGGTTCGCCGGTCTCTCGGTCACGGTGCGCACGCTGCAGCGAGGCAAGCGGCTGGCGTTGGCCAACAAGGAGAGCCTCATCGCTGGCGCACCCGTCGTCCAACCGCTGCGGGCGACTGCCGGAGCCGAACTGGTGCCCGTCGATAGCGAGCACTGCGCTGTGCACCAATGCCTGCGCGCCAGCGTCGCTGCCGGCCGCGAGGTTGCGAGAATCGTGCTGACCGCAAGCGGCGGCCCCTTTCGGGGGCGAACGAGCGCCGAACTTGCTGCCGTGGGTGTGGATCAGGCGTTGGCTCACCCGACCTGGAAGATGGGTCCGAAGATCACGATCGACTCCAGCACCCTGATGAACAAGGGTCTGGAGGTGATCGAGGCCCACGAACTGTTCGGCACGGAGTACGACAAGATCGAAGTGGTCGTTCACCCGCAGTCCGTCGTGCACTCCATGGTCGAGTTCACCGACGGCTCGACCATTGCCCAGCTCAGCATGCCCGACATGCGGCTGCCGATCGGCTACGCCCTCGCATATCCGAATCGGGTGACGTCGGCGTTTGGCCAGATCGACTGGGCCGAGTTGCGGCGTCTCGACTTCGAACCGCCCGACACCGCCACCTTCCGCTGCCTGCCCTTGGCCTACGAGGCCGGACGCATCGGCAGCACGGCTCCGGCCTGGCTCAGCGCCGCCAACGAAGTGGCAGTCGACGCGTTCCTGGCCGGGCGGATCCCATGGTCGCAGATTGCCGAGGTGTGTGACGCAACTCTCCAGCGCTTCGAGCGATCTGCCGATAGAACGGTTGACGACATCATTGCCGCCGATGCACGCGCACGTCGGGTGGCCACGGAGGTACTTGCAGCGTGAGTGATACGTACACCAAGTTTCGCAATGAGGTGATGGCCGGCGGCGCCGACAATCCCGACCTCGAGCCGACAGCTGGTGGGCCGACGGCGTTCATCGGGTTGGCCGTGATCATTGGATTGCTCGTGCTGCTGTACACGTGGAGCACGTGGGCGTTCGTCTTCGTGATCGGACTTCTGATTTCCGTCTTCCTCCATGAGATGGGGCATTTCGTCACTGCCCGCCTGACAGGGATGAAGGCCACCCAGTTCTTCTTGTTCATGGGCCCAAAGCTGTGGAGCTTCCGTCGCGGCGAGACCGAGTACGGCCTGCGCGCCTATCCGGTCGGCGCATTCGTGCGGATCATCGGGATGAACAACCCCGACGAGGTTGCGCCCGAAGACGAAGCCCGTGCCTATCGCAACAAGAGCAATCCGCGACGCATGCTGGTGATCACAGCCGGCTCGGTCATGCA
>JANMQX010000419.1:0-12202 GCA_031370745.1 Ilumatobacteraceae bacterium
GGTTCCGGCACGATGCCGCCGACGATGACGGGGATGTCGACGCCGCGGGCGCGTGTTTCGATGACGAGGTGCGCCGCGAGGTTCATGTGCGCACCTGACAACATCGACAGCCCGATTGCGTCGACGTCCTCGTCGACCGCCGCGGCCGCGACGGGCGCCGGCGTTTGAAACAGACCCGTGTAGATCACTTCGTAGCCGGCGTCGCGCAGAATGCGAGCGACGACCTTGATACCCCGGTCGTGACCATCGAGGCCGACCTTGGCGATCAGGATTCGTTGCGCCGCCACTGAGATCGCCATCAGATGGTGGGTACTTCGACGTGTCGCCCGAACACTGTTCCGAGCGAAGCCATCACTTCGCCAAGTGTTGCGTACACACCGACCGCATCGATCAGTGCGGGCATCAGGTTGATCTCAGGATCGGCAGCCTCTGCCTCGACGCGTCGCAGGGCGGCATTGACAGCGGCCTGATCGCGCGCCTCGCGGACCTGCTCCAGTCGTTTGAGTTGGCGCGACTCGTCCTCGTTGGTGATCTGCAGCAGCGGGATCTGGGCGTCCTCGCTACCCTCGGTGAAACCGTTGACGCCGACGACGATCCGTCGTCCGGTGTTGAAGCGACGTTCGAGGTCGTACGCCGAGTCGGCGATCTTGCCCTGGAACCAGTTGTCTTCGATGCCCTTGATGGCCCCTTCGAGCATCGAACCACCACCTAGCTCGTCGAGGTAGGCGAACAGTTCCTCGGCTTGGCGCTCGACCTCGTCGGTGAGTTGTTCGACGTACCACGAACCACCGAGCGGGTCGGCAACGTGAGCCACATTTGTCTCGTGAGCGATCACTTGTTGCGTGCGCAGGGCGATGCGGGCGGTCCTCTCGGTCGGCAGCGCCATCGCCTCGTCCATCGAGTTCGTGTGCAGAGATTGCGTGCCACCGAGCACACCGGCCAACGCCTCGATGGCCGTGCGGACGATGTTGACCTCGGGCTGTTGCGCGGTCAGCGACACACCAGCTGTTTGGGTGTGGAATCGCAGTTGCAACGACCGCTCCAGCTTGGCGCCGTAGCGCTCGCGCAGCCAGCGCGCCCAAATTCGGCGGGCGGCGCGGTACTTGGCGATCTCTTCGAAGAAGTCGATGTGGGCGTTGAAGAAGAACGACAACCGCGGCGCGAACGAGTCAACCGGCAGGCCGGCTTGCATCGCCAGTTCGACGTAGGCGAAACCGTTGGCGAGCGTGAACGCCAACTCCTCGACAGCGGTCGAACCTGCCTCGCGGATGTGGTAGCCGGAGATCGAGATCGAATGCCACCGCGGCATCTCCGCAGCGGTGAACCTGATCGTGTCGCGCACCAACCGCATCGACGGCCGAGGCGGGAAGACGAACTCCTTCTGTGCCTGGTACTCCTTCAAGATGTCGTTCTGCAACGTCCCGCCGAGCCGAGCACGATTGACCCCGGCCTTCTCTGCTTGAGCGACGTACATCGCCATGATCACCGCAGCCGGCGAGTTGATGGTCATCGACGTCGTCGTCGTATTCAGATCGATGCCCGCGTAGAGGTCTTCCATATCGGCCAACGAATCGACTGCCACCCCACAACGACCCACCTCACCGAGCGCCATCGGGTGATCGGAATCGATGCCGAGCAACGTCGGCATGTCGAACGCCGTCGACAGCCCGTCGCCGCCGGATTTGATGATCTCTTTGAAACGCCAGTTGGTGTCGTCGGCGGTGCCGAAACCGGCGAACATCCGCATTGTCCACAGCTTCGATCGATACATCGACGCGTACGGACCACGGGTGTACGGAAACTGCCCGGGAAAGTCGCCGTCGATCGGCCCATACACCGGGTCGAGTGGTATGCCCGACATCGTCGTGAAATCGGTATCGCGAATCGAGGACTCAGCGAACGCCTGCTCCCAGATCTCACGGTTGGTCGGCACGGTCGCAGCTTAGGTTGCGAGGTCGTGCTGTCGGACAGCGCCGCAACCGTTCACGTCTGCCGGGCGAGCACGATCGGCGCGGCCTGCTCGAGATGCTCGACCCAAAGTTGCGGTGTCGCCGGCTCGCCGATCGGCAGGATCACGAACTTCGTGGTGCCGACGGCGACGAACTTGTCGATCGTGGCTATCAGTGCGTCCCACCCCTGCGGTATCAACACCGTCGGGTCGGAGAGGTCTGGCCGCCGTTTGGCCAATAGCTGTCGAACCGACTCCGGTATCGGCCCGAACGCGTACGAGATCATTGCCCCATAGTGATCGAGGTCGATCGACCGATCATGTTCGGCCAGCGTTGTCTCAATGGCTTCGCGTCCTTTCGCCACGTCGTCGGGAGTGACGAAGCTCGGCAGCCACCCGTCGGCCAAGCGTCCGACGCGACGTAACTCTGAAGGCGCGATGCCCCCTAGCCACACGTCGAGATGAGCCTGCAGCGGCTTCGGCAGAACTCGCAGTTCGTCATAGTTGAAGTGCTCGCCGTGATGCGTCAGCTTGCCTTCGGCCCAGGCACCACGCAGCACCGCCAGCGACTCGTCGAACAGCTTGGCGCGGGCGCTGCGTTCGACACCGAAGGCCTGCTGCTCGTGCGGATCGGCAACACCAAGTCCGAATGCGGGCAGCAGCCGGCCGTTCGACAACCGGTCGAGCGTCGCCAGCTCCTTGGCGAGGACGATGGGATTGCGTCCGGGCAGCACCATCACACTCATCCCAAACTTCAACTTCGTCGTGCGGCCGGCGGCGAAAGCCATCCCGACGAGCGGATCCGGTGCGTCACCGCCGATCCGTTCGCTGAGCCACAAGCTGTCGAAGCCCAGCCGTTCGAGCGCGTCGACGACCGTGGCGAAGCCGTCGTCGTTGAGGCGCGTGCGAGTGCCGAAGGCGTATCCGATGCGAACCCTTGCTCCGTCAGCCACGAGCGCGCCGCCCGAAGCTCACCACACAGGGTTCAACTCGACGGACTGTCCAGCGCCAGACGCCGAGCGACTCGCCGGACGCCCGATGAGTCGATCGTGACGAAGCCATCGCCGCATCGTGACACAACGGTGAAACGGTGTTGCGAACGGACACGGGCCGGGATGAGCTGCACGCGATGCCAACCGATCAGCGACGCCGTCGCGATGACACCGACCATGATCACCGGCTCGGGGACCCGAGTCGCCAGCAAACCAGCCATGAGTGCGGCGCCTGCGCCGGCGACCAACAACCGAAGGATCAAGGTTGCCGGAGAGGTTGCAGGTGTGCGGTACATGGCGTTCACATTCATAGAGACGTTCGAGGGGGCCCTTTGGATTCAACTTTCGGCAAGTTGTCTTGAAATTAAACAAATCGTCATACAACCGGCACAGAAGACAGGGGCGACTTCAGTCGTGGGGGTGCCGGTCGGCCCAGGGCTGGGCGGACTCGACCTGCGCGGCCACTCTCAGTAACGCGTCCTCACATCCGTACGCGGCGACGAGCTGAACGCCGATCGGCAGGCCGGCGCTGTTCCAGTGCAACGGGAGACTGATTGCGGGTTGTCCGCTGGAGTTGAACGGCGGAGTGAACGGCACAAATGCGCCCGCCCTGACCATCGGAGTCATCGGCGCCGCGGGATCGTTCGCGAACGTTCCAATCAATGTCGGTGGCTCGGCGAGGGTGGGTGTCAACAACAGATCCCATCCACTGGCCCACCACTGTTGTAATGCTCGACGAAACTCGACGTTGGCGGCGAGGGCAAGCGCGTAGTCGACGCCGCTGACGCTCTGGGCGAAGGCAACCTGGGCGCGATTGACGGCCTCGATGTCGTCGTCGTTCGTCGACCGACCCAGTTGCGATTCGATCCGCTGCACCGAGACGCCCATGTTGGTGCTCCACAACGCCGAGAAACGGCGTCCGAAGTCGCGGTTCGCCAAGGCGGCGGGGTAGCCGATCTCGACGTGATGACCGAGTGATTCGAGCAGCGCGGCAGCAGACCGAACGGCGTCGCGACAGTCGTCGTGCAGGGCGTTGCCCAACGGATGCTCGTCGAGCAGACCGACCCGCAATCGACCCGGATCTCTGCCGACTTCGGAGACGTACGGTCGCAGCGGCCTCGCAGCGATCACGGTGTCGCCCACACCCGGGCCGTGCACTGCGTCGAGCAGGGCCGCAGTGTCGCGCACGGTGCGGCTGACGCACAGTTCGACACCGAGGTTGCTCTCGTCGCGGAATGGGCCGAGCGTGATCCGTCCCTGCGATGGCTTCAGCCCGACCAGTCCACAGCACGAGGCGGGGATTCGGATCGAACCCCCGCCGTCGCTGGCGTGGGCGAACGGAACCATTCCTGCGGCCACCGCCGCCGCTGATCCTCCGCTCGAACCGCCCGGCGAATGCTCGAGACTCCAAGGATTCCGTGTCGGACCCCAGGCGATCGGTTCGGTTGTCGGCAGGCTGCCGAACTCCGGGCTGTTCGTTCGGCCGGCAATGTTCAGACCTGCTTGGCGGAATCGACTGACCAACGTCGTGTCGGTCGGCGAAATCGGAAGCGCTTGTTTCAATGCCCGGCACCCATTCGTCAACGGTTGGCCGGCGTAGTGGGCCCACAGGTCCTTGAGAAGAAACGGCACGCCCCGGAATGGGCCGTCGGGCAGTTGTGTTGCGGCGTCGCGGGCCTCGTCGAACCAACGGATGATGACGGCGTTCAGCGCCGGATCGAGCGACTCGATCCGTTCGATCGCTGCCTCGATCAATTCCGCTGCCGACGCGTCGCCACGGCGGACCAAGGCGGCTTGATCGGTGGCGTCCATCCATCTGGTTTCTGATGCAAGCGAACCCATGGGGTCCTGTGTAGCACGTGCAATTAGGGTGGCGATTCGTCGTGTCCACCTCGCAAGCACCCCCCTCGCCGATGACTACTCGACAGGTGTGGCAGTCGCGTCCTGTTCGTCGCCTGCTGATCAGCACCGGCATCCTCACCAGTGGTATCGCACTGCAGTCCACGGCGTTGTTGAAGCAGGCCTACGACATCACCGGTCGCAAATCGGATCTCGGCTGGATGGGTCTCGCCGAGTTCCTGCCGATCGCCGCGCTGGTGCTCGTGACAGGATCGTTGGCCGACCACTTCAATCGCAAGACGATCGCCCTCATCACCGTTGGGGCCGAAGTGTTCACCTCCGGCGCCCTCCTTTTCTACGCCCTCAGCAAACCGACCTCGGTCATGCCCCTGTTTGGAATCGCATTCACCTTCGGGATCGCCCGCGCTTTTCAGGCGCCGGCGACGCGGGCGATGCCTCCGATGGTTGCACCGGCCGGCGCGCTGCCAAAGGTGATCGCGTTGTACTCGGCGGTATGGACCGGTTCGATCATCGTCGGTCCGGCCATCGGCGGGTTTCTCTACGCGGTTGATCCGTGGGTTGCGTATCTCGGCTCGACCACGCTGATCCTGGTGAGCGCCCTGGTGCTGTCGACGCAGACCTTTGTACGCGAGCCGTTGCCGCCCGACCCCGACAACCGGCCCACGCTTCGCAGCGCGGTCGAAGGTTTGGTCTTCATCCGCCGCACACCAGTGCTACTTGCCGCAATCGCCCTCGACCTCTTCGCGGTCCTGTTCGGGGGAGCCGTGGCATTGATCCCCGTGATCGCCAAAGACCGTCTGGGCGTCGGTGACGTGGCGTACGGATGGCTGCGCGCGGCCCCCGGTTTCGGCGCGGCGGCGATGGCGCTCGTGCTGGCCGCCCGGCCGGTACGGCGACATGTCGGCAAGACTCTGCTCGTTGTCGTCGGCGTGTTCGGCGTCGGTACAGTCGCCCTCGGCGTCACACGGAACTACTTCATGGCGTTCCTGGCGTTGGTCGTGCTCTCTGCCGCCGACATGGTCAGCGTGTTCATCCGTGGGTCGCTCGTTCCTCTGGTCACCCCCGACGAAAAACGCGGCAGGGTGCTGGCTGTCGAGTCGGTGTTCATCGGCGCGTCGAACGAATTGGGAGCGTTCGAGAGCGGCATGTTCGCTCAAGCGTTCGGCACGTCTGCAACTGTGATCGGTGGCGGGGTGGCGACCTTGGCAGTGGTCGGTGTCTGGTGGTTCGCCTTCCCGTCGCTACGAAGAATCGATCGCTTCGAGGAACTCGAGCGGAGCGACTCGACCGAGTCGCGCTGACATCATCAACCAGGCGCAGCGTTGTTGATGTCGTTGGGTAGCTCTCCGAATGATGTGAGCACTGAGCGGACCGCAGCGCTGTCGACGCCGGTGACCAGCGGCGTTGCCGCTGCGGTGGCGATGTTCCAGATCCACAGGTCGCTCGGGCCGGTGCAGCCCGTGGCTCGTACCGACAGGACCAGTTGCTGAGGATCGAGCCAACCGACCGGCTCGGTCGACTGTGCGGCGAAGGCGGCAGGCTGGTCGGCTGTGGCAGTGCCATTTGAGATCTGCGAGCGGGTGAGTCCGGTGCATGCACCGATTCGCCACGCGACAGCGGCACCCGCCGAGGTACCGATGGTCACCTTGGCGACCGGCTCGGTCACCTGAGCGATGTCGGTCAGAGTCAGTCCCGGCAGGTCGAGAGCGTGGATGTGAAACGTACCGTCGTGGTGATCGTGCACGAAGTAGACCCGAGTGCCGGATGGATCCGGGTCGATTTCGGTGATCGTTGTCGTCGGCTGATCGAGTTGGGCGATCAACCGGGGGTTCGCCCCCCGATTGCTGGCGATGAACAGGCCCGCCGTGCCGTCGGCTGCTTGACCGGCGGCAAAGATGTTTCGTCCGGCCGGATGGTAGGCAGCGACGTCGGTCCGCTCGAGGAAGCTGATGTCCGTCCGCGTTTCTGGTTGGCCTGCAGTTCGCCACAACAAGTGGCTGTTGGCGACGGCTGGGGCAATCAGCGCCTTGCCCGTCGGGTATGACCACGTGACGCGGGTGTTGGTCGCGAAATATCCGCTCGGCAGTGCCTGTGTCCCATCGAACACCGTGATCGAGTTCAGCAAGACCCGATCGCCCGCGGGCGACCACTGGAACGGCCCGACGTTGTCGAGCGTCAACTCGGTCAGGCAACTCGTGGTGCCGTCGCCGGGGTTGATCCCGTAGAGGCGGGTGCCGGTCTCGAACGTGACCTCCGCTGCAGGCGTGGGCTCAGCGAACACGCACGCGCCGGTCGGCAGAGCAAGTGCGCTGGTGGGGACGACAACGACCGACGCCGCGGTCGTCGCGGCAATTGTGGAGGTCGATGGGGGAACCGTGTCGCTGGGAGTGCCGAGCGGTGCCAGCGTCTGTGTTGTCGTCGCTCCCTGGTCGACATTGCATCCTGCGGCAAGCACCGTGATCCCCACTGCGATGCACATCAACCGCTTCATGACGCACAACGGTAGATCCCTGATGGCAGGCTGGAAGACAATGGTTGTCTTGCGGAACGCGATTCTCATCTGCGCGGTGTTCGCGGGCTGCTCTGCAGGCGCCGCCTCACCGGCGGCAACGCCACTCCCGTCGACACGGCCCACCTCCCACCCAACGACGACCGAAGTCGTTGCGACGTCGTCGCCCAGGCCGGCCACCACATCGACCACGTCGACAACCAGCCCTCGGCCGCTGCTCTACGTCTTCCCGTTCACCGGCAAGAAGGTCAGCTACGGCCGCCGGCACAGTGGTTACCCGGCGACAGACGTGTTCGGCTGCGGTGCAAACGTCGTCGCACCGATCGGTGGCGCGGTCGAGGAGATCCGCACGACCGACCCGTGGGATCCGAAGGTCAATGACCCGGCAACGCGCGGCGGGAAGTACGTGTCGATGCAGGGCGACGATGGGGTCCGCTACTACTTCGCCCATCTCGACTCCGTCGCGGTCAAACCCGGCGATGTGGTCGATGGTGGGGCGCCGCTCGGCATCATGGGTCAGACCGGCGACGCTCGCCACTCGGTGTGCCACACCCACTTCGGGATCTCGTGGCCGTGCCCCAACAAGGAGTGGGCAGTTCGTCGTGGGGAGGTCTATCCGTGGAAGTACCTGGACTCGTGGCGCAAGGGTCAGCAGCTGTCACCCGTCGACGAGGTCGATGCAGCGAAGGCCAAGAATCCGGATGCCTGCAACCTGGCGGCTCTGGCACCGACCGCAGGAGATGCTTAGGCCTTGGAGATCACGATCCACAGCGCCGCCGGAATCAGTACCCAGGCCAACACCAGAAGGACGATCGCGTAGGCGGCGAAGTTGTACGAGTCGTCTTTCGGCGGATTGCCACATGCCCCGATCGTCTCGTACAACGCCTTGATCGGCTGTTCGGTCGACAGTCGGATGCGGCGACGAGCGACGCCGGCGGCGTACAACGCGGCCCAGGCGAGGCTGGCAAAGACCACAGCGAGAACGATCGCGAACACGACCACACCGACGATGCCGCTGATCGCCCAGCCGACGAATGCGCGCAGCGCCGAGACGATGCTCGAGAGGATTGCGCCCCCGAGCAGGAACGTCGGCAGCCCCAATTGGTCTCCCTTGAATCCCTGCTCGACCTGCACGGCGTTGATTCGTGCCCGCCGCAGCATGACGTGTTCGCGACTGCCCCATTCGGTGTTGGCCTCGCGGCGCTCGTACAACTTGCGTATCCGGGTGACGAGGCGGTTCTGATACCCCTTGACGATCCATCTGGTCATCTGTTGAACGACGTAGCTGGCGACGGGCTTCAGCGGGCCGAGCCTCGGCATCTGCGGTGGACGAACACCGTTGCGGTCGAGCACCTCCAGCGATCGCATCGCCATGCGATGCGCCTCCTCGAATCGATCTGGCCTCCACAGCGGGCGAACCTTGGAAAGCTCTTTGACGATGTCTTGCTCAGGCTTGCCGCGGCCAGCGATCTGCTCGAGGATCGCTCCTTTCTGCTCCGGAGAATCCGCGCGCAGGACTCGCAATGCATCGATCCTGTCGAGCAGCAGATCGTCGATCCGTTGTTCGACCATGTGGTCTCCGTGACCGTGCTTCGTCACGTCCACCGCGGCCGGTGTGGCATCGCTCATCGGTCCGCAGGGTAGTGCGCGTGTCCGGATCTGCTTCAATGACGATCACGGGCGCGCCAACTTATGAGGGGAACAACAGTGAAGAACTTTTTGAAGGAGTTCAAGGACTTTATTGCTACAGGGAACGTGATCGAGTTGGCCGTCGCATTCATCTTGGGCTTAGCAATAAAGGCAGTCATCGATGCGTTCATACAGGGCGTTGCCAATCCCGTGATCGGGGCCATTGTCGGCAAGCCGAATCTCGACAACTTCCTCACCTTCACCGTCCGCAAAGGAACGACCAACCAATCGACCATCTCATTCGGTGTGGTGCTCACTCAGCTGATTTCGCTGATCATCGTCGGCCTCGTGCTGTTCATGGTCGTGAAGGCCTACAACAAGATGCGCAAGCCGGTAGAAGCTGCGCCGCCCGGGCCAAACGAGATCGATCTCCTCACTCAGATCCGCGACGAACTACGCACTCGTAGCTGACTCGCTTTGTCCAGCGTCGGCCACGTTTTGGGACAGTGACTTGCGAAATCCCGTTCCGCTACCTTCAATGGAGGAATGACAGTGCGGCGCGAGGTCACCATCAGCGTGATCTGCGCCCTCCTTGTGGCTTGCTCGGCAGCGGCATCCGGACCCGACGAGTCACATGAACCGACCGTCGAAGGGGTGGGCATTCTGCCTGGCAGCAGCCCCGACGCCGATGTCATTTCCACCGATGCGAATTCGACGGTTTCGTCGGCACCTGAGACCACCACGACACTGCCCTCGCAACCGGCGATCGGCAGCCTGGTCACTGGCAACCGGTTGTTGATGATCGGCGATTCGATCACCGCTTCCGCGGCAAAGAGGTATGGCGGTGAGTTGTGCAAGGCTCTCGTGCCGTTGGGATGGCGGGTGGAAGTCGACGCGGAGCCCAGTCGGTTCGTCGACTTCGGCAACACTGTGCTCGACAAGCGCCTTGCCGCGAAGTGGGACGCCGCCTATGTGTTTCTGGGCAGCAACTACCTCGGCGACCAGATGTCGTACCGCAAGCAGCTCGAGAGGATCGTGCAGCGGCTGTCGCCGAGCCCTGTGGTTCTGCTGACCGTGACCGAGTTCGAAGACAACAGACGCGAGGTCAACGACGCGATCACCTTGGTCGGCGCAGAGTTCCCCAACGTTCACTTGCTCGATTGGGGCTCGATAGCCGCGGCCGACGCCGTCAAGATCCTGCGCGGCGACGGCTTGCACCTGACCAACGACGGACGAACCGTTCTGGCATCGACGATTGCCGGCGTCATGGGCCAAGCTCCACAACCTCAGGGTGATTGCCTCAGCACATCCTTCAGCAACGACTCCGGTCTCAGCGTCAACGGCAGTGACACTCCGTCGAAGAAGAAGGTCGGTGGAAACCCGACACCGACCACCGTGAGGTCGCCAGCCGTCACGACCGTCGGTGGGACGGCGACGACCAAGCCGCCTGCCACCGTCGCGCCGACTGTCGCGACCGTGGCCCCGCCGTCACCCCCGCCAACCGCGCCACCGCCCACCGCGCCCCCGCCCCCTCAAACGACCGTGCCGCCGCATCGTCCGCCGCCGCCCGACCCGATACCAGTCGGTACATCAACGGTCGTACCACCAACCCCATAGGACATTCCTGGCTCTGTGTGAGGGATCAGACGTTCCGCGGTTCTGATCGCTCGCGCTGATCCGGCGCCAAGTGCGGGACTGAACGGGCTCCAAACATCACGCGTTGTAGCTCACGGCGCTAAGGCCCGGAGCGGGGCGACGGGCAGGTTGCGCAGGACACCGTAGACGCCGACCACCACCGGCAGGACCACCGCGAGCCAGCGACCGGCACGTTTCGGCACTCGGATCGGTGCGGCGCCCCACGAAACTCGTAACCACCCGAACCACACCGCGACGACCGCGGCCAATGCCAGCGGAGTGAGGAGGTTGTAGCCCAGCGCTGCGCCGAGGTGGCCGTGCAACAGCTGGTACGTGCCCCGGGTGAGCCCGCAACCTGGGCACCACAACCCGGTCATCTGGTGGAACACGCAGGCCGGATATCGAGAACCAGCAGCTCCGGGATTGTGCGTGGTCAAGAATGCAGCAGCGCCCGCCAACCCGGCGCCGCAGGCGATCGGGGCAGCGCGGCGACCGAGATCGTTGCGAAGCAATGCCGGTTGGTCGGCTTCCATCGCGCCATCGTACGACGCGAGGCGTTGTGGACTCGCCGTTTCCCCGCCACGATGGACGGCCATGTTGCAGGTCCAAGCGCTCTCGGTGGAAGTTGGTGGTCGCCAGATCATCGACGGCGCCTCATTCACCGTGATGCCGCGCGACAAGGTCGGCCTGGTCGGTCGAAATGGTGCCGGCAAGACCACGCTGTTCCGTGTCCTCGGCGGAGCCTTGGAATCGACCGGCGGCAAGATCTTGCGCAAAGGTGGGTTCGGCTATCTGCCCCAGGATCCGCGTATCGCCGGAGTGCTGGACGGGCGAACCGCCATCACGCATGTGTTGTCCGGTCGCGGCATCGACGAGGAGCTGATCCGCCTCGAGAAGTTGCGCATCACGATGGAAGAGGACGCCAGCGAACGCAACGTCGCCCGGTACAGCCGAGCCCAGGACGAATTCGCGACCTCAGGTGGTTACGGCGCCGACAGCGAAGCGCGCTCGATGGCCGCGGGGCTCGGCCTGCAGGGCGACCGGTTGGAGTTGCCGATCGGCGTCCTCAGCGGTGGCGAACGGCGCCGTGTCGAGCTCGCCCGAATCTTGTTCGCCGGCTCCGACGTCTTGTTGCTCGACGAACCGACCAACCACCTCGACATCGACGCCAAGATGTGGCTGCTGCAATTCCTGCGCGCCTACCGCGGTGCACTGCTCGTGATCAGTCACGACATCGACCTGCTCGACGAGGCGATCACTCGTGTACTGCACCTCGATCGACCCGCCGAGGAAGCGGTCGGTGAACTGGTCGAGTACAAGGGCACCTACAGCCAGTACCGAGGGGCGCGGGCACGGGATGAAGAGCGCCTGGCCAAGAAGGCTGTGCTGCAGACCAAGGAGATCGCTCGTCTGCAGACGGTGGTCGATCGGTTCGGTGCGAAGGCCACCAAGGCGGCGATGGCGCACAGCAAGGAAAAGCAGATCGTTCGTCTCGAGGCACAACGCGTGCACGTTGCCAAGGGCGATCGCACGTTGCGCGTGAAGTTCCCCGATCCTCCGTCCAGCGGGACGACGGTCATCACGGCGCACGGATTGTCGAAGACCTATGGTGGCCCACCCGTCTTCGCG
>JANMQX010000431.1:0-13529 GCA_031370745.1 Ilumatobacteraceae bacterium
TGAGCAACTGGTCGCCGACATCGTGGCCATAGGCGTCGTTGATGTCTTTGAAACGATCGAGATCGAGGAAGAGTATTGCCGTAGATGTATGCGTACGTTTCGCCCGGCTCGCGGCGTGCCCCAGACGTTCCTGCAGCAGTAGTCGGTTCGGAAGGCCCGTCAGCACGTCATGCATCGCGTTGTGCTGGAACTGCTCGGAGGTTGCCAGTGCGTCCTCGCGGGACTTGGCGTTCAACAGATACGCGGCGGCGACGTCAGCGAGTGTCTGCGCCGTTTCCATGTCCTCAGGGTCGAGGTCGCCGGGCTGGGCACGGTAGAGATCCAGCGCACCGAAGCGTTGATCTCCGTGCATCAATGGGAACGTGAACACGGCCCCCAAGCCGGCGGCGGAGGCGGCTGATGCGAAGCTCGGGAATCGCGTGTCGGTGTCAATATTGGGAACCGAGACCGCTTGCCCGGATTCGTAGGCGCACAGACACGGTCCCTCGTCCATCTCGGTCTGGAGACGCTCGAATCGTCGCGCATCCTCGTTCGACGCGGCAATGTACCTTGGGCTCATCCCTTCGGAAATCAGCGTTACTCCCGCGGAGGTGATCGGCAGGATGTCGACGATTCGATCGACAAGGTGGTCGAGGATCTTTTGAATCGGAAAGTCTGTGATCAGCGTGCGCGCGAACTCGCTGAGCACCGCCGACAAAGAGTCTTCGTTTGTCAAGTCCAACTCCAAGCGTCATTGAACATGGAACATGCCGCGTGGTCCGGACGGGTCTCGCAAAGTGATACCCGGCTGGCCTCATGTCCATACATCGCCTGGTAGATCGACCATTCAGCAAGACCAGCGGTTCCACCCGTTTGACTTCGAGGAGGAACGCGCCGGTCCGCAGCCGACACCGAAGCTCACGAAGAAAAGCTACTCGCGACCGGCGCGCACTTGACGAACGAGGTCCTCGAACAGCGACATGTGATCGCCGCGATGGCGGAGCATCTCGGGGTGCCACTGCACCCCGAGAACCGCCGTGGCGGTTTCGAGCTCGATCGCCTCGATGTGGCCGTCGTGGTTGTGGGCGACGGCTCGAACACCGGCGCCGAGGCGATCGATGACCTGATGGTGCATCGAGTTGACACCCATCGCTTCCGTGCCGAGGATGGTCGCCAGGCGTGACGTTGGGTCGATCTCGACATCGTGAACGTCTTCGTTGTACATGTCGATGCGCATGTGCTCGTCGACGTGCTGAACAAGTGTGCCGCCCATCGCGACGTTGAGCACCTGGATGCCCCGGCATGTTGCCAGTGTCGGAATGTTCGAGTCGACCGCGGCGCGCGTGATCGCCAAGTCGGCCGCGTCGCGCACCAGATCGGTCGCGCCGAGCCTCGGATCGGGCGCGGCGTTGTAGTTGACCGGATCGACGTCAGCGCCGCCGGTGACGATCAACGCATCGACCATCTCGAGCATCGCCGCAGCATCGTCGGGATCGACGACCGGAAGCAGCACCGGCATTGCCCCGGCCTTGCGAACGGCCTTCACGTACGGCGCGCTGACGACATAGTGCAGCGAGCCGTTACCTTCGGCGGACACGACCACTTCCAGGTGGGCGGTGATGCCGATCCGAACCACTCCAGACGAGGCCACGTGTCAGACGATCTCGAAGAGACGGTCGAGTTCCCAGGGCGTCACGGTCGTTGCCATCGGGTCGCCGCCGGTGGTGTGGAACATGAGCCATTCCCAGCGCCGAGTATTGACCCAGTAGTCGCAGAACTGTGAACCGAGAACGCTGCGTAACACGACGTCATTTGTCATCGCGTCAGCTGCCTTCGAGATCGTGTTGGGCAGGTGCGGGTAGCCGGCGGGAAGACCCCACCCCGTGACTCCCAACGGCGCAGGCGGCTCGATGCACTGCTCGATCCCGGCGATCCCGCCTGCCAACACGGCGGCCAGCACGAGGTACGGGTTGGCGTCGCCGCCGGCCACACGGTTCTCGATGCGTGCCGCCTTCGGCGAGCGCGACAGCACCCGCACTGCGGCGGACTTGTCGTCCTCGCCCCACGAGGCGATCGTGGGTGCCGCCGCAAAGCCGATGACCCGCCGGAACGAGTTGATGTTCGGACAGAAGATCGACATCGCTGCCGGCATGGTCGCTATCAATCCGCCGATCCAATGTCGAGTCAAGTCCGACAGATCGTGACCATCAGGCGCGTAGAACATCGGCTCGCCATCGCGTGCGAGTGAATGGTGCACGTGCAGGCCGTTGCCGTATTCATGGCTGGGCTTGGCCATGAACGTGACCGAGCATCGCTGCTCCAACGCGACCTCGCGCAACACTTGCTTGATGCGGATCACCCGATCGCATGCAGTAACCGGATCTGCCGGATCGAGGTTGAGCTCGAACTGTCCGGGGCCCGCTTCATCGTGCCAACCCTCGATCGGAATGCCCAGCCCATCCAGACGCTGCAGAACGACATCGAGGAACTGCAACTGCTGTCGCGAGTTGAAGTGCAGGTATCCGAGCGGCGCCAGGTGCGACATCGGGGTGAGATCGTGATGTTTCTTGGCACGGGCGTCGGCATACGACTCGCGGAACAGCATCACTTCGATTTCGAACGCGGCCTGTGCCGTCAATCCGTGACCAGCGAGACGGCTGGTGATGCTGCGCAGCTTCGACCGTGGACACACCGGCACCGAGTTTCCTTCGAGATCGACGATGTCGCAGATGACGTTTGCCGTGCCAGGCCGATCCGGCGCGGCAACGAGAGTCGACAGATCGGGGCGCTGATGAAAGTCGCCGAGCGCGTCGCGCCTCCAGTCGTCCCACCACACCAGAAACGGCGTGCCACCGATGTCGTAACCGAGCACGAACTCGGTAATGGCGTTGCCGAGCGGTAACGACGACAAGAACTTGCGCGTCGAGAGGTGCTTGCCGATGACCAACCCGTCGATCGAGATGCCCTCGGTCTTGACCCAGTTGATGTTGTGCTCGTCCAGCCATGTCGCTGCCTGCTGGGCATCGAATTCCGAGTCCATGATCATCTCCCGCCGAGCATCCAGGCCAGCGATCGACCGGTCAGTTCGGCAAGGTGGGCGAGCTTGCCGACCGCGAAGATCTTTCCGTCGAGCAGGTCTTGGCCCAACACGGTGTTGCCACAGAACACGTTGAGCAGCGCATGTTCGCTGCCGTGCAACTCGTACTCCACCGACGTGTCGCCGAGCGTCAGCTCTGATCCGTCATCGGTGCAGACGACCCTCATCGACGTGGGCACACCCGGGCGGGTGGTCGCGAACGAGAAGAAGCGTTCAGCTTCCTCTTGCCATGTGCCGTGGGGAGGATCGAGGAGCTTGCCAACGGTCAACGCCAGCCTGAGATGTCGCGCCGCGCCGGTCACCTTCGGCTTCGGCGGCTTCTCGTCGGCCATTGTGTTGATGTCGGCAGCGATGACCACGTCGGCGTCGTCAGACACACCGCGAACCACCGTGACGCCGCCGTTGCCGAAGCGCATCGTCGCGGCCTGAGGGTCGACTGTCGACCGCAACGCGACGTTGCCTTTCACCTGACCGATGGCGGCAGCGAGCTTGGGTGTGCGTGCGGCGCGTCGCAAGGTTGCGGCGAGTATCAGCACGATCGGTACAGGGTCCGGCTCGACGTCGATGCGTGCTGGTGCGGTCATGGGCGCAGAGGTTACGTTCGCCGCCGCGCGGCTTTCGAGGTGGGAGCGTCGCCCCACAGCGCCAACTGCTCCCACGTGATGGCGACGTCGCTGACCCGTTGCCAGGTCAACCGACCGCGACCGCCGGGCCGGCGCACTTCCACGCGCTCGGGACGCAAGCTGCGCGCCGCGCCGTTTGCATCGTGAATGGTGATGCTGCCGTCGCTGGCGACTCCCGACATCTTGCCGAGGAGCCATCGACCGCCTTCCACCTTGCGGAAGCGAACCGGCTCGCCCGTGGTCAGGCGTAGCTGAGCGAGAACATCGTCCTCGGGCATCACCTGCGCTCAGTCGCCCATGATCCGGGCCTGCAGCTTGCGCATGCCGGCCAGCCAACGGTCGTAATCGCCGGTCTTTCGTTGCAGGTAGGTCAGTACCTCCGGGTGAGGCAGGATGAGGAATGTCTCGGCGCGGATCACACCGACAACGATCTCGGCGACGTCTTCCGGCTCCAGCACGACACCTGAGGCGCGCACCACGTCGCCGGCTCCGTTCGCGGTGATCGGGCCGCCATTGAGCATGTTGGTGTTGACGCCCTGTGGGCACAGGCAGCTGACCTTCACTCCGTTGGCGCCGTACGTGATGCTCATCCACTCGGCAAACGACACGGCCGCATGTTTCGTCAGCGAATACGGCGCCGAGCCGATCTGGCTCAGCAGGCCCGCGGCGGATGCCGTTGCGCAGAAGTAGCCCTCGCCGCGGGCCAGCCAGCCCGGTAGGAGGTACTTTGCCGCCCAGCGGTGTGCGTGGACGTTGACGTTGAACGCCAGCTCCCAGTCTTGCTCCGATGTCGTGAGGTCGGTGCCGACAGCGACACCTGCATTGGCGAAGAACAGATCGATCGGACCGAAGGCGTCTTCTGCCGCCGCAACGAGCTGCTGGTTGCCGGCCTCTGTGCCGATGTCGAACTCCGCAGCTACTGCGCTGTCCGGCCGGGCCTGGTTGAGCTCAGCAACCACCGCGGCCAGTGAGTCCGCCTGGCGATCGGAGGCGACCACGCGGGCACCTTCACGATGAAACCGTCGGGCGAGTGCCCGCCCGATCCCGTTCGCTGCGCCGGTGACAACAACATTTTGTCCGTCGAATTCCATCGCCCAAGATGGTAGGCGTCACACCGCGCGAAGAGGGCGGTTGCCGGTACGATGCCATACAGGAGCCTGTCGGGCGAGTTACGGTCTCGGCAGGAGAAAGCAGCGGAGGAGACAGCACCGATGACCGACACCAATGAAGCAGTCATCACGGAAGCCTTGAGCGTGATCGACAAGGCTCTTGCGCAGATGCTGCGACGCGAGTTGGTGTCATCCGGTGAAGTCACCGATGTGTTGCTCGACGTCCGGACGTTGCTGACGTTGCCCGCCGCCGTCGAGGGCTGAAACCCTTACGCCGCGATCAGGTCGGCAAACGCTTTCTCCAGGCACTCACGCAACAGCTCCGGCTCGGTGATCGCTGCAGTGTCGATGTTCACCCCCATGTCGAGGCTGTGGTTGTAGCTCAAGAGCGTGAGGTTGTACGCCACTCCCGCTAGCGGCCCCACCGCGTAGTTCTGGAGGACCTGTGCCCCGGCAACGTACAGCGGTACCGGGGCGGCACGTACGTTGGAGGTTGCAAAGTCGATCGTCTGCGACTGCTGACGCGCCAGGCGCGTGATCAGTGAGGTGGGCAAGGTCGAGGCCACAGCGGCCAGCGCTTCGAGCGATGCGGTCGCGTTCGATTCGCGAGCCGCGCCCGCCGCGGCTTGGATCCACGTGAACCGCTCGGCAATCGGCATGTCGCCTGTGGGCACGAGCATTCGCGCCAGCGAGAACGCGTTGGAGCCGGAGCCTTCGCTGCGCGTGCTGATTGCCATGCTGGCTCGCAGCTCCTCGACGGGTGATCCCATGCGCTCGTGATAGCGCCCGGCAGCCTCAGCCGCAGCAGTGAGGAACGCAGTGTTGAGCGTGCCTCCCAGTCGCTTGGCTGCGGCGCGCGTCTCGTCGAACGGTGCCTGCAGCACTTCCATCCGCCGTTTCAAGGAGCGCCCGACCCACAGTGGTGACCTGGCCTGCTCGGTGTCGTTGAGTTGGCTCACCACCCCGCGCAGAGTGTCGGCGGCGGCGGAGCCAGCGCTGGGAATGCCCGCCGGATCGCTCAGCAGATCCTTGATCTGGCGGAGCACACCGAGTGGCATCCGCAGGCTGCCAGCAAGCAGATCGCGCAACACATCGCTGCTCGAATCGGCTGCGGGTGGTTCGCGGTCGGCGGCTTGCCGTGGATCGATTGGCGGTGGCTGCGGCGGGTCGCGCTCGAAATCGAGGAACTGCAGCGACAGCTTCACGCTGCCTTCGCCGTCGGTGATCGTGTGGTGCAGTTTCTCGATCAGCGCCGACTTGCCACCACGCAGACCATCGACGACCACGAATTGCCACAGCGGCCTGGTGCGGTCGAACGGGTCGCAGGCGATCAGGCTGGCAAGGTCGAGCAGTTGACGCATCGTGCCCGGCTTCGGTAGGGCTAGGTGGCGGACGTGGTATCGAAGGTCGAAGTTGCTGTCATTGACCCACGAGGGCGCGGTGAGGTTGACCGGGGCAGGCTGCACCCGTTGGCCCAGCCGCTCGACCGCCAGGACCGCCCGTTCCATGCGTGCGAGGAGGAGTTCGAAGTTGGGATGCCGATCGAGAATCGTGACCGCGGCGAAGGTGCTCGACAGAAACGGGTCCTTTTCGAGGCGCCACATCAAGCCCTCTGCATCGCTCATCTTGCGATCGAACTGCGGGGGCACGGACATGCGATCACACTAAGGCACGGCCTCGCCGGGTTCTACTGCCCGCGGCCGTGCTCATGCTTTGCTGTGACGGGCTGGTGCGGCTACAGGTGGATCGGGGGAAGCGTGGTCGACGGCACGGTGACTGGCGCAACCGTGATCGGTGGAAGACTGATCGGCACGGTGACGATGGGCGGGGTACTGACCAGCACTGTGGTTGGCGGAACCGTGATCGCCGGAATCGTGATCGCCGGAATCGTGGTCGCCGGAACCGTGGTCGCCGGAACCGTGGTCGCCGGAACCGTGATCGCCGGAGTCGCCGTCGGCGTGGCGGATGACGGTGGCGGTGGGTCTGGCACGGTTGTCGAGTCGGTTACCGGCTGATCGTCGGGCATGCCTGCGGGACTGCTCGGCTGAGTCGTTGCGCTGGCAGGTGCACCGGTACCGCTGCGTGCGGGTTCGCTGTCCAACGAAGCTGCGGTGTTCGACGGCGTATCGGCAAGCACCTCGGCTGGCATCTCGCGGTCGGGACGTGCCGGTTCGCTGTAGACGCTGGTGACCGGCGCGAGCCCGAGACCGGTCACGGCGATCATTGTCGCGGCAATCGTGGATGCCGCGGGCGAGGCGGCCAGCCGTCCGAACAACGAGAGCTGGGCAAGCCACGACAGGGGGCCCATCGCTCTGCGCAGATCTCCTATCGAGATCTGCAAGAACGCGCGCACGATCTCGGGGTCGAACTGCGTGCCGGCGCAGCGGGTGATTTCCAGACGTCCTTCGTGGATGGTCATCGGCTTTTTGTACGATCGTGTCGCCGTGATCACGTCGAACACGTCGGCGACGGCGACCAGCCGGCCCGCAAGCGAGATGTCGGTGCCCGACAGTCCGGCGGGGTACCCAGACCCGTCGAACTGCTCGTGGTGCTCGCCGATGGCCCTCGTCCAATCACCCAGCCAGTCGGCGATCGGGCCGCGGATCAGTGCGACCCCCTCGGCCGGGTGGGTCTTCAAGAGCTCCCACTCCTCCGCCGTTGGCTTTCCCGGTTTGCGAAGGATTTCTCCCGGCACGCGCAGTTTGCCGATGTCATGCAGCAGAGCCGCCCATCGGACTTTTTCGCAGTCCACTTCGTCGAGACGCAACTGTTTGGCAAGTAGACCCGATAATGCCCTGACACGCTCGGAATGACCTCGGGTCAGCGGGTCGTGGTGATTGAGCGCGGCGACCAGCGTCAGCAGATCCGTGGCCCCCGCTTGAGTGACGGGTTCGAGCTTGGCCTGCTGCAGCTTACGGGCGAGCTGTCTCGTGGTGCCCGTTTGCAGCGCGACCGAAAAGCGCGACGGCACGTGGTCCGGGAACACGAGCGACAGTTTCAACAAAGCGGCCAGGGGCAACATATGCCGTGCCAGCCGTTCGGTTGCCAACAACACGGCCGTCGACGTTGTCAGCATCGCTACCAGCCACAGACCGCGTCCGGTGAGGGGGCGCGGGGAGGCGATCATCCTGGAGAACACAGCGGACCAGATCAGCGCAACGACAATCGGCGTCGTGAACACAACCACGCGAATACCGGAAGCGACGACCGGGTGGCCGCGCCACGACCTCAGCTGCTGCTGGGTGGGCGCGACACCGAGTGGCACACATCGTTGTCGGCGGAGCTCGGCCGAAGCTCAAGACCTGTGGGAGCTTTTGGGCCATTTGGCTTACCCGTTGGCCGTACTTATTGCACCAGAGCAGTGAAGACTTTCGAACCAACGACACCCAACAGAGCACCGACAAGGGCACCGCCGACGACATCGGAGGGATAGTGGATCCGAACGTAGGCGCGGCTGACAGCGACGGTCACGGCAGCCGAGTACCAGACCGGGGCGAGGGCGCGATTGGTGGCGGTGGTCAAGATCGCCGCGGCGAAGAAGGCTGCCGATGCATGACCGCTGGGAAAGCTGGATGTCGACGGACGTCGCACCGGCAACCGCGGGTCGCCCGCCACCGTCGGTCGTCGTCGGTTGAACAAGCGTTTCAATCCCTGATTGACGGTCAGGCTCTCGGCCCCGATCAACCCGGCCATGGTCAGCGACTGCCGCATTGCCGAGGGGTCGATGATCACCCGACCGACGGCGATCAGGTGCCAGATCCCGCTGAAGTCACCGACGAAACTGGCTCCTTCGAAGACCGAATCGGCGACTGGGTTGCCGCGTAGCCGCTCGAGCTGAGCGTCGACCCAGTGATCGAACGACTCGACAGCGCTCACGCGGCGAGCGCGGCGTGTCGGAGTGGCGCCTCGACGGCAGCCAGTTCGGGATCACCACCGAACGCCGGGCACCATTGCTGGAACGAGCACGAAGCGCACAACGGGCCTTGCCGTGGCAAGAAGTTACCCGTGATGCAGGCGCGCTCGACCGCCTTCCACACCGCTGTCGTGCGCGTGGTGATGAACCTGACGGACTGCGCCGACGGCAAGGCGGTGATGGTCTCGCCCGTGCGCAGGTACATCAGCCGGATCGCCGAGGGCCGCCGACCGAACACCTCTTCGCACAAGAACGAGTAGAAGTGCACGCCAGCCAAACGGCCCTGCTCGTACTTCAGGCCAGGTGCTCGACCTGTCTTGTAGTCGGTCACAACCAAACCGCCGTCTGGGTCGAGCTCGAGACGGTCGATGATGCCCCGGAGGGCCAACGTACCAACCTGTGCCTCGAGGCGAATCTCGAGGCCGATTTCGCAAATGGCCGTTGGGTCTTCCATGCGGAAGTAGGCCTCGACCAACGACCACGCGTCGTCGGTGAATGCTTGTTGCTGGGTCTCGTCGAGGTTGAGCAGGGTGAACTCGGGATCGATCGCGTACTCGGCGACGGCTTGTTGGAAACACGTGTGCGCCGTGGCGAGCGTGCGCGCTGCCGCGGGGCGGACGAAGAGCAGCTCGAGAACTCGGTGGACCATCGACCCTTTGGTGGCGTGTGGGCTCGGTGACTCGGGAAGTCGTTCGATGCTGGCGAACCGGAAAGCCATCGGGCACGACGTGAACGCCTCGACACGACTGGGCGAAAGGCTTGTCGGCACCGGGTACATGTCACCATCGTAGAGAAGGGGTGCGCGCCAGTTGTCGATCGTCGCATAAGCCCTGCTAGCGGGCTGTGATGTGCAATCGGATGTCTCGGGCGACACTCCATGGGTCCTCGAGCGGGCCGAAGTGACCGATGTGGTCGTATCGGATCAAGGCGCCTCTGGCAAGAGCTTCGGCGAGGGGGGGGCCCATGCGTGCCGGGTTCGGCCCGTGTTCGTCGTGCCCGACAGCTACGGCGACGGGGATCGTGACGTGCTCCACTGCGCTGAGTTTCATGTTTCGACCGTTCTCGAACACCTGCGCCTCCACCTCGGGCAGACATTTCAAGCGGACTGTGCCGCCGGGCTGCTCAGCGAACCCGTTGTCTACGTAGTCGGCCAGGAAGCCGGCGTGGATCTGGTTGAACGGTGGTCTGCTCGCGTATCGATAGAGAACTTCCGCACGCGATCCGAACTCGACACGCCTGCGCCGCGCGGCATCACCCATCACGTTCTGACCCTCAGTGGAGAAGTCGTCGGGAAAGATGATCGGTTCGAACAGGAACATGGAGGTGAACGACGGCACGTTTCGTTCGGCGAGCAGCAAGGCGGCCCCGCCCATGGAATGCCCGAACCCGTGAATCGGACGTTTCCCGATGTGTTCGGTGACCGCCACGACGTCTTCGGCCATCCGATCCCAGCGGAGATCCGTCGCAGGTGAGGTGACCGATTCGCCATGACCGCGGAAGTCGAGAGCGACGACGCGGAAGTCGTCGAGCAGATGGTCGGCCAGCAGTCGATACATGGCACCGCACAGCCCTGTGGCATGTGCGATGAGCAGCACCTCGCCGTCGCCACCGAGCTCGTAGCCTGCGAGGCGCGATCCGTCCTTGCTCTTGATTGTCCACGAAGGCTCCACCCGGACATCTCTACCAGCAGCGCCGCAACTCGACCCAATGGAGCCCGATGTATCGTGATCTCCGAGAGGGGGGTGTAGCAGTGGCTGCCGAGCAACCGATCAGTTTCAGTGCGAGCCCGCAGACCTACCGCCATTGGCGGATCGCATTCAATGGGCCTGTCGCCACGTTGACGATGGCGGTCACACCAGATGCCGGGCTCCGAAGTGATTACGAGTTGAAGTTGAACTCGTACGACCTCAGCGTCGACATCGAGCTCTACGACGCCGCCCAGCGACTTCGTTTCGAACACCCCGAGGTGAAGGTCGTTGTCGTCACGGGGGGCATCGACAAGGTCTTTTGTGCCGGGGCCAACATTCAGATGCTGGCGACGTCGACCCACGGCCACAAGGTCAACTTCTGCAAGTTCACGAACGAAACCCGCAACGGCATCGAGGATGCCTCTGCGAACTCGGGCCAGGTGTGGTTGGCGGCCGTCAACGGCACAGCGGCTGGCGGCGGCTACGAGTTGGCTTTGGCGTGCGACGAGATCCTATTGATCGACGACCGTGCGTCCGCGGTGTCATTGCCCGAGGTTCCGCTGCTCGCCGTGCTTCCCGGTACCGGTGGTCTCACACGCGTCGTCGACAAGCGGTTCGTTCGTCGAGATCTCGCCGATGCGTTCGCGACGCAGACCGAGGGCGTGAAAGGCCAGCAGGCGATCGATTGGGGTCTGGTCGATGCCATTGCCCCGAAGAGTGGCTTCGATCAACTCGTCGAATCGCGGGCGCTCGCACGCGCCGCGGAATCCGATCGTCCGCGCGACGCAACGGGCATCACCTTGCCCGTTCTCGGCAGTTCCACCGCAATGAGCGACGACGAGCTGCGTTCCACGTTTGTCGATGTCGACATCGACCGCGATCTGGGTTGCGCACGAATCGTCGTTCGATCTCCACAGCACCCCCAGCCGGCAACCGGCGAAGCGCTCGTTGCTGTCGGGGCCGACGCATGGCTACTGCGCGCTGCTCTCGAACTCGATCACGCGATCCTGCATCTTCGGTTCAACGAACCACGCATCGGCACGTGGATACTGACGACCAATGGCAGTTCCGATGCAGTGTGCGATGCGGAAGAGTTGCTGACGAGCGAGTCCGGTCATTGGCTGGTACGTGAAACCCGCCTGCTGTGGACGCGCACACTGAAAAGGCTCGATGCGTCGGCGCGAACTCTTGTGACGTTGATCGAACCTGGTAGCTGTTTCACGGGAGTGCTTGCCGAACTGGTGCTGGCGGCTGATCGGGCGTTGATCCTGGAGGGCCGGCGGCTCGGGGACGATCAGCCGCCCCCGACGATCCGGCTCACGGGTTCCAACGACGGTTCGTTCCCGATGTCGAACGGTCTCACGCGACTCCACACTCGATTTTGGGGGCGCGACGCTGTCTTTGCCTCGGCCAAGGAGCGGATCGGGAAGGACCTGGAGGCGACCGATGCTGTCGACGCTGAGCTCGTCACGTTCGCGCTCGATGCTCTCGACTGGGACGACGAGGTTCGCGTGATGCTCGAGGAGCGCAACAGCTACTCGCCCGACGCGTTGACCGGCCTGGAGGCAAACCTTCGCTTCGCCGGGCCCGAGACGATCGAGACCAAGATCTTCGCCCGTCTGTCGGCGTGGCAGAACTGGATCTTCCAAAGGCCGAACGCTGTCGGACCGGAAGGCGCGCTGCGCAGCTTCGGCAGCGGATCGCGCCCCACCTATGACCAAGCGAGGGTGTGACGATCATGACTCACCAGATATCCGTCGACATCGACGCCAAGATCCCCAACAACGTCGATCTGGCCGGCGATCTCCGTCTGCAGCGGGCGCTCGAATCGTGGCAGCCGAAGTTCATCGAGTGGTGGAAGCAACTCGGGCCTGTCGCCTTCAACGACAGGCCGGTGTATTTGCGCACGGCCATCTCCGTCGGACAGGAGGGTTGGGCCAATTTCGACTACGTCGAAATGCCCGACTACCGATGGGGGGTGTTCCTCGCCGAGCCCGAGCCGGATCGTCGCATCGCTTTCGGCGACCATGCCGGCAAACCGGTGTGGCAGGAGGTGCCGGGGGAGTATCGCGCGGATTTGCGACGGCTCCTCGTGGTGCAGGGCGACACCGAACCGGCGTCGGTCGAACAGCAACGGCAACTCTGCATGACGGCACCGAGCCTCTACGACCTGCGCAACCTGTTCCAGGTCAATGTCGAAGAGGGCCGCCATCTCTGGGCGATGGTGTATCTGTTGCACCGCTACTTCGGTCGCGACGGTCGTGACGAAGCAGACGAGATGCTCGAGCGTCACTCGGGTGATGCCGACAAGCCGCGGATCCTCGGAGCGTTCAACGAGCCGACACCGGACTGGCTGTCGTTCTTCATGTTCACCTACTTCACCGATCGTGACGGCAAGTTCCAGCTCGCGTCGCTGCGCGAATCTGCGTTCGACCCGCTGTCGCGCACATGCGATTTCATGCTGAAAGAAGAAGCGCACCACATGTTCGTGGGAGCCACCGGGGTCGGGCGTGTCGTCGATCGGACCGTCGAACTGATGAAGCAGCACGACACCGACGATGTGCGACCGCACGGTGGCATCGACGTCGCCACATTGCAGCGCTATCTCAACTTCCACTACGCGGTCTCGCTCGATCTCTTCGGCGCGGAGACGTCGACCAACGCCGCCAACTACTTCGGGGCAGGCCTGAAGGGTCGCTTCCAAGAAGAACGGCGCGACGACGATCATCGACTGCACGGCGCCACGCGTCTGGTGCCGCAGTCAACCGACCACGGTGCTGGCACCCGCGAGGCGACTTCGCTTTCAGCCCTCAACGAGACTCTGCGCGACGACTATGTCGCCGACTGTCAAAAAGGAGTTGATCGCTGGAATCGGGCGCTCGCCGAGGTGGGCGCGTCGCTCGAACTGCCGCATGCCGGTTTCAATCGCGCCGTTGGCACCTTCGCCAGTCGTCGCATCAGTCCCAGCGGCTCCGTCCTGACAGAGGCCGAGTGGGAGTCTTCGGTGTCTGCATGGCTTCCTACGCCCAGCGATCGCGAGTTTGTCGAGTCGCTGATGGTCGCAGTGACGGAGCCGGGGAGGATGGCCGGATGGGTGGCGCCGCCGTCGAAGGGCATCCA
>JANMQX010000008.1:0-1997 GCA_031370745.1 Ilumatobacteraceae bacterium
ACGGCACCTCTGCGGATGTCCTCATCAAACAAGCCGACATCGCGATGTACTTCGCGAAAGGACGAAACTCCGGGATCGAGATCTACAACGCCGAACACGATCAAAATAGTCGACGCCGCTTGGGCCTGCTCAGTGAACTTCGCACCGCACTCGTCAACGGTGAGGTGGTGCTGCACTACCAACCGAAGCTCGACCTCTCGACCGGGGCGGTGGCGAGTGTCGAGTCACTCGTGCGATGGCATCACCCGCTCTTCGGCATGATCCCACCTGCTGAATTCGTTCCCTTCGCCGAACACACAGGGCTGATCCGCCCGTTGACGAACTTCGTCCTGCGCACCGCTGTGATGCAAGCGCACGCCTGGCTTGACGCCGGCCTCGACATCGCCGTCGCGGTGAACCTCTCGGCTCGAAGCCTTCACGATGGGGCGATCAGCGACGAGATCGCGCGATTGCTCTCGGAGTTCTCTCTCCCTGCGAATCGGCTGCAACTAGAAATCACCGAGAGTGCGATCATGGCTGATCCTGCACGGGCAAAGCGGGTGCTCGACGACCTGGACGCGATGGGATTGCATCTGTCCATCGATGACTTCGGCACCGGTTATTCGTCTCTTTCCTACCTTCAGGATCTCCCGGTGAGTGAGGTCAAGATCGATATGTCGTTCGTGACCAACGTGCTCGATAATCCCCGCGATCGAGTCATCGTGCGGTCGACGATCGATCTGGCACGTCATCTCGGCTTACGTTCGACGGCGGAAGGAATAGAGAGCGCTGCAGCCCAAGAGTGGCTCAAGCTTGCCGGGTGTGATCAGGGTCAAGGGTTTCACATCGCCTCACCCATGCCCGCAGACGAGGCCACGACGTGGCTCACGGACGCGACCCGCACTGTGGCCCTTGCAACCCGCGAACGTGTGTCGGCCGCCGGAGCGGGGCCGGCACTTCCATTGTCAATCGAATGAGCTTTGGAGCCCGCGTAGACGACGGATCGACCAACGGCATCGCCGCTCCGGCGATTGCGCGATGAGATGTGCCAGCCGCGGATTTCTCCTCGAGTTCTTTCACTCACCGCGATGTCGGCTGTCGTCGAGAGCGCGCCTGCCGGGTGGGAGCGAGTTTGACGTCGTGGCCTGGTGGTAACGTGGTTATGTTCAGTTGGCCTTGACGGCTCCGATTGCTTCGCCACTACCAGGAACTGGGGGAACAGATGTCCGAGGCATTATTGGTGCCGGCGCAGTTGTTGGAGGGTGTCAGATGAGTGGCGATCAATCTGTGCGAATCGCGGTCGCGTTTGCCCGAGAGACGGCGAAGTCGCCGACTGCCCGTTTGTGTACGGCATGCGTCGAGGTACTCGACGTGGCGGGCGCGGGTATCACGATCATGGGCGGCGCCGTGGCGGGTCCGATGTGTGTTTCGGATTCGGCTGTCGCCGGGCTCGAGGATCTGCAGTTCCAACTGCGCCAAGGGCCATGTCGTGACGCATATCGTTCTGGCCGGGCCGTGCACGCGCCGCGATTGGATCGATCGGCGTCGATGCGCTGGCCACCGTTCGTCGACCTTGCACGCTCGATCGGGATTGGTGCGGTCTTCGCGTACCCGCTGAAGAGCGAGCTTGCCAACGTCGGTGTCATGACGCTGTACCAACAGGTCGAGGGCGAACTGAGCGCCGCTCAGCGCGACGACAGCGTTGCGGTGGCGCGCGTACTGACGGAAACGATCTTGAGCTTGCAGGAAGGACAGTCCATCGAAGGACCGCCGCCGAACCGCGACGCCCCCGTGTCCTACAGGGCGGAGATCCATCAGGCTTCCGGCATGGTCGCTGTCCAACTGGGCATTTCTCCCGACGAGGCGCTGCTGCTGATCCGCGACCACGCTGCTGCACATGATCTGTCCGTAGCCGCGGTTGCCGCCGAGGGTCGTGGGCCGCCGATTGCGGATCCATGACGAACGACCCAGCGCGTAGCGGGAAGCACGAAATGGCAACTGTCGCCGAGCAGCGGCTG
>JANMQX010000012.1:0-1550 GCA_031370745.1 Ilumatobacteraceae bacterium
GGCGTGCGGTGGTGGTGATCCGGTGCGTGTTCGTGCCCGCGTCGGGTTCGGTGATCGCGAACGACATCCGTTTCGTGCCCTGCGCAAGGCCGGGCAGCCATTCCTTCTTGAGCTCGTCCGAGCCGTGGGCAGTGATGATCGGCGCGCATATGGATGCAATGACCATGGCCAGCATCGGGCAGCCCTGCGCCGCGGTCTCTTCGATCACGATGTTCAGGTCGGCGAGACCGCCGCCGCCCCCGCCATGCTCTTCGGGGATGTGCACCCCGAGGTACCCGGCCTGGCCCAACGCGCTCCAGAGCTCGGTCGGCTTGACGTCGCGTCGCACGACGTCCTGGAAGTAGGCACGCCCGAAGCCGCCGACCAGCTTGGAGACGCTGTCGCGCAGCTCGGGGTGATGTGGCTCGGTGTCGATAAGGTCCGATCCGACGATCGCAGCGAGTGGCATTTGCGGTTCTCCGTTCAGCAGCTCTGGCATTGTCAACACTAGTGTGGAATAGATTGGTGGTGTTGCCGGGGGACGCCCGACAATCGGTCAGCCGCCGGCGTCGGACCAGTCATGGAAGCCACCGCCGGTCTTGCGTCCGAGTCGGCCGGCGGCCACCAGATCGACCAGGATCTGAGGTGCCCGGTAGCGCTCGCCGTAGGTCCGCTCAAGCTGGCGGGCAATGTCGAGGCGCACGTCGAGACCGACGATGTCGCTCAGCCGCAGCGGGCCTACCGGGTGCCGGTACGCGTGCTCGGCGGCGCGGTCGATGTCGGCTGCGGATGCCACGCCGTCCTCGAGCATGCGCATCGCTTCCAGTGCGGCAATGAGGTCGAGGCGACTCGTGGCGAAACCGGGCACGTCCGCGACCAAGATGTGCTGCTTGCCGATTCTTCGGACGAGCGCCGTGGCGGTTTCGATCGTGTCGGCGCTCGTCGCCGCGCCGCGGACGAGTTCGACGAGGGCCAAGGACCACACCGGGTTGAAGAAGTGCATGCCGAGGAACCGCTCGGGTTGTGACAGCCCCGTCGCAAGCTGATCGATCGAGATCGAGGACGTGTTGGACGCCAGAACACGCGCGTCGTGGGTCTCCAGCTCGGAGAGCACTGCGGCTTTGAGGTCGGCCCGTTCCGGCACGGTCTCGACCGCAAGGGCCAGACCGTCGCCCAGTTCGGCGATCGACGACACCCGGCACACACGGTTCCGTAGCGAGGCTGCGCCCGTGGCATCGAGCTTGCCCCGCTCTACCGCTCCGGCGGCCGCAGCCTCGATCTCGGCCATCATCCGCACGGCACGATCCGTGTCGGGCTCGACGACGGTCGTCGCGAAGCCGGCGAGCGCGAACACGTACGCAATTCCGGTCCCCATGGTGCCACCGCCGACGATCGCCACGTCCTGGTCATCCATCACGGCCCCCGGTCATCACCGCAGATTGTCCCTGCGGGTCGGCTCCACACTAGTGTGGAATTCTTCGGGCCGGTATTCGGAACGCGACTCGGGGGCGAAACGTGACTTCACCGGAAGACGAACGCTGGCGCAAGGCCATCTCCCTCGCCAACGTCCC
>JANMQX010000024.1:0-14532 GCA_031370745.1 Ilumatobacteraceae bacterium
GCGTGACTTTCACGGCACATTTCCCTTGCCCGACGTGCAACTCGACCGATTCGCGATGAAGCTGTCGCTTGGCTATGCGGATCAGGCAACGGAGGTCGTCGTGCTCGAGTCGTACCGACGCGAGAATCGTGATCGTGGCGTTCCCGCTGTCACCAACGCCACGCAACTCGAACAGCTCATTGCCTCGATCGAGGGGATCGAGGTCGTGCACAGCATCAACGACTACATCGTCCGTCTGGCCAATGCCACCCGTGCCCATCCCGATCTACGGCTCGGGGTCTCAACTCGCGGAACGCTGTCTCTGATGCGTGTCGCCAAGGCATACGCAGCATCCGAGCAGCGCGGCTACGTGACACCCGATGACATCAAGACCCTCATCGAGCCGGTGTTCGGTCACCGCATTTCGTTGAGCTCCGAGGCCGAGCTGCGAGGTGTGCGCAGCGAGCAGGTGCTGGCGGAGATCGTCGACGACATCGCAGTACCCCGCCACCGCGAGGGATGACGACGTGCTGACACGCACCGGGCTCGGCGTGTTGGTGGGCACAGCGGTCTGCACGTTCTTCGGTCTGCTGTGGCGCTACGAAGAACTGCTCGCCCTGGCAGCGTCCGGGGCAATAGCGGTGGCCTTTGCCTTGTACACCTCACGCCGGCCAACCCGACACTCGGCGCGGCGCCGACTGATCACCGCTCGTGTCGCCCGCGGTGAAGTCGTCCACGTCCGCTACCAAATCTTCAATCAGACGCAGCATCGCCTGAGCTCGACGCGTCTGACCGACGAGTTCCAAGGCGTGCATCAGTCGTTCGAGGTGCCCACCCTGCCGCGAATGACACGGCATGAAGTCGACGCCCAGTTCCCCACTCGCCGACGAGGAATCTTTCCGATCGGCCCACTGTCTTTCGAACGCACCGATCAGCTCGGGCTCGCGGCTGCAAGCCGTCCGCTCGGCCAGATGGGCATGGTGGTGGTTCACCCGAAGGTGTACCCGTTGATCACCGCGTCTGGCGCAGTGCGAGTGATCACCAACGATGCGGTGTTGCGTCGGCCCTCTGGCGACCCGCAATCGGGGTTCCAGTCGCTGCGTGAGTACCAGTACGGCGACGACACCCGGCTGATCCATTGGCCCACCTCGGCTCGCGCTGCAACGCTGATGATCCGCGAGTTCGTCGATCTGCGCCGCCACGAGTTCACCGTCGTGATCGACACCTCCACCGAGGTAGCGACGCCCGACGACTTCGAGGAGATCGTCGATGCCGGTGCGAGCGTCGCTGCGTTTGCCCTTCGATCGGGGCTCGACGTCGTTGTTCGTTCGACGTCACGTCTGCGCGCCGGCCGACCGTACCCATTGATCGACCAGTCCGAGATGCTCGACCTGCTGACGCCGCTCGAGCAGGGCAGCGGCACCGATGTCTTGTCGGTCGCCAGCCTGTTCACCGGGGGAATCGGTGGGGTCGCGGTGTTGGTGGTCACCGGGCCGAAAGGGCCGTCATCGGTCTTCTCCCATGGCGACCAGATCAGCGTGGCCAGGGTTGGCATCGGGGCCGAGACGGCCGGTCTGTCGTGCCCTGCGATCGCGGCACAAAATGCCGGCCAGTTCGCCGAACGGTGGGCGCAGTGGAACTAGGCGCCGGCCCGTCAATGACCAACGGTCGTCGCATCGTGCGCGCCCTCGCGGTGCTGGTCTTCGGTATCGGTCTGGCCCTCAGTGCCGCCCGAGTCGTCGGCACGCGATTCGAACCGGTCCTGCTGATTCCCGTTGCCACCGCCGTCCTCGTTGGTTGGACGTTGACCCCGCTGCACCTCGTTGCCAGAGCCATCGGTCAAGCCGTTGCATTCGCCGGCACGTGCGTGCTCGTCGCCTATCTTTCCGACGGCAAGGCGGCAGACGCCGGCCATGGTCTGCTCGATGGTCCTCGCCAGGTCATCACCACCTCCTGGCCGAGTCCACGGTTTCCGACGATCTTCGTCGCCCTCGGTGCCCTGACCTTCGTGGCTTGCGCACTGTCGCTCGATCTGGCCATGCGAGTTCGCTGGCGGGCGCTGCCGATCGTACCGATGGTGGTCGGGATGGTTGGGCTCATCGCTGTCGGCGCACCCGATGGCGCCCAGTGGCAGGCTGTGCTGTTCGCCGCTGCTGCCGCCTTTGCGCTGCTGTGGATCGGCCTCGATGATCGCGTGGCCAGCGTGCGTTCGGGTGTGCTGGTGGCCACTGCCGCGGGCCTGGCTGCGTTGGTGACGACGGTGGGCGTCACGGTTGCCGTGGCCGATCGGGCCAACCCCCGTCACGGCGAGGATGCCAACACCCAGTTGGCCCTTCTCGACCCATTGGCCGAGATCGCCGGCCAGCAACATGTCACGCCGGTTCGCGACCTGTACGAGGTCGAATCGCCTGCGCTCGGCCAACTGCATCGCTGGCGTTCAGCGTCGCTCGATGTCTACAACGGCGAGTCGTGGTCGACCAGCGGACGCCTGACCGCCGTGGGCAACAGGCTCGACAAGCCCAGCGGTGCCGACCAGGTCAGTGTGCGTGTTACCGCCAAACGGTCCGACACGCTGCTCTGGGTGTCGCCCGGCCGGGTGTTGCGCAGCACCAGCCCGGTCCAGACCGACGCCGATCGCCGTGTGATCGGCATCGTCGGCACCGATCGGCCGGCGGCCACCGTGTTCACCCTCGAACCGTTGACGGATTTCGATCCGGCAACCGCCGGCACGATGTCGACCGTGCAGCCCACGGAGATCGAGAGCTCCTACGGGCCGCTCGCCTCCGAGCTGGCCGGCGGTGGCACCGTGCCCGAGCAGGTCGCCAAGCTCGCAGCGACGCTCCACGACGACAAGCGGTTCCACCTCAACAACGAGCTCCCCGGTGGCGTCCAACAGAACCGAATCGACAAGTTCCTGAGAACGACGACCGTCGGTACTCTCGAACAGTTCGTCACTGCCTTCGTGTTGCTCGCTCGCAGCCTTGGTGTCGACGCGCGCATTGCCACCGGGTACGAGCTGAAGGACCCCTCGATATCGCACACGATCACCACACACGACGCGACCGCGTGGCCCGAAGTTCGCGTGGCCGGTGGTTGGGTGGCGGTCAATGCCGTACCTGAATCGTCGCAGAAGGGCGTCGGCCAGGATCAGGCAACCGGACAGTCGGAGACTCCTCCTCCCGTCCAACAGTTCGATCCGCCGAAGGTCGAAAATGCCAATCCCGACCAGCCCGTCGAAGCCCCCGCTCCACCCGCGAAGGCCACGCGGTGGGCGGCCGTTCGGGTGTGGGCGCTTCGTGGTGGACTGTTCACCGGCCTGCTGTTGTGGCCGGTGATCCTCTTCGCAACGATCATCACGTGGAAGAAGCTGCGGCGCCGCAAAGGTCTGAAGGCGTCCGACCCGGCGCGTCGTGTCACCACTGCATGGACACTGGCCACTGATGCGTTGGTCGATGCCGGTGCAAGCTTGCACAACAGCCACACCAACGCCGAGTTGGTCGAGGCCGGCGTGAAGACCCAACCTTCGGCCGGGCCCCCGCTCGGCCGGTTGCAACGTCACGCCGACGCAGTCACCTATGCCACTGCGCCGTGCGATCCGCAGCGCGGTGTCGATGCCGTCGATCAGTTGAAGTTGGTCGAGTCGAGCATCCGCAACTCATCGTCGAGGTGGTGGCGATGGAAGTGGTGGCTCAGCACCCGCTCGTTGCGTCGCCGCACACAGTCTCCGTTGCGGTGACGCCGATCAGCTCTGCGTGACGGTCATGGTCGCGGTTGCCGACGAGAAGCCATCCGTCACTTTGCAGTCGAAGGTGGCGGAGTGCGGAGCGTCGCCAGGATTGATAGGAGGGTCGTTGAAGGTCGACGATACCTTGACGTCGATTTCATAGGTCGGGTGCGTCGGGTCGGGAGGTGGCTGATCCCCGGTGGCCTTGACGGTCACGGTGAAGTCAGTCGGCGTTTGGCAGTCGATATGCAGCAGGTCGCCATCCAGGTCGGTGATGTTGAGCGGTATGTCCACGGTCGGCTGACCGCCGGTGGCGACGCTGGCGGGATCGATCGTCGGAGGATTGTTGGAGGTGATGGTGATGGTCGACGACGCGGTCAATCCGCCGACGTCGCGTATCGTGTAGCTCAGGGTCGTGACACCGTGGCCCAGTGAGACGACGATGGAGTTGCCGTTGATCGATTGAATCTGGCCGGGACCGGTGAGAACCGACGCGGTTTGCACCGTGAGTGGACCACCCTCCGGGTCAGTGTCGTTCAACGTGGGGTCAGGGATTGCAAAGAGTGCCTCTTTGGTCGTGTACTCATCGGCGATCGCAATTGGGGGCTGGTTGCTGATCATCACGTTGATGGTCGCGACGGCGGTCAGCCCGCCCGGGTCTTGGACCGTAGCGGTGAAGCTGTACGGGCCGCTGGCGGTTCCCACTGGCGGCGTCAAGCGCACCGTCGTATTGGTCGTGTCGGTGCCGAGCACCAAGGTGGCCCACGTCGGGTTGCCGGTGAGGCCTGTGATGATCAGCGGCTCGTCGTCGGTGGCCAGATCGTTGACGGTCAGGGTCAACGGGACATCGCCCCCCGACATGTTGAGGGATTTGGTGCCACCAGAAGGACTGTGATTGACGTCGATGATCAGCTGGCCCTGGTCTGTTTGACGGCAGCCGTTCTCGACGACGAACGTGACCAGTTCGGTGCTGTTCATGCCGGCAGGCGGTGTGTAGGTGCCGGTGAGGCCGGTCAAGCCGGCACCTCTGACGCTGCCTGGCTGCAGGTGGCCGGAGACGATGTACAGCCCGAGATTGATGTCGATTGGGGTTTGATACGGCGTGAAGACGCTGGTGTTGAGCGCCCGTGGCGGGCTCTCCGAACAGGCCAACACGGTGATGGTCAACTGGGCGGTGCTCTGTAGGCCGCTGCCGTCTTTCAGCGTGTAGGTCAGGAGTACCGTTCCCTCGGCGCCCGCAGCAGCGACAAACGACACCACGCCTGTTTGTTGGAAGTCAACCGAGCCGAAACTGGCCGGCGGCCGATTGTTGAGCGTCACCGATACCTTGTCGCCCGGATCGGTGATCCCCTGGTCGTTGTCGAGCAGGTTGACCGCGCCGACACCCCCGCTGCCGACGGTCAACTGGTCGTCTACAGCGACAGGCGGACTCGTCTGCACAGGATCAATGATCGTCACTCTGACCTTGTCGCTCTTGGATACCCCGGCGGCATTCTGCACGGTGTAGGTGATGAACAACGTGCCGGCCGACGTTGGGACGATGCTGATCAAACCGTTGACAGCCTGCGCGGTGCCGAGGCCAGAATCGGCAGAGGCGTTGAGCAGGGTCAAGGTGTCGCCGATGTTGGCGTCGCGAAGCGCGTCGAGCACATCGTACGACAGCGGCACGCCGGTTGTGGCCAAGGTCGCGAGGTCATGCGTCTGCGGCGCGGCGGGGGCCGCGGCGGGGCGCGGTGGCGTGTCATCGATCAGCTTGATCGAGATCGTGCCACGATCGTTTCCATTGTTTCCGTCGCTGATCGTCACCTCGAAGTTGTCCGCATCCGGTCGTTGGTCGGCCGACCCGATGGCGGGCGCCGTGTACGTGAGCGTGCTCGACTGTGCGGTGAAGTCGGTCTGGCCATGCACTGGTTTGCCGGCAGCGGAGAACACCAATGAGTCGCCGTCGGGATCGGTGGCCAAAGCGTTGGCATTCAGAACGAGGGTATGGCCGAACGTGACCTGTTGCTGGGCGGCGACGTCGTCGAGGATTGACGGCGGTCGGTTGCCGGGCTGTGGAGCCACGACAGTGATGATGATCGATGCCTCGGCTCGGAAACCCTGAGTGTTGCTGACCGAGTACTTGCACTTGAACGTTCCGGTCAGCCCACGCGGTGGTGTGAACGTGACGCGGTTGTCGGGCGTTCGCTTGGCAACCCCGCCGTTGGGACACACCGGATCCGTCGTCAGCTGCGGGCGTCCACCGCCTGACAGATCGGAGTCGTTGACCAGCACATCGATCGTCACCGGTTGGTCGGTCTCTGTATCCGCGAAGTCGTCGCGCGCAGACGGGGCTTTCGGCAGCGCCTCCAGCAACACCGTGACAGTGACCCGGCCGGTGGCCTCGTTGCCATGGCCGTCAGTGATCTTGTACGTGAACGTCACCGGTGTTGGTTCTTTGATGTCGGGAAGGTTCGGCGTGAACCGCACCGAGTCACCTTCGACGACTGAGGTGCCGGAGCCGTCGAGAGGGTCGGCGGCCGACAACAAACGAAGCACATCACTTTCCGGGTCGATGTCGTTGGCTGTCACCGGGATCTTCACCGAGTTGCCGATCACGACCCGGTCAGCGTCGGGACTGGCGACCGGCGGGCGATTCGGCGCCGTGTCGTTGATCCTCAGCACCAGGACATTTCCGGTCGCCGGGTGACTCGGATCCTTGTCATTGAGGATGTAGTGCACGACCACCCTGGGGGGTGCGGCGGGCTGCAGCGTGATGAACAGCTGTTGCCCCTGCAGTCTGACTGCGACACCCTTGTCTTGCGATGTGGGCAACGAGATCACCAGGTCGTCGCCGTTCGGGTCGCTGTCATTGGCCTTGACGTTGAGATTCTTCTCGACGCCGACTCGCAGGCGGATGGCGTCCGGACGGGCTATCGGTGGCGAGTTCTGTGCGTCCAGGCCCGAAACAGTGACGGTGACGACAGCCTTTTCGCTGGTACCTCCCTGCGGATCAACGGCCTGATACGTGAACTTGTAGATACCCGGAAAATTGGGCGGTTCGTACTTCAGCGCCGGCAGATTTGTCGGACCGGTGGTGTCGCTGATCGCCACATCCTGCCGGAACGGCGCGATGCCCAGCGTGTCGCGCTCCGGGTCGATGTCGTTGGCCAGCACGTCGATCGTGATCGGCTGGCCGACGCGGGTGAACGCCGTGTCGTCCCTCGCGATCGGGGGCCGATTCGGACTGCCTGGCGGGAACAACTCGACGGTGACGGTCGCCGTTGAGGTTTGGCCTTCACTGTCGACGATGGTGTATTTGAAGGTGTCGACTCCGCTGAACCCAGGGCTGGGGACATAGGAGACCGAATCGCCGTTCAATATGTTGACGGCGCCACTGCTTGCCGACTGACCGGCCTCGGAACCAACGAGGCTGACGGCAATGGGATCGCCGAGGTCCGGGTCCCAATCGTTGCTGGTCACGGGAATGATCACCGTGGCGCCGGCTCGGGCGGTGACCGAGTCGTCGACCGCATGTGGTGGATCTTCGTGCCCGTTGTGGTCGTTGTGGTCGGCGTTGTCTTGGCCCGCCGCGTTGCCGTTGCCGGTCGTCGGCCCGTTGCCACCGTCTGCGCTGGACTTGACCTGGCCCTGGGCGTCGAGCTCGGGCGCCTTTGCGTCGTTCTTGTCGATGGTGTTGATTCCGAATCGATGCACGACCCAGGCATTGTCGCCGCCCTCGTCATCGAGCCAGATCAGGTTTCCGGAAGCCGTGATCGTCAGCGCCTCTGCACCGGGCGCGACGGTTGGGGGGTCCGCGTCGTGGGCCATTTGACGACTCTCCAGGTCGATTCGTGCGACCTCGTTTCGGTTTCTGACGACGACTGCGGTGTTGCCCGCAACCGCCAAACGGTCGCCCGCGCCTGCCGAGAGGTGCATCCCGGCAACGGTCAAGGTCTGCTCGATCTTCGTCGGTCCGACACAAATCAACGTGTCGTCGATGCCCATCCACACGCATCGTGCGTCGTCGCCGGGCTGCTGCAAGACGGCGTCGCTGGGGTTGGGTATGGCCTGCTGAACCTCGACATCGTTACCACCGATCCAGCGCACGGTGCCGCGGAAGTTGTCGTAGGCCACCGCGCGCGGGCCGACAGTCGTCGTCTGGCGCACCTCGCTGCGCATCCGCACCGTCGTTTTCGACTCGTCCACGTTGACATGGGTGGCTTCGGTGCCTGTGATCAGCCACATGCTGCCATCGCCAGCGACATATGCATTCTCCGATTTGGGAATCGTCACTGGCCTGGTGACGTCGCCGACGGCCACGACGTTGGCGGTAGCGCTCTTGCCGCTGACCACAGTCAGGCCGCTGGCGCCAACCCCGAACTTGACGTCAGGATCCAAGAGTGACGAGACCGGTTGCGCCGTACCCAGCTGCAACTTGGCGGTCGAGAGCGTGCGCACAGAGCCCTTTTCCTTGGCCACCAGGAAGGCGCCACCGACGCCTTGGACCGCGACCTCGCGGCTACCCTGAGATTCGGCATCGATTTTTGCCACGACACGCCCTGCCAGGCCATCGACCAGAACGGCCCTGCCGGTCAGTTGGTCGAACAGCCAGCGGGTCGCCGCGCTCGACGTCAGCGAGGTCGGGCGAACGCCGTCGCTGTTGATGATGGCGACTACAGAGGCGGCGGCCACGACGGTGCCGAGCGCGGCGTAACCAACCGTTCGCCAGCTCACCTTCTGTAATTGTCCCATGCCGCCTACCTTGTTGGCCGATCCTCCGGCGACGTTTACCGGCCGAAAGCTTACAGTCGTCTCAGACCCGCTGTCCGTACGAGCCGCTGCTGGCAAATGCGAGGGCGTCGGCCAGCGTCATCGGCTTGGCAAACAGGAATCCCTGTGCCATCTTGCATTCCAACCGGCGCAACTCGTCGAGCTGGGCCTCGGTTTCGACACCCTCCGCGATCGGGGCAAACCCCAGCTCGTGGGCCAGAGACAGGATCAGCCGCACGAACTCGCTGCCGCCGCGCTCGGTGTCGAGGCCGCTGATCAGACTGCGGTCGATCTTGACGAAGTCGGCGGCGAACTGGCGAAGCAGGGCCAGGTTCGAATAGCCGGTGCCGAAGTCGTCGATTGCGATGCGCACGCCGAGCCCAAGGAGCTCGTCGAGTTGCGGCTTGGCGGCAACGATGTCGGCCATGACGATGTCCTCGGTGATCTCGACCGTCAGGGCCGATGCGCCGATGCCGGCGCGGGTGATCGCCTTGGCAACGTTCTCGACCAAGTCGCCGTTGTTCAGCTCTGGGGCCGACAGGTTGATCGACATGCTGAGGTTGGGTGAACGCAACCGCAGCAGCGACGCAGCGCGGGTTGCTTCGTTGAGCACGAACTCGCCGAGTTGAATCGAGAACCCGGCGGTCTCGATGATGGGCATGAACTTGCCTGGCAGGATCAAGCCGCGCGTCGGGTGCTGCCACCTGACCAACGCTTCGAAGCCGAGCACCTCGCGGGTGCCGGTGTTGACGATCGGTTGGTAGTGCAGCGACAACTGGTTGTCGCGGAACGCAGCGCGTAGCTCTCGCTCCATGTCGAGCCGATCGTCGACTTGACGGCGCATCGTCTGGTCGAACATCGCGACGCGGCGACGCCCGGCTTGCTTGGCCGCGTACATCGCCAGGTCGGCGCGTTGCACGATCTCGTTGGCAGGGTCGGTTCCGATTCCGAACGCCACACCGACGCTCATCGAGACAACATGCTCGCGACCGTCGAGGCTGATCGGCGCTTTGACTGCGCCGAGCAGGCGATCGGCGATGGCCGCAACTTCTTGGTCTGTTCCGATGTTGCGGCACACGACTAGGAACTCGTCGCCACCGAGACGGCCGACGATGTCGCCGCCGCGTGTGGCGGTTTGCAATCGGTCGGCGACGACCTGCAACAATCGGTCGCCCACGGAGTGACCAAGGCTGTCGTTGACGACCTTGAAGTCGTCGAGGTCACAGAACATCACGGCCATTCGCTCGCGATCGCCGATCGTGTTGGTCAGCAGGTGGAAGAGCTGTTGGCGGTTCGGCAGTCCGGTCAGCGTGTCGTGGCCGGCGTCGTGTGCCAATCGCGCTTCGAGCCGCTTGCGATCGGAGAGGTCGCGGTACGTGACGGCGAAGCCTTCGTGGTGACCTTGCTCGTCGCGGATACCGACCGCCACGCCCGACATCGGGTGCCGTTCGCCGTCTTGATCGACCATCTCGATCTCGCCGCTCCACGTGCCACCGTCGCGGATGGCTTCGCCGATCTCCGCGAACATCGTCTCGCGGTACTCCTCGGGGATGAACTTCAGGGTGTCGTTGCGGTTCAACGGGTTGGCTCCGAAGAACCGCTCGCCCGCCGGGTTGAGGTAGTTGGCGCCGTCGCCGAACGACGCAATGGCCACGAGGTCGGTCGTCGCGTCGGCGACTGCTCGGAAGCGTTCCATCTCGCGGCGACGGTCTACTTCATCGTTCATGTCGCGCACGATGACGACTGTGCCCGTGTGATGGCCGTTGTCGTCGATCGCCGGAGCGGCGACGATCTGCACGTTGCGCACTCCGAGTTGCGGCAGCTCGAGGCGGCAGTTGTAGGTGGCCGTCTCACCGCCGGCAACCTTGGTGCGCATCTCTTCGAAGATGTGGCGATCGTCGGGCACGAGGTACATGCGCAGCGCCTCGAGATCGTTGAGCACCGGTGCCGAATCGAGGAACTGCGAGATCCGAGCGTTCATGAACGAGTTCTCGAGTTCGCCCCCGATCACCAGAATGCCGATCGGCGCTGTGTTGAGCACGGTCCGCAGGTAGTTCTCGCTGGTGCGTGCCCGTGCCGCGTCGCGGGTAGCTGTCGTCGCCGAAGTGGTTGCTTGCTCGAGCGCGTCGGCGACCAAACCCGCCAACACCCCACCGATCAGCACCACGGGGACTCGCAACATCCCAGATGCGACGCCAAATGCTGAGGTTGCTGCGACGCCGACGCCGACGGCGTTGGCAAGGAGGAATGGGTATGCCCGGCGCAGACCGAACACCAGCGGATAGCTGATCCCGAGGATCGGGAACCACGGCACGAGATCCACGAGGTGGTGCCGCAACACGAGCGCCATGGCGATCAGCAGCAACGTTGCGACGGTGGCCCGGGCCATGCCGAGCCGGAAGCTTGTCGGGTAGACCGTGCCGAACAGGCCGAGCGCACAACCTGCGATCGCGGCGATCACGACCGGAATCGAGACTGACCCCACGGGGATACGCAGCAGGTAGTGAATCGACAGCGTCACCAGCAGGAGCGGCTCGCAGCGCGACACCAGCCACCGCACCTGCTCGCTGCGCGATGCGGCGGGCGAGTAGCCCAGTCGAGTCATCAATTGTCCAGTCATCGGATCACCCGTCCTACCACAACGGTTAAGACTACTCCACGTGGCGGTCTTGACGCAATGGGTGTTTTACGATGCCGCGTCTTCAGATCGTCAGCATCGTGTTGACGTGTGCCTGCAAGCGGTCGATGCCAGTGCCTTTGCTGGCGCTGACCCAGATCACGTCGCCTTCTTCGAGCGAACAGCCGCGGGCCAGTTGTTGCTTGCGACCAGCCAACTTCGACGGCTTGACCTTGTCGAGCTTGGTGGCCACGATCTGATATGGGACCGCGTTCGCCTGTAGCCAGGCGAGCATCTGCAGGTCGAGCTTCGTCGGGCCGATCTCACCATCGACCAGTACGAACACCAGTGCGAGCGGCTCTCGTTCCAGGAGATAGCCCTCGATCATCGCCTGCCAGGTAGCGCGCTCGCGACCTGGCACGGCCGCGTATCCGTAGCCCGGAAGGTCCACCACCGTTGCGCCGTTGGGCAGGACGAACAGGTTGATCAATTGCGTCCGTCCAGGCGTGTTCGACACCTTGGCGAGCTGGCGCCGGTTCGCCAATGCGTTGATCAGCGACGATTTCCCGACGTTCGACCGCCCGACGAACGCGACCTCACCCGGGGAGTCGGGTAGGTCGATCTGACGCTTGGCAGACGTGACGAAAGTGAGCTGGAGGGGCACGGGTTACTGCGAGACGCTTTCGCCCCAGGCCGTCAATTCGTCGTTGCTACGACACGCGATGACGTCTGCGAGGGTGATCGATGCTGTCACGACCATCCGCTTGTGCATATCGCAACCTCATCCGTTCGTAACTCAGGGCGATGGTACCGGGAGGGCCGCAAACGCGGGGGGTGTGGTGCCCTTGGCTTCGTCGTCAGTTGTGCAGCAGGCGGTAGGCCGCTGTCTCGATGTCTTCCTCACTGAGCAGAACGAGCTTCGCCGCGTCGCCGAGCGGTATGAAGCTGTCCTTGCTTGTCGCTCTGCCCATGCGCGTAGTGATGCCGGCATCGACGAGGGCGGTGATCACACCTTCGCTCCAACCTCCGCTGGCGCGAGTCTCGTCGGCGACCAGCACCGCGCCCGTCGCGTGGGTCTCCCGGATGAGATCGTCGATCGGCAGCGGAGCGAGCCAGCGCAGGTCGAGGACGCGCACACCGACGCCTCGCCCGGCCAGCCGTCGGGCGACTCGTAGGCTCAGCATCACGCCGTTGCCACACGTGACGATCGTCAGGTCGAGGCCGTCGCCATAGGTTCTCGCCGACCCGATCGCGACATGTTCGCCTGCTTGGATCGGAGCCATCCAACCTCGGTCGCCGGTCTCGAACAGATCTTGCGTGTGATATCGGGCGATCGGCTCGAGGAACACTGAAACCGTGCCATCGACCTGCGCGGCGGCGACGCATGTGGTCAGCATCGCCGCGGCGTCGTCGGGTCGCGACGGCGACGCGACGACGAGGCCGGGGATGTCGCGCAACACCGCGATTGCGTCGTCGTTGTGGAAATGACCGCCGAAACCTTCTTGGTAGCCGTATCCGGCAACACGCACGACCAAGCCGTTGCGGTACTGGCCATTGGAGAAGAACGACAACGTCGCTGCCTCGCCGCGCAACTGGTCCTCGGCGTTGTGGAGATAGGCGAGGTACTCGATCTCGGCGATCGGCACGAAGCCACTGATCGCTGTGCCATTGGCCAGTCCGAGGATCGATGTCTCGTCGAGCAACGTGTCGAACACCCGGGCGCCTCCAGCCTTTGCCATGAGACCCTTGGTCACGCCGTACACGCCACCCTTCATCGCGACGTCTTCGCCAAACACCAGCGCGTTCCGTTGGCGGGCGAGCACTGTTGCCAATGTGGCGTTGACCGCCTGCGCGAAGGTCAGTGGCTCGGTGTCGTCGGAGGGTGTCAACCTCCGGGCCACGCTCCTCACCTCGTCGGGGCGGCGAATCGCCAGCGGGCGAATGACCTCGTCGGCCGTGGTGAGCTGTTCGGCGTTGGCCAGATCGCCGGCGACCTTGTACACCATGTCGGCTATTTCGTCGTGTCGTTGCAACAGATCGGACTGCTTCCAACCTGTTGTCAGCAGAGCTCGCGCAGTGCCGAGGATCGGGTCGCGCTCGGCCTCCGCACGCATCTCTGCGCCCGTGCGATAGGCCCCCTCGACATCGGTGCCGGCGTGCCCGCCGAACCGCACCGTGCGCAGGTGCAAGAACGCGGGTTTGCGCCTGTCGCGCACCCAACCGGCCAATGCGGTGGCGACCTCGGCAACCTCGACAGGATCGTCGCCATCAACCGCGACGTACCGAAGATTCGGTCGCGAGCTGAATGAAGTCTCGATCCACCCCGCCGGTGTCCGAACACTGATGCCCAGTCCGTTGTCTTCGCAGACGAACAGCAACGGCATTGCCAGGCGCTGGTACGCGCAGTACGCAGCAGTGTTGAAGGCCGCGGTGGCGACCGAATGATTGGTGGATGCGTCGCCGAAGCTGCACAGGGTGATGGCGTCGGCCGGCCACGGTGACGACACCTTGAGCTTCGCGGCCCGGTCGATGGCAAAGGCCACGCCGACCGCGCGCGGCAAATGCGAGGCAATCGTCGATGTCTGCGGGATGATCGCCAGATCGTGACGGCCGAACACCTTGTGGCGCCCGCCGGAGATCGGCTCGCTCGTTGCGGCAACGACGCCGGAAAGAATGTCACTGATGCCGGGCAGACCGGCGCGGCCGAGGTAGAAACCACCACTGCGGTAGTGCAGCAGAGCCGGGTCCGTCGGCCGCGTGGCCATTGCCACGATGGCATTGCTCTCGTGTCCCGCCGACCCGATGGTGTAGTAACCCTTGCCCTGTGACCGAAGCCAGCGCGCGGCGAGATCGCAATGGCGGCTCGCCAGTTGGATGTCGTACAGATGTGCCAGATCGAGATCTGCTGGCTCGGCCAGAACTTCGTCGCGGCAGGGCTCGAGCGATTGAAGCGCGTCGACCAACTGATGCTCCAGCGGTGTACGAGTCCGATCCACGCCAACGAGGCTATCGACGGCAATCGAGCGGTCCGGTCAAGGCGGCCGGTGCTACCTGGGCCTCGCTGTCACCGATCTGGGCCGTATGCGCCCATTTCGGTGAGAGCGCTGACCCTCGCTGTGGTCGAGACCGGCGTCGATCCGGTGACCCCACGCTTTTCAGGCGTGTGCTCTGCCGACTGAGCTACTCGACCGTGTTTCATTACTTACGCACACCACTTCAAACTTTTTGAGTTTGAGCGGTCCCGACGGGACTCGAACCCGCGACCTCCGGCTTGACAGGCCGGCGTGAACTCCAGCTTCACCACGGGACCAGACTGTGAACAATCTGACCAGCACCCCCAACGGGATTCGAACCCGTGCCGCCACCTTGAAAGGGTGGTGTCCTAGGCCACTAGACGATGGGGGCTAGGGAACTTCTTCCGGTTGAGAGCGTCGCAACACTATCAGCAGGTCCGCAGAAT
>JANMQX010000057.1:0-1702 GCA_031370745.1 Ilumatobacteraceae bacterium
CGCCGGACGCGCGGGAGTGCTGGGTGACGTCGATGCCGATGTCGTCGGAGCGGGCCTCGGATTCTTCGAGCCATCACTGGTGCGCAAGATGTGGGGGAGCGGCATTGCCGTGGAAGGTGGTCGCGCGGCGGCCGCACGCTATGGAGCGGCGTGCGCTCAATGGGGACGAGCGCGGTTGATCGGCTACGACGGCGCGGCACGTCAGGCTGACCTCATTCGTCATGTCATCGATTCGGTCGATCCGATCGGCCTACCACTTTTCGCCGGCTGGCGTGCCGAGCCGCGGCCCGACGACGATGCCGGGCTGGCTTACTTCGTCACACATGTTCTGCGGGAACTGCGCTGCGCCGTGCACATCACTGCGGTGGTGACGACCGGCATCGCGCCCCGTGATGCGATGTTGGTTGCCGATGGCGAGGGCACAGCGCAACAGTTCGGGTGGTCGGCACCGTTCCCCGATGTGTCCCACCTCGTCGAGTTGCGCGCCGAGACCGAAATGATCACCGAGCGAACGATGACTCGCATCGTCGACCACGCATTGAACGCCGAAGAATCGGCAGAGCTCCTCGACCTGGTGGTCGCGATGAAAGCCCATCTCGACGCCGCCCTGTAGGGATATTCGGACATCGTGGTATCCACGACCTGAAGGCTGTGGCTAGCCGGATGGGGCCGACGCGGCGGCCACAGCGAGGTCGATGACGGGCAACAGCGCGTCGGTGTTGCCCGGCTCCTTACCGCTGATCAACACGGCCACAGTCAGCCCATCGGGCCGGTTGACGACGACAGCGTGGGTCGACTCGATGGTGCCGGTGTGGCCCCACGCCCCGTCGCCGAACAACATCAGTCCGAGGCCATAGCTCCAACCATTTGCGGGTGGCGGGGTCTCGACGGGCACGGTCACACTCACTCGCATCTTGTCGACCGTCGCGGAGTCGAGCAGATGTGCACGAGGCGACTCGGCTCGAAGTGCGTCGGCGAGCTTGGCGATGTCGAGCGGTGTGGCCACCCAGCCCCCAGCCGGGCCCAGCGTCTCCATGTAGTTGCGGCCTGGCGACGACGCGTGCACCGCATCGCCGCTTTCGGTATCGAAGGTTGGTGCCAGATGGGCGTCGATACCGATCGGCTTCAAAACTCGATCGCGGATCGCAGTTTCGAATGATTGGCCGGTGGCTGACTCGACCAGCAGACCCAGGAGACAGAAGTTGGTGTTGCTGTATTGGAAGGCCGTTCCCGGATCGGACTGCAGCGTCTGCCCGAGGGCGTAGTCGGCGGCCTGCCGCCACGTGTCGACGCCGTGGCCGAAGAAGATCCCGTGCGCCGCCCCGAACCCGGACGTGTGTGACATCAACTCCCGTACCGTCACGGTTGCGACACGTGGATCTGCGAATGGCCCGTCGAGACCGAGTTGGCCGGCGAACGGCGCGTCGAGTTGGATCGAGCCCTCGTTGACCAACTGCATGATCGCCACGGCGGTCAGAATCTTGGAGACACTCGCGAGTCTGAACCGGGTCTTGATGGTGGCAGCCTTCAGGTCGAAGGGGTTCTCCATGCCGAGTGCCGTCGTGTGCACAACGGTGCCGTCTCGCAACACGGCCGCGCCCATCGAGATGTCGCCAACATCAACCGTCGCGGCGGCGATCACCGCGTCGAATGCGGCTCCGTTGAAGGTGCCACGCGATTGCGCGACGGTCGAGGGTGCCGG